>JAJPZY010000146.1 GCA_021204085.1 Clostridiales bacterium | reverse complement strand
AATCCAAGAATTTCCATCAACTGGCTTTAGTCGGAAATCCTCTGGAAACTAAGGCAAAAGCAACATTGCCGATATAATTTCATCTGATTATCAGTCTTCATTCTATAATGCCGATAACTAGAATTCGAATATTCGTCATATACAAAATATCGATCGATGCATTCTTTCTTTTTTTCAGGATCACCGGGCAATTCTAAAAAGCAAAAGACATCAATAGATTGTCCACATATGGGTTCCCAAAACTTAAAAGTGCTTGCCAACCTCATAGTTTCTACATCTACATAACGTCCAAACACACCCGGGAAATCTCTATCTAGCCGCCCATCACAATACACTCTCTTTTCCGGATTTAACTCAATTCTACAAGCTTCTACCCACTTATAATAGTTACTTTCCGTCATTGTTATATCAATATCATCATCCCATGGTATGAACCCTTCATGTCTAATCGCACCTAACGTTGTACCGTAGTCTATAAAGTATTTAATATCGTATTTTTTACAAATTGCATCTATTTCCAAAAGCAACTTCAACAAATGCCTTTGCGTAGTGTTTAATGAGTTCATTTTTCCTCCATAGTCACTTTTGAAGCAATGATATTTTTATAACTGCATGTCTCTTCTCTGCTTCATCAAAATATATCCTTCAAATAAATCTAAATCCTCTTTCCGAGTTATTTTAATATTAGTCTGGCTTCCCTTAGAAAAGTAAATTTTCTTTCCCATCTTATACATAAGCGTTGTAGTATGTGGTTCTACCTCATTAATTATACCTGTCTCAACTGCTTCGTTGTACATGTCATCGATAAATCCATATTGGAAAGCGTGGGGAGTACTCATGCACGCAATGGTATCTCTATCTATATATCTTGATGAAGCATTACCGGGATCCAAAACAGAATTCACACTGTCTTTCAAACCGGACAAAACATAAAAATCTGTTGCAGAAATTGCATTTCCCATTTCTTTGCAAACACGAATTGCATCTGTAATAATATCATCTTCTATAAAAGGTGATGCTCCAAAGTGAACTAGTACAATATCGTCCCTATCCACCTTTTTTTCCAGATTTTTTATACCATTTAATACTGATTCCTGAAAAGTATCTCCACCTTCAGTAACCCATAACATTTTGTCAAACCCGTACTTCTTTTTCATCTCATCCATGTAATTGAGATAAGACTTAATACACACAATTTCAATAGCATCAATTTCCGGACACTTCTGAAACACTTCCACTGTATATGCTAAAACAGGTTTTCCTAGAACTTCAATAAATTGCTTGGGGATATTCGCTCCGACACGGCTGCCTACTCCCCCTGCTAAAATCACGGCTACGTTCATTAATCTTCTAATCCTCCATCTACCGTAAGTTTTGAATGACCATGTATTTTTTGCGCATTCAACATATCATCCACAACATCAACTTCGTTCCATTCATGCCCATTCACATCAACGCCAAACAGCTGAAAACCATGGAACATAATCATCTGAACCAATGAATCCTCAAAGTATTGGTCATACATATTGGAGTTAATCATATTGTCTATTTCTCTTTTTACAAGACGCGCAGAAACAGCATCTAATTTCGACATGCAACAGTACCTTGCATTGAAATATTCGAGTTTTTTGCTCATAACAAGAATCTGTCCTTCCTGTTCAACCACGTTATAACCGCCAGGTTGAACAAAGGATTTATCAATCAACACATATGGTCTGTCCGTCTCTTTCACCAGATAGTTCTCCGACAGATAGTCATCAAACACAACATCACCATGAACAATTGTTACGTTTTCACGCTCAAGATAGTCTCTTGCAAACCAGACAGACGAAATAGAGTTGGTAACTTCGTAGAATGGATTCATTACAAACTTTACATTATCTTCTTCCAATTCATGCTTAATTTGGTCTGACAAGTATCCTATCACCACAACAATTTCAGCTTTTTTATCAAACCGTCTTATACTGCGAACCATGCGTTGTAATACCGTTGTTGTTTCATCCAATTTATAAGATGTTTTCGGATATTTTAAAGTCAGAGGGCGGAGATTGCTTCCTTTTCCTGCCGCTAAGATTATATATGTCAAACTTAAGCCTCCTTATACATATCAAGCGCCATCACACTGAAATCTTTCGCATAATGATACCACAAATCCTTGTTGACACCGACCTTCTGCCCTTTTGATTCCTTTAACATTGTCCAGTGCATATAAAACCAACCTGTTATAGCGATATAGGCATAAAAATGCCTTTTCTGAATCGGAGTAGGCTTTCTTCTGTAATATGTAAAAAGGATGCGATCTATTTCCTCAATAGAATGATCTCCGCCACAAATATACGACCCCAAATCAAATCCCGGATCACCATACCCGCCATATTCCCAGTCAATTAGATAAATTTCCTCTTTATTAATCAAAAAATTAACATCACGCGCATCGCCATGAACATTACATTGACGAATGCCATCTGTCTTTGTGAGATTGGAAAGCTTATAAATCCGCTTTTTAATTTCCCCGAATTGCTCAAAATGCCCATATTCTTCAGGAGCAATCTCAGCTTTTATCCCTTCAGCTTTTTCAATAACATCAAAATTCCATCGAACTCTACACGGAGCCTCATGAAGCGTCCTAAGGAGCATAATTGCACGAACCATATCATTCAGATTGTGATAATCAAAAGGTCTGTTTTCGATAAACCTGGCAATTCGCCACCCATAATCCACATCCATAGCAACCAATGTCGTATCAATACCAACATCTTCTACAACCTTTTGCATAATCGTTTCCCGGCCTCGATCAACCAATGAATCGGAACCAAGACCTGGGTGCCTATAGATATACTTTCCGCCGTTCAGCCAAAAAGAAAGTACTATATTTGTCATACCAGCTTGTACAGGTGTAAGTGATTCAATATCAGATTCTTTGCAATGAAAAACAGCGCAAATATTATGAATAATAGTTGTCTTTATCTCATTTGTAAATATCCCACCTGTAGTCTGAATAGATTCCATCTTATATCACCCCTTTAACACGCATATATTAACTTTAATTATTCTCACGGAAATCCGGAAGCGGTTCTTCGTCTATATAGAGAATGTCTCCGGCATAACTGCAGGCAAAATAATCGCACGGCTTATCTATCGCTATAACAAGTGTTCCCAACATAATCTGCATTAAGTACAATTCCAAAACCATAAGTGAAGCGACAGAACTGACCGCATTTTCAAGTGTTGCAGAATCAAATTTCTTAAATGTCTGATGCTTCAAATCTGTATTGTCGTCCCACCAGTCAAGTCCAAAGACTATATCTTTACCTTCTTTGCCTGCCTGATCGTTCTCGTCTTTTCCTATATGCCAGCCTTTCAGTGGTTTCAGCCTCTGATAATCGGATACTATCTGTGTTTCAGTGATATGCGGATACTCTTTTAGTATTTTCTTAGATATTTTTTTAATGGACGCACTTTTATAATTAAAATTTGGATCTATTTCTAAACAGATTATCTTACTTAATTTTTCAAACTCTGTAGCTGCCAGCGTGATAATCTGTTGAAACTCAAAGGAACAGACTTTACCATTTTTAAGTTTCCCATCATCACCTGCTCTGTGATCAACATACTGCGTCGTATTCTGCAGCCGTCTTGTTAATGAGCAGAAATAATTCCAATAGTGCTGTACTTCTTTTTTTGTCATACCATCACCTGCAGAATGCCTTTTAGCACATTACCGAATGTGTTCGTGCCATCGTTTTTCCACTATAAATAAATGTCATGTTTTTTTAACACATTCAGTATATCATTCGTTTGTTTTGTTCTTACCTTATTATATAAGCAGGACATTTTGAACCCGGACATAAATAAAAGTTATAAATAAAAAAAGTTTACAACATGCTTGTAAACTGATTGGAACCGCTGACTTTTTTGATTAGCCGGACTTTTTCAAATCCAGTTGGAAACCATCAAAAGCACCTTTCATTTTCAAGGTTTTATACGGTTTTTATGCTATTTTCTGAGCAGGGGAAGAGGGATTCGAACCCCCATGAACGGTTTTGGAGACCGTGATACTGCCATTGTATGATTCCCCTATATGGGCCTGAGTGGACTCGAACCACCGACCTCACGCTTATCAGGCGTGCGCTCTAACCAGCTGAGCTACAGGCCCCGGCACCACTAGATAGTACCATTCTGAGAGACAAAAGTCAACAAAAAGGTTTATTTTTATCATACTTTTTTATCATTCGTTTTGTTTTACAAGATATAGCTGATTGCTTCCCGGACACTCCCTACCCCGATAATCTCAATTCCGCTCTCTTTCATCTGCTCTGTCACGCACACTTTCGGCATGATGCACCTCTCAAAACCAAGCCGCCTGGCTTCCTGCACCCTGGCGGCTGCCATGCTGACCGCGCGGACCTCGCCGCTTAATCCCACCTCACCGAAACAGATGGTGCGGTCGGAAATGGGGACTTCCTTATAACTGGATACGATGGCCAGCACAATACCCAGGTCAATCGCGGTTTCGTTCATGCGAACACCGCCGGCGATGTTGATATAGGCATCGCTGGAGGACAGATGAATCCCGGCGCGCTTCTCCAAAACAGCCATCAACAAGTTGACACGGTTTAGATCCGCGCCGGCTGCGGTCCGCCGAGGCAGTCCGAAGTTTGTTTTGCAGACCAGTGCCTGTATCTCTACCAGAATCGGACGCGTTCCCTCAATGGAACAGGCAACCATGGAACCGGAAGCCCCTTCCGGCTTTCCGTTCAGCATATATTCGGAAGGGTTCTCCACCTCGACCAGTCCCTCTTTTCTCATCTCAAAGACGCCGATCTCATTCGTGGAACCGAAACGGTTTTTCACTCCGCGCAGGACACGATAAGCCGCATGGCGGTCGCCCTCAAAGTAAAGGACACAGTCCACCATATGTTCCAGAACGCGCGGCCCGGCCACAACACCCTCTTTCGTCACGTGCCCGACCAGAAAAATGGTAATTCCGAGCGATTTGGCCAGCTGCAAGAAGAGACCTGTTGCCTGACGAATCTGGGAAACGCTTCCCGGTCCGGAAGTTGCATTCTCACTGTACATGGTCTGAACCGAGTCGATGACAGCCACCTGCGGCTTCTCTCGCTGCAGCACCTCGGCAACATTCTCCAGATTTGTCTCGCACAACAGCTTTAAAGAATCCGTAAAGCTGCCGATTCGATCTGCCCGAATCCGGATCTGCTGCAGCGACTCCTCTCCGGAAATGTAGAGCACGCTCCGCTCATCCGCAGCCAGATTTCGACAGACCTGCAACAAAAGTGTAGACTTGCCGATACCCGGGTCGCCGCCCACCAGCACCAGAGAGCCGGGAACGATACCGCCGCCAAGTACTCGGTCCAGTTCACCGATTCCGGTCGAGAAGCGCTCCTGCCCGCTCATCTGCACACGAGAAAGTGTCACGGGCTTTAAATCCCGCGCGCCGGAGGCCCGGACACCGATGCCTGCGGCGCCGTAACTGTTGCTTCCCCTACTGCTGCCCGTACCTTTCGGCGCTGTCGGCTCCTCAACAAAGGTATTCCACTCCCGGCAGCCCGGACACTGCCCCAGCCACTTCGCGGATTCGTAACCGCAATTCTGACAGAAGAAAATTATATTCTTGCTTTTCGCCATTCTTTTTATGTTTCCTCCCTCGCTGTACGAAACCTTTGTTGTCAGGTTCTACGGACCGATTTCACTGTTTCTCCACCCTCGTCCGTATTTCCCTTCCATACCTACGGACCGGCTTCACCTATTTTTCACTCCCGTCCGTATTAATTACGCCAGAAACACGATCTCCCCTCCATGCACTGCAGCCGCAACCGCCTGCCCGCTCTTCACACGACCGGCAAGAATCTCATCCGACAGCCGGTCTTCCAGCATCGTCTGGATTGCCCGCCGCAGCGGCCGCGCGCCGTACTTCGGATCATATGCTTTCTCCACAATATATCGCTTCACCGAATCGCGGACCGTCAGCTCGATTCCCAGCTGCTTCCTGCAGCGCTGTTCCAGTTCCCCGGTCATCAGAGAAACAATCTGCTTCATATGCTCTTTTGTCAATGCATGGAAAACAATGGTCTCATCGATACGGTTCAAAAATTCCGGGCGGAAAATCCGCCGAACCTCATCCATAACATTGGCTTTCATGCGCTCATAATTCTGCTGTTCATCTTCCACTGCCGCAAATCCCAGCTTTTTCGGCTCCACAATGGATTTTGCTCCGGCATTCGAAGTCATAATTATAATCGTATTTTTAAAATCGACTTTGCGCCCCTGCGCATCTGTCACATGCCCGTCGTCCAGCACCTGAAGCAGGATATTAAAAACATCCGGATGAGCTTTTTCAATCTCATCAAACAGAATCACGGAATATGGATGGCGGCGAACCTGCTCAGAGAGCTGACCGCCTTCATCGTATCCCACATATCCCGGCGGCGAACCGATCATACGGGAAACGCTGTGCTTTTCCATATATTCCGACATATCTACACGGATCATCGCATCCTCCGTGCCGAAAACTTCCTGCGCCAGCGCCTTGGAGATTTCAGTCTTTCCCACACCGGTCGGACCCAGGAAAAGGAAAGAGCCAATCGGCCGCGCAGGGTCTTTTAAACCTACTCGTCCGCGGCGAACCGCTTTCGCGACTGCCTGCACCGCTTCATCCTGCGCGATCACACGCTTGTGCAGAGACTTTTCCATCCTTTTCAACCGGACAGACTCATCCTCCGTCAGACGTCTCACGGGAATGTGTGTCCACTCGGAAACCACATCCGCCACCTCGCCGGCGCCGACTGTCAATTTTCTGCGGCTGCGGTGCTGTTTCCCGGCTGCCTTTTCATACGCTTCCCGTGCTTTCTGAAGATCCAGCCGAAGTGCAGCTGCCTCAGCGATTCTTCCGTTCCGAAGAGCTTCCTCCAGCATCTGACCGGCCTGTGCAACTTCCTTTTCTTCTTCCGTCGTCTCTGCGGTTTTCGGCACGTTGCGCAAATGAATCTTAGCCGCCGCTTCATCCATCAGGTCAATCGCCTTATCCGGCAAAAACCGCTCGCTGATATATCGAGCGGACAGCTCTGCGGCGGCACGGACACCCTCATCCGTGATTTCAACTCCATGATGCACCTCATACCGATCCCGCAGTCCGGTAAGAATCTTCACTGTTTCTTCAATATCCGGCTCTTCCACAAGAATCGACTGGAACCGCCGTTCCAGCGCTGCGTCCTTCTCAATCCGTTTTCGATATTCCTGTACTGTTGTAGCGCCGATCACCTGAAGTTTTCCTCTGGAGAGCGCCGGCTTCATGATATTCGCCGCGTCCAGCGCCCCCTCGGCGCCTCCGGCTCCGATGATCGTATGCAGTTCATCGATAAAAAGCAGGATATCCTTTGCGCCTTCCGCCTCTTTGATGATTCCCTTCATCCGTTCTTCAAACTCGCCCCGGTACTTTGTACCCGCCACCATACCGGCGACATCCAGCGCCAATATCCGCCGTCCCTGCAAAAAATCGGGCACACTGCCTTCCGCGATCCGCCGGGCCAGGCCTTCCACAATTGCGGTCTTCCCTACCCCGGGTTCCCCGATCAGGCAGGGATTATTCTTTCCGCGGCGGCTCAGCGTCTGTATCATTCTTGTCAGCTCAGTTTCCCGGCCAATCAGCGGATCCAGCTCACCGGCCCGTGCGCGGGCAGTCAGGTCAGTAGAAAACTGCTCCAGAAGAGGAGTCCCTGCCTCTTCCCTCTTTCTGAGGCGTACTTTTTTTATCTTCGCGTATTCCATGGGCCTGCCCATGGCAAACAATACTTCGCCATACATCTGATCCGGATTCACCGTCAGAACCGTCAGTATCTGCGTGGCCGCACAATCCGGATGTTCTAATAGGGACAGAAGCAAATGTTCTGTCCCAATCGTTTCGCTCTCATATTGCCGCGCCAGCTGCGACGCTCTCTCCAGTACCGCTTCCGTCTCCGGCAGAAGCTGCATCCCCTCCGGGATTATCTCATCCGGTTCCGCAGGATCCGGAAGAATCATTTCACTGATCACTCGCCGGACGGTCTCTTCCTGTATAGACTGCCCGCGAAGGACCTGACCTGCCACACCATTTTTTTCCCGCAGCATGGCAAGCAGGATATCCTCTGTGCCTAGCAGACGTGATTGCTTTTCGCACGCCAGATTCTGCGCCGTGCGCATCACCTGCCTGGCCTGTTTCGTGTATGCATGAAAATGCATCTACATGAACCTCCTTACCTGGTTACTATTCATAAACAGAGTAAATCTCATCCACTATCTGGTGAATCTCCTCTCTGGAAAGTCCCTTACAAAAAGCTCTGGCAACCGCCAGACGAAGATGTCCCCGCATCTCCTCCATCGCTTTCAGCTTATCCAGATCCACCGCTATGATAGCGCCCGTCCTTCGTCCCAGCCGAAGGAGCCCTTCCTGGCGCAGGGTGGCGTACGCCTTGTTTACTGTATGCATGTTAATGCCGATTGCATCCGCCAGACTTCTCACTGAAGGGAGAGAATCTCCCTCCTGATACTATTTTGTGGCAATGCCGTAAATAATCTGGTCACGTAGCTGTATATACAAGGCTTCCTCGCTGTCAAAATCAATATGTAGCTCCATCTCTCTTAAGTACTCCCGTTTCTCCCCAATGTATTTTTTCTAAATTTATTCTGTTGTAAATAAAGTGCCGATCACAGAAACGTCAGATCATCGTCATCTTCGTCATCATAAAACTCCGGCTCTTCATCCGGCATTCTCAGTTTGCTCAGATCAATGATATCTGATTCACCGGTATCGGTAATATCGTAATCTGCCCCCTCCTCCAGCGGGATATCATAATCATCATCCGACTTCTTCAGTTTCTCTGCTGAAGCATTCTCTGCAGCTGACTTTTCCTCTGCTGCGGCTTTCTGTTCCATCCTCTCGCCGAAAAAGTTATCATCATCGGCATCTTCCCCGACGGCCGCAAGATCCTCCTCCAGATAACGGTTCAAGAGAGTCTCATAGTCCGTGTCATCCATGGAATCCAAATCCATAATATCGACTCCCATCACCTCGGTTGTCGGCTCCGGCGTAATCTCCTCCATCTTCACGGAATTCTGCTTCTTTGCCTTCTTTTTCCGTTTCTCCGGGACTTCATTCTCACGGACTGTCTGCTTTTTGTCCTCAGCAGCCGTTTTTTCGGATTTTTTCACGCCTTGCGTCTCTGCAGCAGTATCCGGCTCCGAAGTCTGCCCAATCGCATCTCCTGTAAGGTTCTCCGCATGCCGCCCGTAAACATCTTCCGCAGTAAGCTCCGTATCCTGTCCATTGACCTTTTCTGAAGAGTACTCTGCCTGCTGTCCATATTCCTCATTTGCGGAATACTCTGCACTCTGTCCGTACTCCTCCGCATCATATGACTCTTTCTCCTGTGCGGGCTTTGACGCCTGCTCCTTTGCCCGAACCGGTTCCTTCGGCTTCTGTCCCTTATTCACTTTTGCGGGTTCCGGCTCCTGTTTTTTCTTCTTTCTCTTTTTCTCACCCTGCTTCGGCTCCTCATTTTTCTTCACCGCAGCGGTCGGCTCCTCATAATCCTCCTCGTCAAGCTCTTCCTCCAGAATACGGCGAAGTCGGCGATAACGAACAGAAAACGCAATCGCCAGAATGAGCAGAAGCAGACAGATCACGCCAAGAGCACTGATCAGCATCCTTGTCAGAGAATCAAGTTCAAACGCCGAGTCGGCATCCGACTCCTCATCCTCCGTATCCGAAATACTATACTGCATATTCAGCAGACTCTTCTGTATCGTCCCGTCATCCACATTATAGACATACCAGCCTGTCTCGCCAATATCATTGCTGCCATAGACATAATAAAAATCTACAATAGAAGCATCGTCAGCGACCAGTTCATCCGGCTCCGCAAGCTGCAGAGCTGTGATCGTTCCCTCCGAAAAATCCAGGCTCGCATCCACAAACCGATCAGAAACCACAGCCAGCTCCTCCTCCGGAATATCCGTCAGAGTAATGGCGCCGCTCTCTGTCTCGAACACCAGAGAAACACTTTCTTCATCACCCGTAGTCGTAGTAACTGTCCCTTCAGACTCTGTCTCCCCCGTCTCAAGACTTTCATCCGACGTACTCAGCAGGTCGCTGCGAACCCATCCGACCTGATCATAACCATTTGAAGTAAAAGAAATCTGATACCAGGTATAACCGTCGGATCCCGTCGTCTCGTCCTCAATAGTGACTGCCTGCCCCGATGTCAGGCTGCCGATCTGCGCGCCGTCCACTGCCGACTGACGAACAATAATATTATCGCCGACAGACACTCCGGATGCCGGAGTCGCCCAGGCTGTGACAGATGAACCGTATATCGTCCCGCCAACGGTCAGCACGGCCGCCGCGGCAAAGGTAATCATTCGCTTTTTCCAGTGCAATTTGTTTTTCATTTTTAATTCCTCACATATTCTGATCAATCATAGCGATTTGCTCGCTGTTACATCTTTACTATTATAATTGCATCGGTTCGCAAATGTCAACCGCAGCACCGGGATTACCATCGAAGATTTCGAATTTTTTATAAAATCCTCTTGCAATGTTCCGCCTTTTGTATAATACTAAAACTGCGATTCGCAAACAGCCGGTCAGAATTACTTTCCTGTTCATCCGGTTATTTGCTAAAACATTATTAATATGAAATCAAATGGGCATGGCATGCACGGATAATTTATGAATTGTACGAAGTAGCAGAAGACAGATAAGCCACAGCCCGGAAAGGAAAATCAGATATGAAGAAAAAAGCAATGCTATCCCTGCTCTCCGTATTGACAGCAGGCAGTGTTTTATTATTCAGCGGCTGCGGCACAGTCGATCTCACTACAATCAATGAAGAGGAGACCACACTCTCCGCCGAGATAGAGACGGAGGATCTCTCCGACGGTACCCTTCAGGTTCATAGTGTCTGGTATGATGCCGAACAAAACGCGTTGGCTTCAGCCACAGTTACATTCTCTGATGAAAGCGGAGAGATTATCTCCGCGGCAACGGACGATTCCGGCAGCCTCGAGAGCAGCGTTCTTCCCGGCAACACAGTACTCACCTGCGAAATTACAGACAGCACCGGCGAAGTAATCGCATCTTCCGAAATCGTCTTTAAGATTTCCTCCGACTATACTGACCTTACCATTTACACGGCTTCCGGCGAGGAGGAAACCAGCCAGTGTGTTCTTGAGATTCCGGCCGATCAGACAGACCTTCGCGCCGCAATCTTCCTGACAGAAGACGGACAGATTTCCTTCGCAAATCTCACGCCATGGTCCGATTCCTATGAGACAGATGAATCCGAGGAAAGTGCCGATGATGAGACATCCTCTGACGAAGAGACAACAGGAGATGAAGACGCATCCTCTGACGAAAAAACGACAGACGATGAAACTACTTCCTCTGACGAAAAAACGACAGACAAGAAAGACTCTTCCAAGGACAAAGACAGCAGCGATGATTCATCGGATGAGAGCACATCTGACGAGACCGATACTGCGGAATAAAACAGAAAATATAGCCGCTGCATCTTCCCTGTAAGTGAAGTTCATGCAACGGCTTCTTTTTTCTCTTTTTCTGATATTTTCTCAATCCTTCTCTCAACCGTTCCCCGGCAGTTGAAATTCTACGCACAGGATACGAGAGAGGGTACATTTCTCTATCAATTTCAGAACGGCCGGCAGCAGCACCCGCCAAACATGGACATAAAGCAGCAGAGCGTCAGGCAAATCCCTCCCGCGTTGCCGAATGGTCTCTGATACGAAGACCCCATATTCGAATACCAGGTTCCGCCAAACTCCAGATTCTGCAGGAACTGGCGATACTCCATGTTGCTGGGTTCCATCTCAACCGCCCGCTTTGCAAACTCCATCGCCTGGACATTGTTTCCCACACCCTGATGAGCCGCCGCGGCAAAATAATACCAGCGCGCAGAACGCTGACTGGAAGGCATACGGTTCAATGTATTTAATGCTTCATTAAAGTGTCCACTGTTGATATAATTAGCGGCAACACGCATTTCAGGGGAATCATTGTATGCACTTTGTCCGCCATAAGACTGTCCTCCGTAACCGCTTTGTCTGTAGCCGGACTGACCATAGCCGCTCTGTCCATAACCACTCTGGCTGTAACCGCCGGAACCATAACCGCGGTTGGCTGCACTGCCATTCTGATATCCGCCGGTATACCCCTGCTGCTTCTCCTTCATGATCTGGTTATATGCCTGCTGTACTTCCTTAAACTTCTTCTCTGCTATTTCCGGATGCGCACTGTTCACATTCGAATCCGGATGATACTGGCGGCTGAGCTTTCGGTATGCTTTTTTTATTTCCTCATCTGTGGCTCCGGGCGAGACGCCCAGAACCTCATACGGACTTTTCACTCTTTGGATTCCTCCGTTTTTTCTTTTTCTCCTGCAGATACTCGTACTTTGACCAGACACCGGAATACAGAATATTCCGGATAATATCCGCATGTAATAAAATAGGCAGACGCTCAAATGACTTGGCACACTCTGACATCATACTTGTCAGAATCAGCTTGCTGATCGTCTCAAAATCTTCCGGCTTTTCCTTTGCCAGGCTTAAGAACGGATTGTACTCGTTCCTGCGTCGGTCACGATCCAGATCCTCATAGGCATCCATCAGATAAATAAACTTGCCCAGATAAAATCCCAGACAATGCAGCTCTTCTGACCATATATCATCTTTCCAGGCAAAAATTTCCCCCAGCATCTCTCCGGTCAGCCCGGCGATCGCATCAATATTTTCCTCACGCTTTGCCTCCAGCATATCCAGACGGTTCATATAATTTTCAAGCGCCTGCGACTGACGCGGATACTTTTCAGAAATGCGCTGGTAATCCTTCTTCAACATCTGCGAGATCACATGCTTCGGCAAATTCCGGTCGTCTTTCCAGTCATCCACCATATTGTGATAAGACAAAAGGACATTCATATCGGAAGCATACTGTGATGCTTCATTAATATACGCCGTTTTCTTCTTCCCGGGATGAAGCGGACAGATAAAACGCTGCTCATCGTTCGGCAGTTCATAAAGTCCCGTCAGCAAAATGATCAGAAACGTCATGTCATAGTTTAACAGTATCTGGCCTTTTACGCCACTGCTTTTTTTCAACACCTGGCACAGGCCGCAATAATAAGACTGATACTGCTGTTTACTCTCATCCGATAAACTTTTCTGGTTGACATAAATATATCCAAACATAAGAACTCCTGTCCAAAGCTGCTCTCATCACAGCTCTGATGGATATTTTACTATGAAAGTATCGTGAATAGCAGACAGATGGACATGCTTGCATGGCCGGATGACTGGATATTCGACGACTTTCATACATGATGACTGCGTCAGCAGTCATGTCCGTTTTGAAACAGTTCAGGTCTTCTTAATGAATGTCGTCCGGCACTTCGGACAGGTAATCTCAATCCTGCCCTTTCCCTTCGGGACACGCACCTTTTGGCTGCAATGCGGACAAGAGAAAAAGCGATAATACTTCTGCTGCTCCCGCCGTGCCCTGCGCTCTTCGGCAGTCGGCCGGCTGCTGTAGCTGCGCTGCCGGGACTGACGTCCGTACCCGCCTCCGCTGCCGCCGTTCCTCCGAAAGCGGGAGGTAATATCCAGAAAACGGTCATTCTCCGCGCTGCGCTTCCCGACATTCCGGGAAAGCATGCGAAAATATGTCCAAACCAAAAGCACGATCGCTATATACCAGAGAATCTGATTCTTCACGAAAAGATTCACAATAATCAGCACCAGCGTAACAGTAGAAAGAAACTGGTTAAGCTGATCATTTCCATAGCGGTCACTCATAAAATCCTGAAATCTGTTTCTCATAAGTTTCATGCACCTCATTTCTGCTATTTATTTTACGCTTTGAAATAAGGCTGTCAACCATCCTGCCATCTTTTTAGAAACATTTAATTTTTTAAGAAAAGCGCCGCAAGGGCGCTTTTTATGTGAGCAAAACGATAAGCCGGGTTCTGTCGTTGAGTGATCATCTGTCTAGGGTAACCGTTACCGGTTACCTCAAGCAACCTACCTGAAGCTGGCGGGCCGCGTCATCGCTTCTGTTCGGTCTTGCTTCGAATGGGGTTTACATATGCCCCGGATGTTACCACCCGGGCGGTAGTCTCTTACACTGCCTTTCCACCCTTACGTCAGTAACCTGCCATGCGGTCACTCGAATCGCCCTGCGATTCTCGTTACACGGCAGTCGCCGTGTGTCTGACGAAACAGTCCCCTTTTTATGCAAGCACGCTTGCAAAAAAGTGTCCTGTTCCGCCAGCCGCATGGCTCGTTGCTAACGCGGTACATTTCTGTTGCACTATCCCTGGAGTCGCCTCCGCCGGACGTTATCCGGCATCCTGCCCTGTGAAGCCCGGACTTTCCTCGTCTGCGGCCTTTCGGCACATGCAGCCGCGATCACCTGTCTTACTCACAGTTACTATTCACGGTTGATTAGTGAGATAAAAAATCTGCGATTTTTGTAATCGAACTTATGCACAGCTGAAAATATCTGAGGTCTCGTCGTGCTCGCACGTAAGAGACTGATGATATTCTCAATCAGGCCTGTGAAGCAGGAACTTCACCCACATAAGCAAAAAGATGAGAAGCGCCTTTTGCTGCGCCAGACGCGCAAGCGGCTGCTTTTGCGCATGTGAGGTGAAGGACCGTGAATAGTAACATAATTACATCTTAATCGTTACCTAGATGTTGAAACATCCTCCTCCCATAAATTCCCTCAATATTGAATTATGGCTGATGCTTTCTCCCGGAACCGGAAGCGCATAATCCAGAATCTTCAGCAGTCGTTTCGCCTCCTCAAACTCCGGACAGCCCCTGTCAACGGAAAACAGCAACGGTTCCGCATAACATTTTAACACAGGAAGCTCATAAATCAAGGCCGTATTGAACATAACATCTGCTTCTTCCTGAAACGGAAAGATATTTTTCTCCTCCCCGCGGCGGACGCTCGGCCAGCGCGCCAGTGTCTCCCTGGCATTTGTGTTCCGTGTCCTCGCATCCCGTACCAGGCGCCGGAACAGCCGGGTGTCTGTAGTAGAAAGATTATTCTGAGAATCTATGTTCAAATGCGTCAGGGCACTGATATAAATCTTAAACTTACTCTCTTTCGGCAGCTGCTCCGTAAGCTTTTCATTCAGCCCGTGAATGCCCTCGATAACCAACACATCTCCGTCTCTGATCTTAAGCGGGCGCTGCCGCCACTCCCGGTGCCCGGTTCGGAAATTAAATACCGGAAGGGTGACTGCCTTTCCTTCCAGCAGTTCTCTCAGGCACTGGTTCAGCAAAGCAATGTCAATCGCTTCCAGACATTCAAAATCATAATCCCCGTTTTCATCCAGCGGCGTATCCTCCCGGTTCACATAGAAATCATCCAGGGAAATCGGATGAGGACGCAGTCCCTGAGCTGTAAGCTGAATCGACAGCCGGTGGGAGAATGTAGTCTTTCCCGAAGAAGACGGTCCCGCGATCAGGACGATTTTCCGACGCAGATCTCCCGCAATCTGTTCCGCGATATCGCCGATTTTCTGCTCCATCCAGGATTCCTGGACCAGTACCAGATCCTGAATTCTGCCGTCAGCGATCACATTGTTCAGATCTCCGATCGTGCGGACGCCCATGCTCTCCCCCCAGGCAGCGGCATCATCCATTGTCCGAAACAGCTTATCCATCGGATGAAAATCCGCCACGATATGTGTATCCCGTTCCGGAAACACCAGCATAAACCCTTTCTGATATGGCACCAGATCAAATGCCTTGCAATATCCGGTGGATGGCGCCATATATCCGTAATAATAGTCGCGGTAACCGGCCAGCTCATAGAGGTTCACGCGGGAATTGCGCCGATAGCGAAAAAGGCTGGCCTTATCCTCCCGCTGACAGTCTTCAAAATAGCGGACAGCATCCTGCGTCCGAACCGAATATTTTAAAACAGGCAGATCCCGTCTGACCAGTTCCTTCATTTTTCCTTTCAGCTCTTGAATACGGGCCGTGTCCGCCGGCAGGCAGGCTTTCCCCTGACGGAATTCACAATAATATCCGGCTCCGATGGAATGCTGAACAATTACCCGAATCTGCCCGACAGCATCGTGTCCCGCCGTTCCTGCCGCATCATCGGCCCGGTACAGTCCGTGAGCCGCCGCTTCCATGAGCAGCGTCACCGTCCTGCGGTATGTACTTCGGCCGGACTTCTCCGCAGCAGTGACAAACTCCAGTTCACCGTCACCCTCCACTTCCTTAAAAAGTTCGCGGAGGTTTTGCTGATAACGAACCAGGAGAATGTCGTCCGGGTATTCCGGCTGGTATGTACGGGCGATATCCTGAAAGGGAGTGCCGGCCGGGTACTCCCGCTTCTGCCCGTGAATTGTCAAAATAGACATGTCCTCTTCTCCTTTTTTTGGACGGCGGATAGAGGACTCAGATCATGTATTCCGTACATGCTTGCAAAAACGAATTCAAACAGGACACGGGAAAGTGCCCTTTATTGAATTGTTTTTACACGCATGCATTTACTTTTTGGCTGAGTCCTCCAACCGCCTGTGCAATAGATTATCGGTAATATTCCAGAGCATTTAATAATACTGCTTTCTTTTGCAGCAGCTCCTGCCGTCGAATAAACATTCTTTTGCTATTCCTCTCACTGTTTTTCTCAAGCTGAACAATGATGTTTTCCGTCGTTTTCAGTTCTTTTTCCAGCCAGCGCCGCAAAACAGGATGGCGTTTATTTAATAGCACCGGGCCAAACTGATCTTCCAGTTTCGTTCTTTGTTCGTCAGACAATGCCAACGCCGCCGGCTCACCGCCATTTCTGACGTTACTACTTTCAGAAACCGATTCCGCCCGCACCGCTTTCATCATCGGATAATACTTTCCGTCCTCCTCAACCATATCCTCCTCTGCAATCCGAAAGTCATGTTCCCGAACCCAGCGGCGGATCAAAAAGATATCTGACTGCGGCTGAAGCACTAGTTCCGCCACACTCTCCGGGACGGCAGTTTCCGACAAAATACGCAGCATCAGGCGCCCGCCCATACCGGCAATCAGTACCGTATCCGCCTCATTTTCACCCAGGTTTTCCAGTCCGTCGGAAAGACGGGTCTGTATCCGGTCGGTCAGACCGTATTCCCGGATATGCGTTTCCGCTCTGAAAAGCGGTCCTACTCTGACGTCCATCGCAAGAGCGGACGGAATCCTCTCATTTATGCAAAGCCATATGGGTATGTAGCCATGATCGGTGCCGATGTCCGCAAGACGGTTCCCGGCAGATATCATATCTGCCAAAGCATGAAGCCGGTCTGATAATTTTATATTATTCTTAACAGAAAAATCTTGTTTCCCCAAAGTACTCCTTCCACAGCTTTAGATAATTCACCCTCTTAGTCCAGATAGTCTTTCAGCTTCCGGCTGCGGCTCGGATGGCGCAGCTTTCGAAGCGCCTTCGCCTCAATCTGGCGAATGCGCTCACGGGTGACGTTAAATTCCTTACCGACTTCTTCCAACGTACGTGCTCGGCCGTCATTCAGGCCGAAACGCAGGCGCAGGACTTTTTGTTCACGCTCGGTCAGCGTACCGAGCACCTCCACCAGCTGCTCTTTTAACAGCGTGAATGCTGCCGCGTCCGCCGGAATCGGCACATTGTCATCCTGGATGAAATCACCCAGATGGCTGTCCTCCTCCTCACCGATCGGGGTCTCTAAGGATACCGGCTCCTGGGAGATCTTTAAAATCTCACGCACTCTCTCCACCGGCATACTCATCTCCTCCGCAATCTCCTCCGGGGTTGGTTCACGCCCCAGCTCCTGCAGGAGCTGACGGGAGACACGGATCAGCTTATTGATGGTCTCAACCATATGCACCGGAATACGGATGGTCCTGGCCTGATCAGCAATTGCACGGGTAATCGCCTGACGGATCCACCAGGTCGCGTAGGTACTGAACTTATATCCCTTTCGATAGTCAAACTTTTCCACCGCCTTGATGAGGCCGAGATTTCCCTCCTGAATCAGGTCAAGAAAAAGCATCCCCCGCCCCACATAACGCTTGGCAATACTCACGACCAGACGGAGATTGGCCTCTGCCAGCTGCTTTTTCGCATCAGCGCCTTTTTCAGCGATCTCAGACTGCGTGCGGATCTCCTCCTCCAGCTCTGCCTTCTCCTCCTCAGAGGCATTCTCCATGCGTCCCTTCAGAATATCAATCTTCTCCTGAGCGACGGCGCCATCCTCCATTTCCTTCGCCAGAAAAATCTCCTCTTCTGCAGTTAAAAGGGGAACTTTACCAATCTCTTTTAAATACATGCGCACCGGGTCTTCGAGGCTGACGCCATCGGGAACAGTCAGGTCAATCTTCTCAACCTCCACATCCGGCTCGTTATCCTCGTCATCGATCAGAATCTCATCATCATCTTCCGCCATCCGCAGAACATCTACGTGATTGGCCTCCAGATAATCCAGAATACGGTCAATCTCATCCGGGCTGAGGTTCATATCCTTGAAGAAATCACTGACTTCCTGGTACTCCAGCATATTTTTCTTCTTCTTCGCAAGCGCCAGCAGCTCCGGAAGCTTTTTCTGAAGCTGTGCCATCTTGGTTTCTGTATTCTCTTTCATCTTCTGCTCGTTTTTTTCTGCCATTGTATTCATCCTTCCAGAAAATATGTATTTTTTAGTATCATTGTTTCCTTAATCAGTAGAAATATGCAGGTTTGCCAAGCTTTTCCTGTCCTCGATGATTTTCTGCAAACCCGCGATATCTGTGGGGTCAAGATTACGCGAACGATACTCAATGCTGTTCTTCTTAACCCGCCTCACAGTCTCGTTTAAAGCTTTTTCTCTGCCCTGCTGCTCATCCACCGATACAATCCTTGCGTTAAAGAGTGCCGCCACCTCCCTCTGCTGTTCCTCGTCGGGAAACATGCTGACAATCTGCGCAGGATTCACCGCCCCGCGGGCATGCTGGTCAAAAAGGATTTTCGCCGTCTCACGATATAATTCCTCCGTAAAATCCTCCGGGCTGATATATTTTTCAATCCGGTCAAAAAGCGATGGTTCCTCGATCAGCCAGGTCAGGAGCAGCCGCTGGGACTTTTTCATCCCGTCTTCCTTCTTTTTATTCTCATTTATACCGGATTTCAGCGGTTTTCTCTCGGAGACGATCCCGCGCCGGGTACCCGCATGATTTACCATGGATTTCAGCTGTTCAAAGCCGATCTGGTACCGCCGTGTCAGCGCCTCGATATAATTCTCCCGCTCCAACGGTTCCCGAAATTCCAGCAAGCGGTCGGATACTTTGCGGAAAAACGCCGTCTTGCTTTCCGGATCCGCCAGGTCATACTCCCGCTCCAGCATCCGTATTTCAAAGAGAAAACTGTTTTCCGCCGCGTCGATCCGCTCCTGATACGCCTCCGCACCCAGAGCCTTTATAAACTCATCCGGATCCTTGTATGGATTCATATCAATCACTTTCGCGGTAAGCCCGGCTTCTTTTAAAATCGGGATCGCACGGAGTGCCGCCCGGACGCCGGCACCGTCGCTGTCAAAGGTAAGATATACTTCCTTTGTATACCGTTTTAACAGGCTGGCATGTCCGGAAGTAAACGCCGTCCCCAGCGCCGCGACCGCATTGTCAAAGCCCGCCTGATGCAAAGCAATCACGTCCATATACCCTTCACAGAGCAGTATGCCCTGTTTCCGGGAAGATCTTGCAAAATTCAGTCCGTACAGGTTCCGGCTCTTATCAAAAACCATGGTTTCCGGAGAGTTCAGATACTTCGGCTCCCCCTCACCCATCACACGGCCTCCGAAACCGATGACCCGGTGATTGGCATCCATGATGGGAAACATCGCCCGGTTCCAGAACTTGTCATAACCGCCGCGCGCCTCATCAATCGTTACCAGGCCGCTGTATCTTAACAGTTCGTCAGAATAACCCTTTTTTTTCAAATACTGATACAGATCATTGCTGTATTTGTTGGCATATCCCAGACCAAAATGCTGCATCGTCTGTGCCGACAATTCCCGCTTCTGAAAATACTCCAGCGCATGCGTTCCCTGCGGGCTCCGCAGCAAATGATAAAAATACTCCGCCGCAACTTTATTGACCTCCAGGATCTTTGCGCGCCGATCCGATTCGCGCCGCTGCGCGGTACTCATCTCCTGCTTCGGCAGCGTAACGCCCGCACGGTCCGCCAGACTCTGCATCGCCTCCTGAAACGTAAAATTCTCATACTGCATGACAAAAGTGAGAACATTTCCTCCGGCGCCGCAGCCGAAGCAATAATACATCTGCTTATTCGGGGAAACGGAAAAAGACGGCGTTTTTTCATTATGAAAAGGACAGAGTCCGAAATATGTACTGCCTTTTTTTTGTAATCGCACATAGCCGGAAATGACGTCCACAATGTCATTGCGGGAACGTACTTCTTCTATGAGTTCGTCAGGATAGAACGGCATCTCGTACCTTCCTGTCAGTATACCTGCCACTGCTTCGGCACAAAGATCGCGTTAAACTTTGCGACTGCGTACTGATCTGTCATGCCTGCAATATAATCGCAGATAATCCGGTCTTTCGGTTCGCCCAGCTCCAGCATACGGTAATTCGTCTGCGAAATCTCCTCCGGATGTTCCATATAATATTCGAACAGCCGCTCCAACAGCTCCTCCGCCCGTTTTTCCTCGCCTTTGGCCACCGGATTGGTATAAACATGTTCAAACATAAATGCCCGAAGCCTTTTCAGCGCGGCTTCCACCTCATCCGACATACGAATCACGTTGCGGTTCTGGCTGGTGGTAATAATATCATGAATCAGAGTATTCAGCCGCTCTCTCGTCGTAAATCCAAGCACACGGCGCAACTCGATTGGGATATCCTCCTCCCGCATCACATGGGCGCGAATTGCATCATCAATATCATGGTTCACGTAAGCAATCTTGTCCGACAATCGGACAATCCCGCCTTCTAACGTGGCCGGATTGCCGCTCGTCTTATGATTTAATATGCCATCCCGGACCTCCCAGGTCAGATTCAGGCCCTCACCGTCCTTTTCGAGCTTCTCTACGATGCGGACACTCTGGACATTATGCTTAAATCCGCCCTCGCAGAGCCGGTCCAGCGTCCGCTCCCCGGCATGTCCGAACGGGGTATGACCGAGATCATGCCCCAGCGCAATGGCCTCCACCAGATCCTCATTCAGGCGAAGCGCTTTTGCGATCGTCCTGGCATTCTGCGATACCTCCAGCACATGCGTCAGACGAGTCCGATAATGGTCGCCTTTCGGCGACAAAAAGACCTGCGTCTTATCCTTCAGTCTGCGAAAAGACTTGCTGTGCAGGATCCGATCTCTGTCTCTCTGATAAACCGGGCGAATATCACACGGCGGTTCTTCCGCATCCCGCCCCCTGGAATTCTCACTCAGGGAAGCGAATGGGCTTAAATATTCCCGCTCTCTCAGTTCCAACTGTTCCCGAATTGTCATATATATATCCTCATACTGCAATCAATCTTCTAAAATATATATTCGGCAAAAATCCGGAATTTCCTTTTTATTTTTACAAAAAACAAACAGAAAACCCTGGAAATCGCTGTTCCAGGGCTCTTGCTGTTCAAACAGTGCAGGAAAAGGGACTTGAACCCTCATGAGCGCAATGCTCACACGGACCTGAACCGTGCGCGTCTGCCAATTCCGCCATTCCTGCATATGTAATTGTTGTTCAACACTCGTTGAACCGCGGGTGTCAAACCAGTGCGGAAGATGGGACTTGAACCCACACGACTCGAAAGTCACAAGATCCTTAGTCTTGCTCGTCTGCCAGTTCCGACACTTCCACATTCGTCATCATCCTTATTTCCGACGACTCGATTATAATACCAAATTCATTTTTCCCTGTCAATACTTTTTTACAGGTTTTCATCATCTTTTTTACATCAGATCTGCCGGAACATATGCCTCCACATAGATACCATCTTCCCGGTACTCCTCCTGAATCAGCTCCCCGTATTTCCGGATTCGCTGGATTTCCCCGGCCTTATCATAAGTAAACGTATGGCGGAGCAGCACCTTATCTGCGCGAAGCATCTTTTCCAGAATCGCCTGAAACTCTTCAAGGCCGGCTCCGGTCTTCGCCGAGATCCGAAGCGTCCTGTCCGCGCGAAAGTCCTGAAAAACCTCATCTCCGGTAAGCCGGTCACATTTGTTAAAGAGAGTAATTATCTTTTTATCTGTTACCCCCAGATCCTGCAGGGTCTGATAAACCACATGCATCTGCTCATCCCAGTGCGGGTTCGACGCATCCACAACATGGATAATGAAGTCTGCGTATTTCGCTTCCTCAAGCGTGCTTTTAAACGCATCCACAAGATGGTGCGGCAGCTTGCGGATAAATCCCACCGTATCCGTCAGAAGAATCTGCTGATTATTCGAAAGCTCAAGCATACGTGTTGTCGGGTCAAGCGTTGCAAAAAGCTGGTCCTCCTCAAACACACCGGCATCTGTCAAAGAATTCAAAAGCGTAGATTTTCCCGCATTTGTATAGCCCACGATGGCTGCCACCTTTGTGTGATTCTTCATACGCCGGCTTCGCGTAAGATCCCGGTGACGAACCACATCTTTAAGCTCCTGCTTCAGATGCGAGACCCGTTCGCGGATTACCCTGCGGTCGGTCTCCAGCTTTTTTTCACCCGGACCGCGGGTGCCGATGCCGCCGCCCAGACGGGACATAGACCGCCCAAAACCGGTCAGACGTGTCAGGCTGTACCTCAGCTGAGCAAGCTCTACCTGCAGCTTTCCCTCACTGGTCGCTGCCCGGGCCGCAAAAATATCCAGAATCAGCAGGGTTCGATCCATCACCTTTGTGTCCAGTGCCTCTTCCAGATTCTTCATCTGAATCGGTTTCAGTTCATCATCGCAAACCACACCGGTAGCATCCAGCTCCCAGATCAGGTCCTTCAGTTCCTCAATCTTACCGGAACCCAGATAGGTGCCGGGATTCGCCCGGTCCAGATTCTGTACCAGTGTGCCGACCACCTCAGCTCCCGCTGTCGCCGCCAGTTCACCCAGCTCCGTCAGGGAATGCCCGGTGTCATCGCCGTCGCGTTCACTGACCGCAACCAGAATCACACGCTCTATGATTTCCGCATTCTCATACATGAAATATCCCTCTTATCATACTTTTAAACGGCATCATCTATTCCGCGGCATCGCTTTCCCCGGTTACATCATCCGCATTTTCTTCCGCTTCTGATTCTCCATCCGCGGGATTGCTTTCTCCGGATGCATCTGTTTCTTCATCCGCGGTAACATTCTCCCCGGATGTATCCGTTTCTTCATCCGCGGTAACATTTTCCCCGGATGTATCTGCATCCTCTGTCTCCGTATCGTCTTCAGACGGTGCTTCGATGTCTTCCCCTACCCGTGTCTCAAGGAATATATACTCCCGCTCAATTTCTTCGTCCGAATAACTGGCTAGAAACTGTTTCGCGGTATCATAGGCACTCTCAAAATCACCCGAATACTCATAGGCGATGATCAGATTCTTCAAAATAATCATCTCCATATCGGTATCGCCTGCTTCCAATGCACACTCAAGATAAGTAACCGCATCTTCATAATCGGCTGCTTCCAGCGCGCTCTCCCCCAGTTCATTCAAAGCCTGCGCGTCTTCCGGATACTTTTCCATATAAGCCGAAAAATATGTCTGTGCCGATGCGCTGTCTCCCTCATTCGCACAGATCACACCGAGCAGCAGCAGAGCCTTATCATAGCCTGCCTCCTGTGCCGCCAGAAGGTTTGTTTTCGCATTTTCGTAATCACCGATCAGATAATACATATCTCCCACGAAATAATATTCCTCTGCGTCAGAAGGCGTTATGCTGAGCACTTTTTCCATATAAGTCTGTCCGCTCTCTGCAAGGCCGGCGTCTGCAAGATTTTCATAAATATTGACGAACAGTTCCGCATCATCATGCAGGGAAGCTGCCTGTGCATAATCTGCCAAGGCTTCCTCCTCCTGTCCTTCTGCCAGATAAACATTCCCCCTCAGATAATAGACTTCCCAGTTTTTCGAATCATAATCGATCAGCGCCGTATAGGCCTCAATCGCACCGTCCGCATCACCGGACTTGTACAAGGCAAGCGCTTTGTAATAGCAGATGTCCAGTTCCTCCGCCCCGATGCTCCCCAAAGACTGATCCAGAGCTTTCTGAAAACTCTGCACAGCACTTTCATAATCACCGGATTCCATCTGCGTGATCCCCAACTCCTTATACTCCGCCATCTTCTCAGAACCCGAACTGCCGCAGGCGGACATCAGCAATGACAATATCATCACTCCGCCAAGCAGGAACCGTGTCATACGTCTCTTCATTATCTGTTCCTCCAAAACTCCTAAAACCGCTGCCGGTTATTCCACGTTCCATACCTCATAAAGGTAAAAGCGGCTTTTCGCATCAGGGAAAAAATCTTCGCACCCCCAATTTGCCGCTTTACACATTATATGTAAAAAATCAGGTTGTGTAAAGGAGGATTTTGTGAATGTTCTGAGTCTGGTTCCCTATAATAGTGATTCTATAACAGAAAACCGCGGGATACATTCTCCCGCGGCTCTCTTTATCGTTTATACTCATATCAAAAAATGCAGACAGCAAACTGCGTGTTACCATCCTGTTTTCAATGCATTCAGTGATTTCTCATCAAATACAACAAACCCCCGAAAAACCCGACAACGATTCCCGGATATCCGGCAATCAGGCCGCTCCACCGGATCACCTCCACTGTCGGCATCGCTAATAAATGACAGATCACTGCAGCAGCAATTCCAAGGGGAAGCAGCCACAACAGCGTATGCACCAGTAAAAATGAAAAATACGGTTTTCGCAGCAATTTATTTTTCTCCGACAAACGGTTCCACAATAATTCCATACAACTCCCTCCTTTATGTTATTATTGTAGAAACGTACTGTAAAATCTCAAACCAGGTATTTGTATAATCTATGTAAATTTTTTATAACATAAACCGTGTGAATCCGACCGGAAATGTCAGGCGATCGCTCTGTCGATTTTCAGCAAAAATGTTTCATTTTTGTAATCTTCAGATGAATTATCTGTAAACTTTTTCTTTTCACTGGATTTTTTCCTGAAATCTGCTAAAATTAATGTATCTGGGTTATACGAGTTTGATTTTAATAACGGGGAGAAAGTAACGATGCGGTTTGATATGCACTGCCATACAAAAGAGGGTTCGCCGGACGGCAAGGTATTTTTAAAGGACTATGTCCTTCGCCTGAAGGAGCTGGGTTACGACGGCATGCTTATCACCGACCACGATTCCTACAAAGCATATCGTTATTATCAAAGTAATAAAAAAGACCCTGTCTTTCAGGATTTTACCATTTTAAAGGGAATTGAATACGACACCTGCGACGCCGGCCATATTCTGGTGGTTATGCCGGAGCATGTTCGTCTGCCGATTTTAGAGATCCGGGGCCTTCCGGTTCGGCTTCTCATTGAAATCGTACATGCTTTCCACGGTATCCTCGGACCCGCACATCCCACAGGTGAGAAGTACTTAAGTATTACTAACTTTAAAATTTATCATCGGACCCCGGACATCCTAAAGGAATTTGATTTTCTGGAAACTTACAATGCCTGCATCGCGCCGGAGGCCAACCGCCGTGCGGCGGCTCTTGCGGAACAGTACAACCTCCCCGGTACCGGAGGCAGCGATGCCCACAAGTTAGACTGCATCGGCCATGCTTTCACTGATTTCGCGCAGCCGATTCATTCCGAATCCGATCTGATTGAATACATCACCGGCCAGCCTGTGATTGCCTGCGATGGCTGCCATTATTTCGGAACGACGCGCGATCATCTGGGTATTGTTTATGATTTCCTTCTGAGACTTTATTATGTTTATGCCAAAGCCGGAAACTTATTCCAGCGTTCCAAGCGTGAACTAGAGATTGTATTTCTGCTATCCCGCTCAGACAATCTTTTTAAAAGATTGCAGAATCTGGAATTTTTAAACCTGCTTCCGAAGGATTCCCGCAAGCAGCGCAAATGGAAAGAGATTGAAGATCATCTCTATATGGAGGAACCGCTTCACACGGAACACATATAGTGAGCGCAGACAACGAGCCGTGCGAAAGAAATGATTTAAAAAGCAAACCCCCGATTCCACTCAGGAACCGGGGGTTCTTCTTTTCGTTCGATTATCCGAGCGCTACCATACTGAATACCAGTGCAAACAGTGCAACAGACTCGCAAAGACCGACTACCATGATGTACTGTGAAAATCCCTTACCGGTCTCACCGAGAGCATCGGAACCGGCCGCACCGGCCTTGCCCTGCGCGATCGCGGAGAAGCACATTGCCAAACCGGAAGCAACACCGAGACCCAGAAGGAATCCGGGATCTGCGTCAGATGACTGCATCGTCTGCATCAGCAGGAAACCGTAAATGGTCTGTGTCAGCGGAGCACCTGCAAATACCGTCAGGATAAACGGCGCCGCCTTATTGTTCATATAGCAACGTTTCCATGCACCAATCGCAGCCTGACCTGCCGTACCAATACCAATTGCCGAACCAATTGCAGCAATACCCATAACCAGGGCTGTACCTAACATTCCGAAATCCATATCATTTTCTCCTTTACTTTTTTACATTTGATTTATTCTTTAAACGGTTCATACTTATGACCGCTCCAGTTGATACCAACGTGCGACGAGAATTCCAATGTATTCAGACGCACACCATGCACAATCACCGACAACAGATTCAAAATCATATTCAGGCCATGTCCGAAAATCAGGATAAACACGGCGAGGGCGATTAAAATCAGGTGTCCCATGAATCCTCCGGCCATCTGGTTGAACGTCTCGGCGATTGCGGCGCCCGCAAGTCCTACCGCCCAGAGCCGGATGTAGGATACGATGTCGGAAAAGACATTTACAATACCCAGCAGCATGGAAATGATATTCTTCATGCTTTCCACCACAGACTTCACGATGCTGCCGTCATAGTTGGCAAATATGAAGTAAATCACAAATCCGACAAGCACCAGCGCAATACAAATGGTTCCGATCGGTATGCCGTTTATCACTAATCTGAGTCTGAATACCGCACCGTTCACAACCAGGCTCAGTACTACATAGAACATACCGATCACCTGCATCAGAGAACCGATGTCACTGAGTACAAGCAGCGAACGGCGATCGCGGATAATCCCGAGTATATGGGCGATGGACAGCTGGATCAACGCCAGCACGAAGCAGAAGATCTGCAGGTTCTGCGCGGTCGTAAGACCGGCTTCTCCATTCGTCCAGAACGGATACCAGATCCTGTCTTCATACACGTTGGAAATGATCGGCAGCGAAATATTCTGCAGCCACTTCGGTACCAGCGACACATCCATGCCAAACCAGGAACATGTCAGGATTCCCCAAACGATCGTGACGGCTCCGAAAAGGATAATCAGCTTCGACCAGGCCGAAGGAGACTTTCCGGATTTAACTGCCGGCACAAACATCGCAAGGCCCAAAAGTGTAATAAGCAGTCCGTATCCGCCGTCTCCGAAAATAATTCCGGAGAAGATAAGCATGAACACGAGGAAATATCCGGAGATATCCTGCTCGTAATACCCCGGCACCGTGCCGAGAAAGTCCGTCAGCGGATAAATCAGGCTGACGAATTTGTTGTTGTGCAGCTTGGTCGGAACATTGTCCTCCACCGTCGGATCTTCCGAAACAATGCCCCAGGCATTCTCTTTTGCGGCTGCCTTCAGCCGTTCCATGTCTTCTTCCGGCACATAACCGTTTAAGATCGCTACGGCAGGCGCATCCTCCGGCAGATCGGAGAGAGTGGCTTCCTCCATCCCGTGAAGGTAAGCGTCAAACTCAATTTCCTTATTCTCCGCTGCCAGCACATCCTTCATCGCAGGAATGTACTTCATATAACTGCGGATCTCATCATCAAGCTCAGCTATACGCTTCTGACTATCCTCGATTCGCGCTTTCAACTCCTGCGTGGATGCTGACGGAAGCTGAATCCTGCGTGCACTCTCGGGAAGCTTAAGGCTCTCAGCCTGGCTTTCATCCTCAACAACAAGCATGTAGGTCTTTTTCTTATCCTGACCTACCAGCAGCGTCCGGATCCCGGCATCTATGAAAGCATATTCCTTCGATGAAATCTCATACATCGACAGAACTATGCCCTTCCCGGCAAGATACTCGAAGTCTGCCGGAGTTATGGAACCCCAGGCTTCATACTGCTCCAATTCCGACTTCGCGGAAATAGATGCATTCAAACAATCCTTCTTCTCCGTGCCGCACGCGACAACCTGCTTTGCAGCAGAAAGCGCCTCTGCTGAAGAAATTTCCGTTTTCTCCAGATTTTTCATGGCTTTCTTATCTGCCACATCGCTAATCAGCGCAATCGCCTGTTCCAAAGCAGAAGTTTCATCCTTTAGCCGCGTCATCTTATCGCCGGTATAGCTCTGCGCGTCAACATGCACAAGGCCAAGCTTTCGGATCTTACGCATGGCTTCTTCCCGTTCACTGTCAAGAACAAGAATGGATACTTTTTTCATAGGGAGGATCATCCTGCAGCCACCTCCTCTCCGACAGCAGCAAGCGAAGCGGCCGCGTTACGCTGATCGATTTTCTTCTTGGAAATCTTCGAACGCACAACCGCATTGACCTGCTGGTCTCCGAGATATACCGAAATTTTTCGGATATTCTCTTTTGCTTCCGGTATTTTAACTTTTTCAAAAAGATTCACGCGCTGTGAAGTTGTCAGCAGCTCCTTCTGAAGCAACCGAACCTGTTCGTCCAGCACTGAAGCCTGCAAATCCAGTGAAAGGGACTCTTCCATCTTGTCCGCCGCCAGATCGACCCACAATGGCGTCTCATAAAAATCATAGTCTCCGCGGGAAAAATCCGCGCCTTCATAGACGGGTATCGTCACACCGGCAATATTGCCGATTCCCTTTCTGATATTTGTAACCGTGACCAAATCCGGCGTGAAGGCTTCTTCTTCACCGAACACGGTTATCCATTTTTTAAATTCCTGTTCAAGGGCTTCTCTCTGCTTTCGGACGGCTATGGCATCCGCCTGAATCGTGCGGATTTCGGCTTGGAGCTGCTGCTTCTTGAGCGTTAAGGTCGGAAGGTAGCGCTGATACATCTTGAGCGCATCTTTTTGAGCTTTTTGCTCATTTTTTGTCAGCTTTATTTTTGCCATCTCACTTGCCTTCCTTTATTTTGCGGGCCAGAATTCTTCAATGAGTTCTGACTTAATACCTGTTTCGTCCTTTTCAAAGCAAGCGGCAAGAATCTCCCAGCCAAGGTCAAGCGCCTGTTCCAGAGGAATGTTGATCGACAGATCCATCATCTTTGCCTCAAACATCTCTCCGTATTTCAGAAGCTTCTCATCCCATTTGGTCATCAAAAATCCCATGCTCTTCTTTTCGAGTGTATTCATATATTCGGAATACAGACGGATCATACCATCCATCAGCGCACGGTGATCCTTACGCGTCTTATCGTTTACGTTCTGTTTCAGACGGGACAGCGAACCAAACGGCTCAATTCTTCCACCCTTCAGGTAATACTGGCCCTCTGTAATATAGCCCGTATTATCAGGTACCGGGTGGGTAACGTCGTCGCCCGGCATCGTGGTAACCGCCAGAATGGTAACGGAACCTGATCCGGCAAAGTCAACCGCCTTTTCATAACGGGAGGCCAGCTGTGAATACAGGTCGCCCGGATATCCTCGATTGGAAGGTACCTGTTCCTGAGTGATCGCGATTTCCTTCATGGAATCCGCGTAGTTTGTCATATCGGTCAGCAGTACCAGCACATCCTTATCCTGCAGGGCAAACTGCTCGGCAACCGCAAGAGCCATATCCGGAATCTTGATACACTCAACGGTCGGGTCAGCCGCTGTATGAATAAACATAACGGTCTTGCTCAGTGCACTGCCGTTTCCGAGGCTCTCCTTGAAATACAGGAAATCATCGTACTTGATACCCATACCTCCGAGAACGATCACATCCGCTTCCGCCTGCATGGCAATCCGCGCAAGCAGCTGGTTGTACGGCTCACCGGATATTGAGAAAATCGGCAGCTTCTGCGATACGACAAGCGTATTAAACAGGTCGATCATCGGAATATTCGTACGCATCATACGGTTCGGAAGAATTCTCTTGGACGGGTTAACGGACGGGCCGCCGATCGGCTTTAAATTCTCAGCCAGTGACGGGCCGTTGTCGATCGGATCACCGGAACCGTTGAAGATACGTCCGAGCAGATCCTCCGTGAAAGACACTTGCATGTCGTGGCCGAGGAAACGCACCTCATCACCGGTAGAAACACCTCGACCGCCTGCAAATACCTGAAGAGATACGATATCTCCATCGATCTTATTGACCTCGGCAAGAGACTTTCCAAAACGAGTGGTAATCTCAGCCAGTTCATTGTACTTCACACCCTCGGCGCGAACTGTGATCACGCTTCCGGTAATTGATTCGATTCGGTTATATACTTTATTCATTGTCTTTCACCTCCCTTACAACAGCTTTTCTGCTTCACTGCTTAATACTCCGCCGCCGGAAGTATACTGCGCGTCAATCTCCGCCTCAGCCGCAGCAAAGGCTTCGCTTTGAAACTCCGTATAGTTCCAGTCGATGAACTTCTGACGCAGCGAGTTAAAATAAGCACGTGCTTCATCTTTCTCTTTTAATGAATAATCCGAGCCGAGAATGCGGACAAGCTTGGCACTCACATAACGCTGCCGGTCTACCACACAGTTGGCCTCGATATCATCAAATGAGTTCTGCTGGAAATAAACGGCATCGAGAAGTTCGGATTTTAAGTAAGTAACAAAGTCTGTAAGGCTCGTTCCTTCCTCACCGACAACCTTCATCATGGAATTGACCTCAACACCGCGGAGCATCACATCACGGCAATACTCAATCTGTTCCGGTGCAACAACGCTGTTGTACTTCGACCAGGAAATCAGCGGATCAATCGCCGGATATTTACGGGCATCCGAACGTTCTCTCGAAAGACCGTGGAAAGCACCGACAACCTTCAATGTCGCCTGCGTCACCGGCTCCTCAAAGTTACCGCCGGCCGGAGATACCGTTCCGCCGATTGTAACGGAACCATACGAGTTATCCGGAAGACGAACATAACCCGCACGCTCATAGAACGCTGCGATATAGGATTCCAGATAGGCCGGGAAAGCTTCCTCACCGGGGATTTCTTCCAGTCTGCCGGACATCTCACGGAGTGCCTGTGCCCAACGGGAAGTGGAATCCGCCAGAAGCAGGACATGGAGTCCCATCTGACGATAATACTCAGCCAGCGTCACCGATGTATAAACGGACGCCTCACGGCTGGCAACCGGCATGGAAGATGTATTACAGATAATAATGGTACGCTCCATCAGGGAACGTCCTGTCTTCGGGTCTGTCAGCTCCGGGAACTCCGTCAGAGTCTCTACAACCTCGCCGGCACGCTCACCGCAGGCTGCGATAATAACAATATCAACATCCGCATACTTGGAGGTGGTATGCTGAAGCACGGTCTTACCTGCTCCGAACGGTCCCGGGATACAGTAGGTACCGCCCTTGGCCACCGGGAAGTAAGAGTCAATCAGACGAACCTTCGTCTCCATGGTCTCTGTCGGCGCCAGACGCTCCGAGTAGCAGTTGATCGCCCGCTTCACCGGCCACTTAAAGGACATGGTCAGATTGATATCCTTGCCCTTATCGTCCGTGATCACAGCGATTGTTTCATGAATCGTGTAAGCGCCCGCAGCCGCTACAGACTTCACCGTGTAGCTGCCCAGCAGATAGAACGGAACGAAAATCTTGTGTGTGAACGTCCCTTCCGGAACGGTTCCTACATATTCGCCCGCCTTTACACGGTCACCCGGCTTTGCCGTCGGGGTGAAATCCCATTTCTTTTCTCCATTCAGCGCGTCAACATAAATACCGCGCTCCAAAAACCAGCCTGCCTGCTCAGCAAGGAGCGGCAGCGGGTTCTGCAATCCGTCGTACACCTGTCCCAAAAGGCCCGGACCAAGTTCGGCGGAAAGCAAATCTCCCGTAAATTCAACGTTGTCACCGCAGGCAATCCCATTTGTCATCTCATAGACCTGTACCTGGGCGACATTTCCGCGAATACGAATGACCTCGCTTTTTAAACGGGAGCCTTCGACCTCTACATAGCAGACCTCATTCATGGAAACGATGCCGTCGAATTCAACCGACACCATATTTCCGTTGATGCCTACAACTTTTCCTTTCGTTTCCGTCATTTTAACTCTCCTGACTGTTTCCATTCAGAATGGAATGATATATTTTTTGATATGATTTGTGTCCTCGCTCTTCGTCAAACAGACGCATCCTTGTAAGAAGCTTTAAGCGTATTGCGTAGCAATATACCGCATCCTCACAGAACATGTCGAGCGGCCGGAGGCGGTCAAGCGTCTCCATCCGGCAGTTTTGAAGATATTCCTCAGCCGCAAGAGGATCTCCTAAATCTACTGCCGTATTCGCTACCTGAAGCATCGGTGCTGAAATAACCTCACCGTCTGTCGGAAATGACTTTCCCTTATGGGAAGCGCGTACAACCGCAAGGGCAAGACGAAGCTGTCTCTCCTCGGAATTCCACGCATCCACAAGCTCTGAGCCTGTCGGCCGGGTCTCCCGCGGCGGAATAAGGGAAATCCCGTCCAGTATTTCCATCTCTTTTTCATTCAGGAAATCGGAACAGGTATCATGAAACGCCTCCTCCGTAATCGGAAGCGGGCTTTTTCCGTCATACGGCTCCAGCCCCGGCAGCGTAGATATCAGATAATACTGACTCATGCCTTCGAAGCCTCTTTCATCAGTGATGCTACCCGCGGATTCAAATACTTTGAAAGCAGATCTGCTACCGCTTCCGCAGAGTAATCATAGTATGCGGAACCGCCTTTTGCGGCAATACGGAATCCGCTGTCCACACTGTCATCGGCCTTGAGTGTGACGCCGGCGCTAATCTTCTTCTTAAGCGCTGCCATCAGGTTCCCTTCGATGGCAGCAAGATCATCACTGCTCATCAGCACCTCAATATCGTCGGTGTCGGGATTCTTGGCCCACTCTTCAACAACCTTCGGAATCAGTGCCAAGAGTGTTTCTTTGGAATAACTTTCCGCAACCGCATCACCGATCAAAACGTCCAGTTCCCTGGTAACGCTGTCACGGAATGAGATCAGCTGGTTGCGCCCTGCCTGACGGATCGCATCTTCGCTTGCCCTGACCAGACGATCATTCTCATCGCGGGCTTCCGCCATAAGTCTGGCTTCTTCCGCTTTTGCATCTGCAATGATCTTCTCGGCCGTGGCATTTGCATCATCGATTCTGGCAGCGGCTTCTTTTTCACCGGCGCCAACTCCGTCGCTTTTGATCTTGTCGATCAACTCTTGTAATGCAATTTCCATACAACCATTCTCCTATCTGTTATATATATTTAAAACGATTATCAGGCTCATGCCATAATCAACGTTTTCTTCAATTATCCCATGTGTATATATCCGCATGGATTGTATTCAAAAAAATACAATGTCAGGATACCCCAAATCAAAGGATTATGCAAGCGTTTTGTACTCAAAAAAATACAATCGTGATTTTTATTAAATATCAATAACCAAAAAGCAAAAGTTTTATAAAATTTAGACACAGACATCTTGTTCCGCCCATAATATCATCTGTCGCTTTGGGAATATTATACATTATTTCGGCGGTTTGTTTCTGTAAAAATGCTAAATTCGCTATAATGTATATGACGGATGCCTCAGGTGTCAGCAGGATACCTGAAGCATCCTACCTGAACATATTAGCTGCATAAATTATATATAAACTCCACAAAGCCCATTCGAGAGCCTTTCGTTCACTTTATGCTTCGAATTGACTTAAATATAGTTTATGGTAAAATCCTCCCTGCTCCAGCAGCTCCTCGTGTGTGCCCTGCTCGATGATTTGTCCGTCCCGCATGACGAGAATACGGTCTGCGTTCTGGATAGTGGAGAGGCGGTGTGCCACAATGAAGCTGGTGCGGCCGCGCATGAGCTTTTCAAAGGCGTCCTGAATGCGGATCTCCGTCCGCGTATCGATAGAGGACGTGGCCTCGTCGAGGATCAGCATTGGCGGATGGCAGAGCATGACGCGCGCGATGGATATGAGCTGCTTCTGTCCCTGGGAGAGGCTGCCGCCGTCCTCGCCGATGACGGTATCATACCCCTGCGGAAGTCTTCGGATAAAACCGTGGGCGTAAGAAGCTTTCGCGACTGTCTCGACCTCCTCATCCGTAGCGTCCGGCCTGCCCATCCGGATATTTTCCCGAATGGTACCGGAAAACAGCCATGTATCCTGCAGCACCATGCCGTAATGTCTTCGCAGGCTTTTTCTGGTCAGGCGGCGGATATCGTACTCTTCTACCGTGATGCTGCCGCCGTCTACATCGTAAAACCGCATCAGCAGGTTGATCAGTGTGGTTTTCCCGCAACCGGTAGGGCCTACGATCGCGATGCGCTGTCCGGGCTTAACATCCAGATTCAGCTCTTCGATCAGGTGCTGCGCCGGATCATAGGAGAAATCCACATTTTGAAGTTTCACATGTCCCTCAATCTGATTCAGTTCCGCCGCATCCTTATCATCCGGGATCTGCGGTTCTTCCTCGATCAGTTCAAAAATACGCGCCGCACAGGCAAGCGCGTTTTGCAGCTCCGTGATCACGCCTGAAATCTCATTGAACGGCTTCGTATACTGGTTTGCATAACTTAAGAAAGCGGATAGGCCACCGACCGTCATTCCGCCGGAAATCACCGCCAATGCACCCGTCAGCGCGACGCCCGCATAGACGATACTGTTGACAAAACGCGTGCTCGGATTGGTCAGGGAGGAAAAAAATGTCGCACGCAGAGAGCATTCTCCCAGGCGGTCGTTAATTTCGTTAAACCGCTCCTGCGCATCGTCTTCATAAGAAAACGCCTGCACGACTTTCTGATTGCCGACCATCTCATCGATAAGTGCCGTCTGCTCCGCGCGCGTCTCCGACTGCAATTTAAACATATCATAGGTGTGCTTCGCGATAAACCTTGCGACCAGCAGAGATAACGGCGTCAATCCCACTACTACCAGTGTGATCAGCGGGTGAATCGTCAGCATAAAAATCAACGTTCCCACGATCGTCACGACACCGGTAAACAGCTGTGTAAATCCCATCAGCAGACCATCCGCAAACTGATCCACATCTGCGATCACACGGCTGACAATGCCGCCATATGCATGGCTGTCCAGAAACTTCAGCGGCAGAATCTGAATCTTTTCAAATGCCTGATTCCGCACATCCCGGACGACCTGGTAAGTCACTTTATTGTTAATAGTATTCATTATCCACTGGAGGATTGCTGTTATCGTTGCGACAATACCGATCTGGATCAGGATCTGAAAAATGCCTTCAAAATCTACCAGTCCCTGCTCAACGATCAGATCGATCGCACGCCCCACCAATATGGGAATATATAATGTCAAAGCAACCGTCACTGCCGCCAGGATGATAGAAAACACAATCCAGAACTTATATACACTGATATACTGCAGCACTTTTCGCAGGGTGCCGTTCCTGCCCTTTTTCTCTCTCATACAGCCGGCACCTCCCTTCCTGTGCCGCAACTGCCGGCATCATCGTCAGATCTCCTGCCGGTTTCCAACTGCGTACCGGTCTCTTTTGTATCTCCATCCGCGGCTGTATGCTCTGTATCATCAGCCGCTTCCGCTTTATGGAACTGGGATTCATAAATCTCCCTGTATACCCTGCATCCCTGCAGTAATTCATCATGTGTTCCGATTCCCACGATCTGCCCGTCATCCAGCACTACAATCTGATCCGCATGCCGGATAGAGGACGTCCGCTGAGAAACAAGGAAAAGCGTCGGCCGCGGTTCCATAGACGCAATTGCCCTGCGCAGCGCCGCATCCGTGGCATAATCAAGCGCGGAGGAGCTGTCGTCCAGAATCAGGATCTCCGGCTGGCGAATCAGTGCCCGGGCGATGGTCAGCCGCTGCCGCTGGCCTCCGGAAAAGTTTCGGCCGCCCTGTTCCACCAGACTGTCGAGACCGTTTTCCTTTTTATCAATAATTTCCGATATCTGAGCCGTTGCCAGCGCTGCCCGCATCTCTTCCTCTGTGGCGTTCTTTTTGCCCCACTGCAGGTTTTCACGGATGGTTCCGGCAAAAAGCACCGCTTTCTGCGGTACAACACCGACTTTTGCCCGAAGCTCTTTTAAAGCATACGCTCTCACATCCGTGCCATCCACCAGTACCATTCCCTGCTCGCAATCATAAAACCGCGGAATCAGGTTCACCAAAGAAGACTTTCCGGAACCTGTACCGCCGATAATTCCGACCGTTTCCCCGGCTTTTACAGAAAAATGAATGTCTGTCAGGGCTTCCCCGGAAGCATTCGGGTAGCGGAGACTGGCGTGCCGAAACTCGACCGCCGGCGTACCCGCGGCATCCCTGCCCCTGTCGTTCCTGCCGGTTTTACCGGACTCTTCCCGTGGCATTTCATCCACTCCTGACTGTCTCTCTTTCGGAATCTTCTGACCGGATACTTTTTCTGTACTCTTCCCGTCTGTCACCGTCGGTTCCACCTCCAGCACTGCCTGAATCCGATTCCCGCAGGCGATCGACCGCGTGATATTAATGATCAGATTCGCCAGCTTGATCAGTTCTGTCAGTATCTGTGCCATATAGTTATAAAGGGCGACAACAGCCCCCTGCGTCAAAATTCCCATATCCACGCGGATCGCCCCCACCCAAATCAAAGCAATAATCGCCGCATTGACAATCACATAAGTCGCCGGATTTAAAAGCGCGGAGATGCGGCCGACAAACTTCTGTGTATCTGTCAGCTGCTGGTTTTTCTCCTTGAATTCGCTGACCTGCTTCTCCTCCATACAAAACGCGCGCAACACCCGCACACCGGTCAGATTCTCTCGCGTCATGGATAACACGCCGTCCAGACGGTTCTGCACTTTCCGATACAGAGGAATACTGGCAAGCATGATACCGAAAATCACGACTGCCAGCGCAGGAATATCTACCACAAATACCATTGCCGCTTTCCGGTCAACGGTGAACGCCATCACCATGGCACCGAGCACAACAAAAGGAGAACGCAAAAGCAGGCGCAGTGTCAGATTTAATCCCGACTGCACCTGATTCATATCACTCGTAAGACGTGTGATCAGCGTAGACGTACCCTGCGTGTCAAGCTCCGCATAGGAAAGCTTCTGGATATGGGCAAACAGAACCTCCCGAAGCTTTTTCACAAAAAGAACCGATGCCTTTGCGGCAAAATACTGAGCCACCACGGAAAAGGCAAGCCCCACTGCCGCCAGAAGCACCAGGATTCCCACCATCCGCAGGATATAGCCGGTATCGCCGCCCGCAATTCCCACGTCAATGATTGCAGCGACCACCAGAGGGACAAAAAGCTCCAGTGTTGCCTCTAACAGCTTGAACAGCGGAGCCAGTATACTCTCTTTTTTATAATCCTTCAGATAAACCAGCAATTGTTTCATTGTCAATCTCCATACTGATATAAAATATATGTCGGCTGTATCTCAAATAAATCTCAGTTCGCCAGCGCCTGATGAATCGGCACGGTATCCTCCTGAATCGAATAGAAATGATATCCATTCTCCAGTCCATAATCAATAATATCCTGCAACGCGTCAGCCGTCGACTTTTTTTGCGGAAGTATCATGCATCAACACTATATTGGTCTGATCTTTCTGCAGCTCGGATGTTACATTTTCGAGAATCTCCTCTGAGGGAACATGCTGCCCCTCTGCGTCTCCGGAGGAAACATTCCAGTCCACATACATCAGATTATCATCTGTCACCATCTGCACCAGATCCGTCATGATCCCATCTGTGTATTCTGCACTGACGGAATTGCCGCTGCCGCCCGGAAAACGAATGCAGAATGCTTCATATCCGGTATCTTCTTTTAATTTATCCCGCAGAGTATAAATGTTATTCATAAAATCCTCTGTAGAATCGTAAATTTCAGCATAGTCGTGGGAATAACCGTGAATTCCGACCGTATGCCCCTCATCGATCATGCGTTTTATCAACGGCAGTGTGGATTTATCATAATCACAGATAAAAAATGTTGCCTGGATCCCGTTTTCCGCAAGAATATCCAGGATCTCCTCCGTTACATCCGAACTCGGTCCATCGTCAAATGTGAGGTAGATTGCGTTCTTCGGATTGTTATGTACCCGTTCCACCGTAACCGTACGGACAGCCTGTCCCTGATTGCCCTCCGCATCCGTCGCTGTATAAGTGACCGAGTATGTCCCCGGCCGGTAAATATCAACATATCCCTCGACAGAAACAGAGTCCGTCAGATCCCCGTCTCTGTCATCTCTGGCTTTTGCACCGGGATCTTTAAACTTTTCACGCTCTTTGATCGTGACAGAATCCTTCCCCTTTAAAGTAACTTCCGGCGCCGTCTGATCGCGGAGAATCACTTCCCGGACAGCCGTCGACTCATTCCCCGCCTGATCCGCCACCATGTAAGTCACTTCCCAGGTATAGTCGCCGGTCTTTTTCTTTTTTACCGAAATCTGCTCCGTCAGATCTCCGTCATAGTTATCCTCGGCCGTTGCCCCAGGATCCTCGTAAGCGTCAATCTCATCCACTTTCACCGCGGAGTCCCCATTTAAAACAAGCTGCGGTGCCGTCTGATCCTCCACGACCACCACACGGGTCACCGAGTAGGTCTTAAAACGGCCGTCCACACTATAAGTCAGTTCATAGGTGCCTGGCGCGGAGGTATCCACCTCACCGGTCACATAAACACGATCATCAATCTTCTCTCTGAACAGCCGGGCAGTAGCGCCTTCATCCCGAAATATACTGCCGGCCGCCACAGTCATCTTTGCCTCTCCGTTCAGACGAATCGTCGGCTTCTCACAGATTCGAGGCCATGCAACGCAAAAAAACAGGCAGACCAGCACAATGGCGAACAAACCACCCAACCAGAGGAAACGGTTTGTTACGCTCTGCGCCAATCTGCCCTTTGTCTCTTTTGCCTCTCTCATATCTGATTTCCATCCTTAGTAATATCACAGTGATCGTTTGAGAGCCCCGGCTCTCAGCCTTGCATAAATCCGCTTACGCTCATAATATCACAGTTCAAACGGAAAATCTTTAAGAATTCATTACTTTTTCCATCAGTCCCGATGCTACTTATACATCTCGCGCCAGTCAAGATCGCCGCGGTCTAACGCAAGCACAAGAATCTCAGCGGTCGCAAGATTCGTAGCCATCGGAATATTGTGGAGATCACACTGTTTCTGTATGTTGGCAATCGCGATATCCCGCGAGTTCGTAGACATCGGATCACTCAGAAAAATCACCAGATCAATAATATTGCTCTCAATATCCGCACTCAGCTGCTGTACGCCGCCCAGATGACCGGGCAGATACTTATGCACAGACATATTCGTAACTTCTTCAATCAGCCTACCCGTGGTACCTGTCGCATACAAGGTATTTCTCCCGAGGATTCCCCGGTATGCAATGCAGAAGTTCTGCATAAGCTTCTTTTTCGACTCATGTGCAATCAGTCCAATATTCATGCTCGTCTCCCTGTTTGTAATGCCATTGAAAAACGTCTCCTAATTCATATTAACTTACTTTTTTTCTCAACGCAAGTAAAAATATACAAAATAAGGAAAAATTTTTCCATTAAACCCGAATTATTCATGACAGCTTAGCATCATCCGGATTGGACTAAAAATATC
>JAJPZY010000140.1 GCA_021204085.1 Clostridiales bacterium | reverse complement strand
CCACCCCTCAAGATTGAGGGGCAGGGGAGTTAAAGTGTCACAGACACTTTTTTATCCCAGCAGTCAGCTTCTGTCAGGCAAGGTGTGCCGGAAGAAAAGCTGCCATTTGTTCTTCTGAAGCAGAAACGAAGATGGCAGCCTGCTTTTACAATCATATCAACAATCATACTCGATACTGGTTTATTGGGATCAAAATCTCTCGTGGATCTCCTCTTTGCTATAGCTTCTAATGCTTGCATAAGAAATGTCTCCTTCATATAATTTGATTTCGCTTTATTCCGGTTTTTCCGTCTTGACATTATCCGACAACCTATTGTATAATCAATTATACCCATCATAACGGTCGGCATCAACCATCAATATGTTTTTGTCTGTCTGATGGTCAGAAAGGGAGAAGATATGAGAAAACAGCCGGAAATCACAGAGAAAACCAGACAGAAATTTGTAGATGCATTCTGGGAGTTGGCCGCGGAAAAGCCGATTGCCAAAATTGCCGTCAGCGAGCTTACAAAGCGCGCGGGATATAACCGCAGCACCTTTTATGAGTATTTTGTGGATACCGACCACCTCCTGACTTATATCGAGGATAAATTGCTGGATAAGGTAAAAGCAACCATTGTTCAGATGTATTCCGAAAACGCATCCCTGGAAAACCTTTTTCCGATCATCTTTACGGCAATGAATGACAGAATATATATTCTGATGGGTCCGAATGGAGATTCCGGGTTCCATACAAAAATAAAAGAAGAAATCATTCCTTTTATTACAAATTATTTCCCAATTCCCGCGGATGCACCGAATTTTGATTACCTGACCAGTTTTGTAAACTCTGCCATGTTTGGCCTTTTACAGTATTGGAATGAAAAAGGGAAAGATATCAGTTCAAAAAAAATATGTGATATGATTCAGAGTCTGGTGCTGCATGGGCTGTTAAACTACACTAACCCGGAAGCATGAGAAGATATTGAATCCCAGTCTTTTCGCCAATGGAACCAGATCTTTAATATACGGAATAACATCCTCTCATCTGTCTCCTTTATAAGTAAAAACAACACAACGGGTTGTTGGATAATGTCAAGGTAAAATTAAACGGAAGCCAAATATAAGGAAAGAGAGTTTAAAATGAAACCACTGATTTAAGGTTTCCGGTACGGCTGCAGTGCCTGGTACATCTGCAGATTGATATTTTTGATGGTATTGACAAATTCATCCAGGGACAGATTGCCCGGGTCGGTAAACCATTCCATAAATGTTTCTGTGATTCCACGCGTGTAATAGCGAAAATAAATGTGCAGGATTTCCGGTTTCATGTCAAATCGGTTTTTCACGCATTCAAATGCTTTGGTTTCGTTTTCTTCCACCACCCGCTGCATGACGTAGCGGGAGTTTTGGTCGCCCATAATCTTTTTGAACAGATCCTGGTGTTTTTCAAACAACTCTTTGAGATGTGTAAAAAATTCCATGTAGTTGAAATTTTCCGAAAACAGGTCAATTTCATTTAGTAACTTTTGAATATGGCTGTAACGATCGGTCAGAAACTCCCATAGAAGGTCATCCAGCGTATTATAATGGAGATAAAAGGTCTTTCTGGTGATGTCGGCTTCCTCCGCCAATTCCTTTACAGTGATTTCGCTGTAATCTTTTTTCTTTAAAAGTTCGTAAAACGCATTATACAGAGATACTTTCGTTTTCTTTATTCTGCGGTCCGGTTTTTTTTGCATTTTTGTCAGCCTGTCCTTCTTTTTTTAAATGTTACGAAACATTATTTGAAGATGTGTGTATTAATGCTCAATTACAGAATACTGGTAATTGAATTTGGTAACATCCGAATTATAATACACAAGAGTATAAAAATCAACCGGCGCTTATTAAAAATTTTTGGCATCGGTGAGAAAGGAGTTCAACAATGATAAATCTGGTAAAAAACCTGAGGCATCATATCCCGGCAGTTCTGATCATCATCTGCCTGCTGATCGTTCAGGCGTACTGCACACTGGCATTGCCGTCTTACACCAGCGATATCGTGGACGTCGGCATTGAGCAGGGCGGCATTGAAGATGCCGCCGCGGTTCAGATCAGCGAGGAGACGATGGACTATCTGATGCTGTTCATGGATGAGGATGCACAGGAAACGGTAGAAGATGCTTATACATTGGAGGACGGCATCTGGTATCTGGATGAGGATATCACGGATACGGAGGATGTCTCCGATGCACTGCAGACCCCCATGGTCCTGGTGTATCAGCTTTCTGCCCTCTCGGAGGATAGCTTCAAAGAGATGATGGAAGAGCAGCTCTCTATGGAAGAGGGAAGCCTCAGTGATATGTCGTTGGAGGAATTGGGCGCCATGATGGGACTGGAGCTTGACATCTCTGAAGATGAGGACGGGGAAACAACCGTCAATATGCTGTCTCTGCTGCAGACAATGCAGGCGGCGGGGATGATTGACAGTGATACGCTGCTGGCCATGGTAGATGAGCTGGCTGAACAGTACGGCGATTCAGGGGAATTGATTTTTTCCTCCATCGCAATTCAGGAAGTCAGCGCGGAATATGAAAAGGTCGGTGTAGATGCGGATCAGATTCAGAGGCAGTACCTTTTCCGGATCGGCAGACGCATGATCCTTATGACAGTCCTGATGAGTGTGGCGGCCATTTTTGCCTGCTACTTTGCCAGCGTGACGACGGCAAAGGTTGCCAAAAGTCTGCGCGAACAGGTATTTGGCAATGTGCTTTCTTTCAGCAACAGCGAAGTGGACCGCTTCAGCACCGCTTCCCTGATCACGCGCTGCACCAATGATATCCAGCAGGTGCAGATGACAACGATGATTCTGCTGAGGATTGTTCTTTTCGCGCCAATCCTTGCCATCGGCGGAATTGTTAAGGTCTTAAGCTCCCACACTGGTCTTGCGTGGATCATTGTGGTGGCTGCACTGGCGATGACAGGGCTGATCATCGGCCTGGTGATGATTGCCATGCCGAAGTTTAAGATTGTTCAGAAACTGGTTGACCGGGTCAACCTGGTGTCCAGGGAGATTCTGGACGGCGTGCCGGTAATCCGGGCGTTCGGCAGAGAAAAATATGAAGAGAAGCGTTTTGACCGGGCGAATGATTCACTGATGCGGGTGCAGCTGTTTACAAACCGCGTCATGAGCTTTATGATGCCCTGCATGATGTTCGTAATGAACGGTGTCAACCTGCTGATTATCTGGTTCGGCGCCAAAGGCATGGACGACGGCCTGATGCAGGTGGGCGACCTGGTGGCGTTTATAACCTACGCACTGCAGATCATCATGGCATTTATGATGATTGAGATGATCTCCATCATGCTGCCGAGAGCAGCTGTGGCGGCGAACCGTATTGATGAGGTGATCAAGACAGAGAGCGAGATTCTGGACGGAAAAGACGCAGCGGATTATGAGGAGCGGAAGTTTAAGGGTGAGCTTACCTTTGACCATGTCACGTTTGCATATCCCGGTGCATCGGATCCGGTCCTTAAGGACATTAATTTTACCGCGAAACCGGGAACAACCACGGCAATCATCGGCAGCACCGGCTGCGGAAAATCTACTCTGATCAATCTGATCCCGCGGTTTTACGATGTGACGGAAGGGTCGATTCAGTTGGACGGCGTGGATATCCGTGAACTCAGCCAGAGAAAGCTTCGCGAGCAGATCGGGCTGGTTCCGCAGAAAGGATTCCTGTTCTCCGGGACGATTGAATCCAACATCAAATATTCCGGCGACAGCGTCACGGATGCCATGATGGAAGAAGCGGCGGCTACCGCACAGGCGACGGAATTTATCGAACAGAAAAATGACCGTTACCAGAGCGAGATCGCCCAGGGCGGAACCAACGTGTCCGGCGGCCAGAAGCAGCGGCTTTCCATTGCCCGCGCGCTGGCAAAGAATACACAGGTCCTGATCTTCGACGACAGTTTTTCCGCGTTGGATTACAAGACGGATGTGGCGCTTCGAAAGGAACTGGCAAGGAAGTCCGCGGGCGCTACCGTGCTGATTGTCGCACAGCGGATTTCCACTGTCCTCTATGCGGATGAGATTCTGGTAATGAATGAGGGCCGGATTGTCGGCAAGGGGACGCATGAAGAACTGATGAGGAGCTGCGAGACCTACCGTGAGATTGCCAGAAGCCAGCTGAGCGAAGAAGAGCTCGCTTTGAATGGAGGTGCTTTGTAATGCCGATGAGAAGAAATAATCCGTCACAGGATAAAGCAACAAATTTCTGGGGAAGCATTGGGAAAATGTTTCGCTACATGGGCCGTTACAGGATTGGCGTAATACTGGTGCTCCTGTTTGCCGTTGCCAGCACGATCTTTAATGTATATGGGCCGAAGCTTCTTGGAAATGCGACCACGGAGTTGTCTAACGGTTTTATGGCGAAGGTCATGGGTACCGGCGGCATTGATTTTGGGGCAATCGGGAAGATATTACTGACCCTGTTGGCCTTGTATGTGGCGAGTTCGATATTCAACTTCCTGCAGGGCTGGATCATGGCCGGCATCAGCCAGAGGATCAGCTACAATTTACGTAAAGATATCAGTGAGAAGATCAACCGTATGCCGATGGCTTACTTTGACTCCCAGGCGACCGGAGATGTGCTTTCCCGAATCACGAACGATGTAGATACACTAGGGCAGAGCTTAAACCAGAGTATCCGTCAGCTGATTACCAGTGTGGCCACGATGGTGGGTGTCATCATCATGATGCTGACCCTAAGTCCGCTGATGACGATAATCACGATCATTATTTTACCGGTGTCCCTGATCTGTGTGATGATCATTATACGGTTCAGCCAGAAGCACTTTAAGGCGCAGCAGCATTATCTGGGCCAGATCGACGGCCAGATTGAGGAGAGCTTTAGCGGACAGAACATTATCAAGGCATTCGACCGTGAAGATAAAGTCATGGAAGAGTTTAAAGATACGAACGAAAGACTGTATCAATCCGCATGGAAGAGCCAGTTTCTCTCCGGTCTGATGCAGCCGGTCATGAATTTGATCAGCAACGCCGGTTATGTGGCGGTCGTCATCGTGGGCGGCGTCCTGGCTGCCGCGGGAACGATACAGATCGGTGATATCGTTTCCTTTACCCAGTATGTACAGCGGTTCACGCAGCCGATGACACAGCTGGCGCAGGTATCCAACATGTTCCAGAGCATGGCAGCCGCGTCAGAGCGTATCTTTGAATTTCTGGAAGAGTCGGAAGAAAGCCAGACCGTGGAAAATCCGGTGCAGCTGGAAACTGCGGCCGGGGATGTGGAATTTGACCATGTAAGTTTTGGTTATCATGAGGACCGGGTCATCATCCATGACTTTACGAGCGAGGCGAAACCGGGCCAGACCGTGGCAATCGTCGGCCCTACCGGAGCCGGAAAGACCACAATGGTCAAATTGCTGATGCGCTTCTATGATGTGAATTCCGGAGCCATCCTCGTGGACGGCCATGACGTGCGCGATTTCAACCGCCGTGATCTGCGGCAGAACATCGGCATGGTATTGCAGGATACCTGGCTGTTTAACGGTACGATCATGGAAAACATCCGCTACGGCAAGCCGGATGCCACGGATGAGGAGGTCATCGAGGCGGCGAAGACCGCGCGGGCAGATGCATTTATCCGGACGCTCCCCGGCGGATATGACATGGAGATCAATGAGGAAGCAAACAATATCTCTCAGGGACAGAAGCAGCTGCTCACCATCGCGCGCGCTGTCCTGGCGGACCGCCCGATCCTGATTCTGGATGAGGCGACATCGAGCGTAGACACCCGCACGGAGCTGCTGATCCAGGAGGCGATGAACCGCCTGATGGAGGGCAGAACCAGCTTTGTCATCGCACATCGTCTTTCTACCATCCGCGATGCGGATATCATTCTGGTCATGAGAGACGGCGATATCGTGGAGCAGGGCAATCATGAGGAATTGCTGCGGCGGAACGGCTTCTATGCGGAGTTGTATAACGCGCAGTTTGAACAATAGGTCAGTTGCCATTATCAGACAGCACCCATTCAGGAAGGTTTCGGTCCTGGTGGGTGCTGTTTTTTTGGCTTTATATCCTTTTACAAACCATCCGACAGTTTAAATATATTGAATTTTATATTACGCACGCTTATAATAAATGTACTTATTGACTTGAAAGAGGGAATTGATTTGGATAAAGAAGGAAAATCATCAATAAAAAACATGTCTGTAAATGAGATTGTCCGCAGGTGCATTTTTTTATGCGCCAGTCTGTTTGTGATGGCTTTCGGAGTTGCATTTTCGATTAAAGGAAATTTGGGAACTTCACCGATTTCAAGTTTTCCCTATGCATTGAGCCGGATTGCTCCGCTGACGGTTGGACAGGCGACGATTGTGCTGCATTGTACATTGATTGCGCTGCAGATTCTGATTTTGCGGAAGAGATACCGGATTATCCAGCTGCTGCAGCTGCCTGTCGCTCTGATTTTCGGCGTGCTGACAGATTTTGCTCTTAACGTCATTTCTGTGATTTCGCCGTCCTCTTATCCGGAGCGGTGACTGTATTGTGCCATCGGTATTGTTTTAGTAGCCACCGGGGTCAGCATGGAGGTTACCTCAAAAATTGTAACTCTGGCCGGAGAGGGGTTTGTGCTGACGGTCTGTCAGGTTGCGCCGGTGAAGTTTTCTACCATGAAAGTGATTTTTGACGTTACGCTGGTTGTGCTGGCCTGTCTGATTTCCCTTATTTTCCTTCATACGATCGAGGGAGTGCGGGAAGGAACGCTGGCCGCGGCGATTCTTGTGGGAACGCTGACCCGTCAGATTAACAAGTGGATGGCAAAATTCGAGGGCAGATTTCTCGGCCCCTGAATTCCACTGATATAATAGTTACGGATATTTATTTTGCGATATCCACGCCTGCCAGATATCCGCTTCTGGTTGCCTGATCGACTTTGCCCGGCTTGATGGCATCGCCTACCGTGAATACCTCGGCACCGACGGCTTTTGCGGCCGCTTCCAGCTCGGAGCTGTCAACGGAGCGCATGCCCAGCGCATAGAGCACGGTATCCGCTTCCAGTGTCTGCACGCCGTCCGCATTTTCTACGGTGACGCTGTCCGGTCTGATCTCCAGACATTTTGTCTTCGGCATACTCTTCATGCCGGTTTTCTCCATTTCCCATACAAGGGCTTCACGGTACATGCCGAAGGATTCGTTGGCTACCCGGTCTAACATCTCTACGACGGTTACTTCATGGCCGGTCTTCTGCAGATATAATCCGGCTTCGCAGCCTACCAGGCCGCCGCCGATCATTACAACCTTTTTGCCGCAGTCGATGGTCTGGTCATAGATGGCCATAGCCTGATGTGCATGCTCGATTCCCTTTACCGGTGGGCAGGAGGGAAGACTGCCGGTCGCCAGAATCACCGCGTTTGGTGCGGTCTCCTGAATATATGCCGGGGTTACTTCTGTGTTCAGCTTTACGGTGATATCTCGGCGCTCTACTTCGCGGATCAGCATGTTTTTGAAATTCCGTAAATCCGGCTTGTCAATATCCACGTCTGTGAAGTAAAGCAGGCCGCCCAGTTTATCGGACGTTTCTGCGATGGTTACTTTGTGGCCGCGGTCTGCCGCCGTGATCGCAGTCTGCAGTCCTGCTACGCCGCCGCCGATTACCAGGACATCAGCAGATTCTTTCGGATCCGGGAGCGCGTCCGGGTCAAAGGGCAGATGTGCCAGCGGGTTGATGGTGCAGTGTCCTACGTAGAGTGCAAGCTCCTCACTGTTAAACGGCAGGTCGTCGTAGCCCTCTTCCGGGGAGCCCGGGAAGCACTTGTAGCAGCGCAGGCATCTGCGGATGCGGTCTTCCTCTCCGGCCATACATTTTTTGGTGAATTCCGGGTCTGCCAGCATCTGGCGGCCGAGGATAACAAAATCAATCTTTCCGCTGGCGATGGCTTCCTCACACATTTCCGGGGAGTTGATGCCGCCTACCGCGCCTACCGGCAGGCTGGTATAGGATTTTACGATGGAGGCGGGCTCGATGTTCAGTCCGTGAGGATGGAACATGCTGCTCTCTGTGCCGGATTTTACGGATTCTTCATAAATACCGCAGGTAACGTGTACGGAAGTGATATATTCTTCCACGGATTTTACAAACTCGCCGGTTTCTTCCGGGGTGATGCCGCCGGGCTGGTGGTCCGTGCCGTCAATGCGCAGCTCCACGAGGAAATCATCTCCGACCGCTTCGCGGATGGTTTTTAAAATCTGTTTCGGGAATCTGCCGCGGTTTTCCAGAGAGCCGCCGTACTCATCGGTTCTGGTGTTCATCAGCGGGGAAAGGAACTGCGTGAAAATGAATCCGTGTCCGCCATGGACTAAAATGCCGTCGAAGCCGGCTTTTTTCATATAAAGTGCTGCAGTGGCAAAATCGTTGGCGATGCGGTCCATATCCTCTTTGGTCATGGGGCGTGCTTTGATGCCGGCGAGGTTCACGGTCTCCACGGGTCCGATGCATTCCTCCTCCGGGCGGAAGGGAACTTTTTCTTTGCCGCAGTGAACCAGCTCTGCCAGTGCGATGGCGCCGTTTCTCTTGATGCGTTTTGCATACTCTGCTACGGCGTTGAAGGTCTCCATATCCTCTTCCGGTTTTGCAAAGTCAAAGGGACGGAACCCCGGAATACGAACGGCGTCGACAAAGTTGACGTCTGTCTCGCCGACGATGACGCAGGCGTTGCCGCCGCGGGCCGGGCCTTCCAGCTTCCGGTAGGAAAATTCCCTTGCATCCGGATTCTGCACGATCAGGCCGAAAGCCATGGGAGCGCTGACGATGCGGTTGCGGTAAACCCTGTTTCCCACTTTCATGGGGCTGAGTAAGTGTTCAAATTTCATAGTGACATACCTCCTCCTTGATAAATGTTTTCTGGACTTTTTGTTCAGCACGTCAGATGACAGACCGTTTTGGCGGATGCCTGCAGCTGATGTTCTGAGTTATTGTAAAAATTGTAACATGGACGGCAGAAAATGAGAAATTCTGCTTTCTTACAACAGATATAAATATTTTTTATGGCAGGCTTGACGTGAGATTTATTCTCTCTTAAACTGTAAGAAATTGTTACTATTCACAGTCGATTGAAACATTGCTATGCTTCAGCTGTGCATAAATTCGATTACAAAAATCAGAGTTTTTTATCTCACTTAAATCAGATCTGTGAAGCAGTGGGAATAGTAACAAAATCTTCTCCGAATAAGGAAGGTGACAGGATATGAATACTGCCCAGTTAAACTATTTTCTCTCCGCGGCAAAACATTTAAGTTTCTCAGAAGCTGCCAAGGAGTTTTACATGACGCAGCCCGCCATCAGCCACCAGATTTCCGACCTGGAAAAAGAGTTGGGAGCGAAGCTTTTCTCCCGTACATCCAGAGGGGTGGTGCTGACAAAGGCCGGTGAACTGTTTCTGGAGGATGCCAAGCAGATGTTGGATATGGAATCGTTAAGCCGGGAGCGGCTGCGTTCTCTGGATGCTTCGGGAACCATCCGGCTTTCCATTGCATATCTGGCGAGCGGGAGTATGAAAAAAAGTCTGTAAAAGTTTAAATGTTAGGTCTTCTATGATA
>JAJPZY010000143.1 GCA_021204085.1 Clostridiales bacterium | reverse complement strand
TCAACTTATCATAGAAGATCTGATATATTTACAGAAATAAATTCACACACTCGAAATTTCCGGCTATAACAGTGCAGATCATTTTTCATATACTTTTAAGAAAGAGACCGGTATAGCACCTTCACTTTACCGGAAAAAGGCCGGAAATAGTGAAATTTAGTGTAAAAATAGTGAAAAAAATCGAGGAGGGCGGATTTCTCACCGCACCTCCTCATTTTTACTCATTCTTCATTCATCCAAAATCATGTTCCGAAAGGAACCGGCATCCCGTTCACCTTCCGATAAAAGAATCCGACAATACCTGAATCTTCCTACTTGCATATCTCATCAATCCACGCAAACAGTTCATCCAGATCATAATCTCCGGAATGCGGCGTATCCCACGGCGAATGGTAATCCACCGGGTAACCGGCACCTCGCAGCTTCAGGGTAAGCATCGCGGAGATTGCCAGGGAAGAATCCCGGTCACACTCACCGTGACGAATCCGCCAATGCGGCGCCTTTGTCGCCTGCTCATCATCAATGTAGTACATGGGGTTCATCAACTTCACGATCTGCTCGTCCGCTCTCTTGCCGCCCACCAGGCTGTTTTCATAGCTGTATGCGGTAAAATGACGGCAGGCTTCCGTCTCGGTTCCGAAAAGATCGTTCTCCGGGCTGTCCATGGTCAGATCGTCAAACGCCGGTGCGGTCTTCATTCTGGTGATGTCGCGGACATAGGCGTCAAAATCCATAGCGACTGCTTTTCCGTTCTCCGTTGTCAGCCAGGTCTTATCGGAAACATCCACGCCTCTGTCCATCGCGCGCTGCGCGGACGCAAGAACAACGCCCATCATATAGTCTTTGAATGAACCGTTTCCGTCCGCATCCAGAGTCAGCGGATTGCCATCCTCATCCTTCAATTCCAGACTGTTGAGGTAGCAGGGGAACAGCTTTGCCTCCTCTCCGGAAGCCTTGATCTGAATATCGCTCATCACGCCATCCTCCGGCGTGAAGGACGGACGTCCGCCCTCATCCATGGACATGCCGAACCGATGATAGTCATTGACTCCACAAAACTCCCACTCATAAGCGCTGTCCGCGTGATCCAGATTCGTGATCGGGCAGTAGCAGGAAGCCGCAAAGATATCGTCCCTCGCGTCCGCCGCGCCGGCCTCTTTCAGGTAAGGCTCATAGTCCGGATGGTTTCCCGTCGCTCCCATAACAGAAGAAATCGCTCCGCCGGCGCTGGTGCCGTTGGTGATAATCTTCTCCTGATTGCCCGGAATCTTATCGCTGAAATAACGAACGTAGCGAACAGCAGCTTTGTAGTCTGTGATCACCGCCGGCGCCTTGCCGACATTGTGTCCCTCCGCGTCCATTAAAGATCTGCCGCGCAGAGCCGGGGTCGCCACCACATAGCCGTGCGCCAGCGCATAAAAAGCAGAGTTCAGCCGTTTCGGCCCCCAGACTTCATAGCCCGGGTTATTCTGCTCGCCCGGCATATAACCGCCCACCAGGTTCGGCATAAAGGTCGGTGCGGTCTCCGCCGTGTAACCGTTGATACTTTTCCCCTCATAGTAGTCCAGCGGGACAAAAATATTCATCTGCTGGTGCTCCGCGTCCTTCGGATGCTCCACATACATCAGGTGGCGGAATGCGCGGAATCGAATCGTGATTCCCTCCAGTGTCAACTCCTCGTCGGTGTAATTGTTTTCATCAAATTGCAGCATACTCTTCCCCTTTCTTTTCTCAGCTTTCTATTCCATAATTATGTATCATACTCTTCTTATGCTTCACTTACTGTGATTGTTACACAGATTCCGCAAAAATCTCTGCTTTGTCCCACATTATACGCTCATATAATTTGCAGCTGTTTCTTATTCCGGAGATTTCATCCATTCCTCCCAAATTTTCTATGTCATCCGACGATTCTTAATCCTGCAGCCACTGCTCCGCATCCACTTCCATAAACTTCGCCCGCTCAAACCGAGCCTTCTGGTCAAACGGCACGGTACAGTCAAAAATCGCCTTGCACGCATCGCCCCGTGTGCGCAGATTATACGCATACTCCGGACCGTTGGACGGATCCAGCGGATGACACTGCACACCCGGGATTGTAATCAGATCCAGATCTGCCTGGAAACGGGTCGTCATCGCCCACATCACATCGTTGATGTCAAAGATATCCACGTCCTCGTCTACCAAAATCACATGCTTCAGCTCCGCGAAAGCGGAAAACGCCAGAAGAGCGGCCTGCCGCTGCCTGCCCTCATCGGACGGAACGGATTTTTTAAACTGCATGATCGTCACATACTTACCGCCGCCGAAAGAAGCATTGTATACATTTAAGCACTTACCCGGCATCGCCTTGTCCACCATCGCCAGGATACTTGCCTCCGTGGGAATCCCCGCCATGGAAACATGCTCCTCGGACGGTCCGATACAGGTCTGCATGATCGGGTGCTTTCGGGTCGTCACAGCCTTGACTTTAATCACCGGCAGCTCCGGATTTGCCGGACCGTTGTATCCCGGGAACTCCGGCATCGCTTTCCCGGTATTGGAGTTTTTGTCTTCCCGCATCCGCACACCGGGCAGCACCTCACCCTCGATCACATACTCCGCGTTCGCGATCGCACGCTCATTGATTGTCAGGCATTTTACCAGCTCCACCGGTTTATGCCGAATCGCTCCTGCGGCCTGCAGCTCATCATACCCCAGCGGCGTTGTCGGCGGTTCAAAACAAGAGGCAATCTCAATCGCCGGATCCACACCGATGGAAACGGAAATCGGCAGCGGCTCCCCTCTCTGCTCCGCCAGTTCAAAAAAGTGTCCGATGTGCCGCGCCCCCGGCTGGAAAAAAATGGAAATCTCATCCCTGCTCTGCAGGCACATCCGATGAATCGTCACATCAGAAGTCCCCGTCTCCGGGCTGGTCGCGTAGCACATTCCCATCGTGATGTACGGACCCGCATCCTCCGGCGTATTCGTCGGCGCCGGCACCAGCTTACGAATATCAAAATCCGGATCCGTCGCCAGATGCACCACCTCCTGGCACTTCGCCTGCTCCCGCGGAATCTCCACCGGCTTCACCGGATGCTGCACACTATCCTTCAGCAAAAATCCCAGCTTCTTCGGATCACAGTCCAGCAAAGCCCCCACACGCTTACGGCTCGCCAGCAGACCGATCACCACACTGGCATCCGGATGCCCCTTCACATTGTGGAACACCATGGCCGGTCCCTCTTTCGTCGGCCGCATCACCGTACCGCCCGCTCCCACATGACGGTAAACCCCGGAAATCTCCGCCATCGGGTCGACTTCCACATCCGTCTCCGCCAGCTGCCCCGGCATCTCCTTAAGAAAATCCAGGGCACTTCTCAAGTCAATTACGTTATTTGCCATACTTTTCCCTCTCCTTAATAAAATTTCGGCAACAAAGGTGTTGCTTTTAAAATTAGTATAGGATTTTTCCCCTTGTATATCAATTCTGCTTCCGCTATAATAGATTCCAAAATGGAATGAATGAGGTACAGATATGACCTTTGAACAATTAGACTGCTTCATCGCAGCAGTAGAGGAAAAGACATTTTTTGACGCGGCGGAATCTGTACACATGACACAATCCGCCCTCTCCAAACAGATCATAAAACTGGAGCACGAGCTGGATGTAAGCCTCTTTGACCGCAGCGGCCGTTCCGCCATTCTCACAGAGGCGGGCGAATTATTTTACGGAGAAGCACAGCTTCTCTCTGCGCAATACCGCCGGTCTATGCTCATCATGCGGCAGTACCGTGAGCAGACCCGGCAGCAGCTTCGGATCGGAACACTCCCGATTTTGTCCCAATACGACCTGACCTCTCTCTTTGGAGAATTTGCAAAAAATCATCCTCAGGTCATCATGTCTCTTGATGAGGTAGAGGAGCCGGAGCTGATGCGCGGTCTGAATACCGGAGATTATGATCTGATCATTGCACGCAGCTCCATGTTCTCCCCTGAGAAATATCAGATGATCACTCTGGCAGAAGACCGACTTTCCGCCATTCTCCCATGCGGCCATCCGCTCGCCGGGAAAAAATCCGTGACTCTCCATGACCTCGCTGATGAGCATTTTATTTTAATGAAACCGTATACCTCCATACATCAATTATGCATGAAATTATTCAGAAATTCCGACGTGCGACCGAATATCCTGCGTACAGCACGTATGGAATCCATTATCGGCGCCATTTCGGCCAGAGAAGGGGTCAGTCTTCTCCCCGAAAAGAGTTTTCAGATCTTCTCGCATAAGTCACTGACCGCAGTTCCGATTCAATCGGCACCACCGCTCTCCGTCGTCGCGGCACGTAAAAAAACCGCCCACACACAAATAAGTTCCGACCCTTTTTTTCATTTTCTAAGGAAAAGAAAGACCTGATTCTCAGAATTCAGATCTTTCTCACCATACTCTGTTATATCAAAATATCGTTTTTACACCATGAAACCGCCTCAAATCAGCCAGGCTGGTACATACCAGTTTTGGGAATCGATTGGCAGCAAATCCTCACTCATGCAGATAACCGCACCTTCGCCAATTCTGGTTTTCAAATGTGCTGCTCCTGAAAACACAGCATTGTCATCCGGATCACGCTCAATCGGTTTAAGAACAGAAAAGTTTTTTACTGCCCCTTTCGGTGCGCCGCTTTTCTTAATCTCTACAGGTGTCACCACCGCATCCTGACTGATGATCAGGTCAATTTTCTTTCTATTACTATCCCTGTAAAAATACAACGGCGGTGTCTTCCCCGCATTCAAATAACTTTTGTAAACCTCAGAGACAACCCATGTCTCAAAAAAAGCGCCATCCATCGCTCCTCTCTCTAAAGTCTCCGCACTGCTCCACCGAGTCAGATGTGCGCACAGTCCGGTATCAAGAAAATACATTCTCGGAGCCCGAATCACTCTTTTTAAGGCATTATTAGAATATGGCTGAATCAACGCAACAATGCCGGAAGAAACCAGAACAGACAACCAATGCTTGGCGGTCGGCGCAGAAACACCAACTTCTCCCGCCAGGGTCTCATAATTCACATTTGTCGCTGTTCTGGCTGCAACCACGCTCATAAAATTCAAAAAAGCAGATTCATCCGCGACCTGCGATAAGTCACGAATATCCCGACTGATATAAGTTTCAAGATAGGATTCGTAATATTGAAACTGATCCACCGCTTCGTTTTCATATAGACGAGGCATCGTTCCTTTAAAAATCTGCCGATATACCTCCAATACCGTCATAGGCTTCGCCTCACCCATGCGATTCATCAAAGATGAGACATCCATCTGAAAAGGAGGAAAGTGATTTCCGTGAATCTCCGCATTGCTCAACCCCGACATTCTGACAATCCCGGCCCGCCCTGCCAGAGATTCTGTCACCCGCTTCATCATATGAAATGTCTGTGAACCGGTCAGCCAAAAATCACCGCAGCGCTTATCACGATCTGCCCGAATTTTAATATAATCAAACAACTCCGGGGCGTACTGAACCTCATCAATCAGAATCGGAGGCTCATAGCGCTGGAAAAACAGCTCCGGGTTGGTTTTTGCAAAAGCCCGTATTGTCGGATTATCTAACGATACAATCCTGCGCTCCTGCCCCGCCATCCTGCTAAGGAGCGTGGTTTTACCAACCTGCCGCGGTCCGGTCACTATCAAAACAGGAAACGTCTCGCTGATTTTTCGAATTACCGGCTCCAAAGTTCGCTCATAATACATTTAGCATCCCTCCTACGCAAAAATTATGCAAATCCAAAGTGTGATTTTGTTTTTGCATAAAAATGGGCTTTTGTCAATCGACCCGGCATAACCGAACGCGTTTCTTTTACACGCAAACCTCGTACTTCCCGGCTTCAAGCATAAATAACACCTTACCGTTTTCCCGCCGTGCGGACTCCAGCGGACGTCCGTTGCATTTCACACACTCGTCTTCTCCGCACTGCAGCTTTGCATGCGCTTTTGCACCGAACGGAATCTCAAAATAGTATTTTACGCCTTCATCGGTATAATCCCACCGGCTTACATAGCGTCCGACCGGGGAATCATAGCACACGTTGGCCTTTCCAAGCCGACGATTCGGCATCGGCGTCAGACGGATTTCCCTGAATCCGGGTTTCTCCTCCATAGGCTGTATCCCGCCCATATAACGGTACATCCACTCCGCAATGGAACCGTACGCATAATGATTCAGCGAGTTCATGCCTTCCGGATTCATGCTGCCATCCGGCAAAACGGAATTCCACCGCTCCCAGATGGTCGTCGCGCCCAGCCGAACCGGGTAAAGCCAACCGGGGCAATCCTCATAGAACAGCACCTGATAGGCTGTCTCATTGAAGCCATACTCTGAAAGCACGCGGCAGATATAGGGAGTTCCCACAAATCCGGTCATCAAATGACCGCCGTCCGCCATGATTTTTTCACTCAGCTTTCCCGCCATACGCTCCCGGCTTTCCTCCGGACAGAATTCGAAAGCCAGAGCCAGAATATACCCGGTCTGCGTCGTCAGCTTCAGGTCGCCGTCTTCTGTAAAATATTCTTTTTGCAAGGCGGCCCGGATTTTATCTGCCCGCGCAAGGTACTCGTTTTCCTCTTCCTTATATCCGATCACGCCGGCTGCCTGTCCGGTCAGTCGCGTGGAGAGGTAATAGTAGGCACTCGCAACATAAAACGGATCCGTCGCACCGGTGGGAAAATTCGGATCCGTGCCATCCAGAGCCAGCCAGTCGCCGAAATGGAATCCGGTCTGCCACAGGCCGCGTCCGCCGTTCGCCTCATCCTGACGATAAATGTAATCCGCCCACATTTTCATCGAGGGATACTGCTGCCGCAAGATCGCCGCGTCCCCGGAATACAGATAAACATTCCATGGAATAACCGTCGATGCATCCGCCCACGCACAGGAGCCTCCCGGCCCCATATGGAAGGAGGGAATCACCATCGGCACGCAGCCGTCATATTTTTCCTGCTCCAACATCATATCGTACCCGTACTTGGAGTAAAACGCGTACGCGTCCATGTTATAAAGCGCCGTCCCCGAAAAGACCTGCGCGTCTCCGGTCCATCCCATGCGCTCATCCCGCTGCGGGCAGTCACTGGGCACATCCACAAAATTCCCCTTTTGACCCCACAATGCATTCAGAGCCAGACGGTTGATCTCCGGATTATCCGTCTCAATACTGCCGATAACATCCATCTCCGAATAAACCACTTCGCCCACAAAATCCCCGGGATTTAAGTCTCCCTTAAAGCCTTCCACCTTTACATACCGAAATCCGTAGTAGGTAAAATGCGGCCGCACCAGCCGCTCCTGTCCATCGGAAATATAAGTATATTCCGCTTTGGCTGTCCGCAGATTCTCCCGGTAAAAATTCCCATTCTGTAAAATCTCACCATACTGCAGGTAAATCCGGCTTCCCTCCGGCGCATGACAGCGAAACGCCAGCCAACCGACCATGTTCTGTCCCAGGTCGATCACCGTCTCGCCGACCGGTGTCGTAATGATTTCTTTTACCGGCACGGTCTCCATAACACGGATCGGCAGGCTGCGGCGGGGTGACAGCTTCTTTTTCTCCACTTCCACCTTCCGCACCGCGCAATCAGCGTCGGAAACGAATCCCGGTTCAAATACTTCCCCGTGATAAATCTCCGCGTAGCGAACCGCGCATTGCCGGGCCAGCCAACGTTCATCCGTCGCAATCTGCTGCCGACTGCCGTCCGCATACAAAATCTCGATCTGTAACAGCGCCGCCTTCTCTTTCCCGTAAATCTCCTTTTTTCCGTCAAATCCGAAATAGCCACTGTACCACCCCGGCGCCACAGCCATGCTAACCTCGTGAGTACCCGCGGTCAGAATTCCGTCCAGATCATACGTCTGCACCTGCAGCCAGCTGTCATAGTCATTGCTTGCCGGGGCAAGATACTCGTCACCAACCTTTTCCCCGTCAACACGCAATTCATAAACGCCCAACGCAGAAGCGTACGCCCGGACTGCGACAGGCTCCTCCGGAAGCGTGGCCTGCGCAAAAAACTCCGCCACGTCCATCTCTTCCTGCGCTTCAATAAAATCCGCACGGATTGCAGTCATGTCGATCGCTGTCTCAAAATATGCCGGTTCACTTCGAATAACTCCTTCCTCTGTCGTCCCACAGATTCCGCTCCCGTCTGCCTCCTTACATGTTCCGCCGGCAGCCGTTTCACATCCGGCCTCAATTTCTATCGTCACATCCCAGTAATACCGCGTCGCAGGTTCCGGTTTGAACGGAAGCGAAAAGGCAATACTGTCAATCTCTGTGCTCATCCCGCTGTCATATACAACGTGTTTCATCCCAACATCTGTTGCCACCCGAATACGGGCTGCCTTCTGGCAGACACCGAAATCAGACTCCGCAATATAAGATAATGTAATCTGATCCATTGCAAAACCAACAGGGTTTTCTATATGGTTCGTTCTTAATTTTCGTATTATCATTTTTACTTTTACCATTCCCCTTTTATATTTTTAAATAAAAATGAAACTGTAACTAACAGCTATTTTCTATTCGAGCCATTTTTGTTACAGTTTCAGCTAATTCTTATTTTATCAGAAGCTAACCCCCTCCGCGATCATTGCCTCATACGGTGATTTCTCCGGAAGTTCAAAGGAAAACCGTTTTTTCAGCCAGGCATCACAGAGACCGACCCATTTCGCCGCATCCGGCCGGCACTCCTTTTGAGACGTAGCCGTCGCCTGAGCGGCAAGCGCCAGTCCATGGTCCCCTTCCTCGAAAATATGCATTTCAAACGGAATCCCCTGATCCGCCAGCGCATGCGCATAGCGCAGACTGTGCTGCACCGGAACAAGGTTATCTCCGGCAGTCGCCCACAGATAAGTCGGCGGCGTCTGATCATCTACCAGAAGCGCCGGGCTTACCTCCTTCAAAAGTGCATCCGAAGGATCCTTTGTCCCCAGAAACGCATAATTGGAAACGTCAAAAAAGTCTTTATCCATACCGGTCAGGCCGCTGGCTTTCATAAATACATAATCCGACAGTGTATAACCCAGGATGCAGGCCGCCGGCCGCAGCAATTCTTTTCCTTTTCCGATATAATCCACGATCACCGGCTTATCCCAGTAGACGGAATACATCGCGCAGTTGTGCGCACCCGCTGAAAATCCGCAGATTGCCACACGATTTGCATCCACATGCCACTCCTCCGCATGTTCTTTAATCTTCGCCATCGCCATACCAATCTCCCTCATCTGTGTGGGATAATTTACCTCCGGCTTTTCCGGAAGTTCCTTACCGGTACCCATCATGGCAAAAGCTTCTCCTCCATACGTAGAATAACGAAGCACGAAGGTCTGATATCCCATGGATGCAAAAGCAAGCGCAATCGGCTCCGCCTCCCGGTCTGAACAGCTTAAGTAAGCGCCGCCGGGGCAGATCAGCACTGCCGGCTTTTTCATATTCGTCTGGAACTCTGTAGAATTATGAAGAATGTACGTGGTAAGCGTCATATCCTCGCGGTCCGCATAAAGTTTTATTACTTCCGAAATCATAAATATTCTCCTCGTATAATAAGTGCATAGCCAATGAAAAACGATGGTTATGCACTTA
>JAJPZY010000003.1 GCA_021204085.1 Clostridiales bacterium | reverse complement strand
TTGACACGTTTTTTATTGATTCTCACCGTTTTTCGGGTCAACCCTTCTCTTCTTTCAACTCTGTACCATAATTACAGCACCAAAAAGGCAGGTGAAAAGAATAAATTTATATGCCTCAGGTTTAGCCCCATCACTTCGTAGACAACTCCATCCAGAACTCTACCCCGTCTTCCCGGTTTATGACTCCGCACTGCTGTCCGTGGGCGTCCATAATAGCCTTCACAATGGAGAGCCCGATACCGCTGCCGCCGTACTCCCGGGTGCGCGCTTTATCCACTTTATAAAACTTGTCCCAGATCTGATCGATATCCTCCTCCGGAATCGGCTTTCCCGTATTAAACACGCTGACCCGCAGAAGATTCTCCTTCTGTGTATAAAAAATCCGTATCCGCTTCTCACCCTCGCAGTGATTGATCGCGTTGCTTAAGTAGTTGGTCACAACCTCCTCCAGCTTGAATTCATCTCCCCAGACGTATACTGCGGAAGGAGTATCCATTTCCAATGTGATCCCCTGCTTTTCCATCAGAATACGGGAAGCATTGGCAATTCCTATAACCAATTCAGTAATATCGAACCGCTCTATGGACACCTGATCGTTTCCAAACTCCAGCTGATTTAACGTCAGCAGTTTTTTCACCATCCGGTTCATCTTACCGGCCTCGTCGATAATAACATCACAATAAAAGTTCCGACTTTCCTCATCATCATTGATGCACTCCTGAAGGCCTTCCGCATACCCCTGGATCAGAGCCAGCGGCGTCTTCAGTTCATGCGAAACATTGGAGAGGAACTCTTTTCTCATTTCATCAATCTGTGTTTTTTTCTCAATGTCCTGCTGAAGACTGACATTCGCGGATTTCAGTTCGGAAATCGTCTGTTCCAATGCCTCAGACAGGCGATTCATGTGATCGCCGAGCTGATCAATCTCGTTGCCGGAAATATTCTCATCGCCGTTCACACTCGGCATATGACGCTGCCGCCGCAGAAATCCGAATCGCAGAATCTGTTCCCGCTTCCATACGCCAAACACAACATTCGCCTCAAAATTCAAGTCCACCATCTTTTTGGAAATATCCGTAAGCTGCACAATCGGCTTTGTAATACGCTGGGCCATCAGCGCTCCGATCACCATACTGACCGCGATCGTAATCAGACCTACCATCAGAAGCAGCCGATTGGAGAGAGCCGCACTCTTCCGTATGCTCTCCAGGGCAGTGCGCATGATAATCAGTTCCCCGTTTTCCAGAGAACCGATCAGCACCAGATATTCAGAATTCAGGCGCACATCCGTAGTGGACAAAAGCTGGTAATCCTCCTGCGTCTGAAGGACTTCCTGCTGGTTCAGCGACAAAATGGTCTGAATCATTTCCTGCATCATCTGACTGTCGTCCGCCGATGAAGAACGAACCACTTTTCCGTCAGTCGTAAGCACCAGACAGGAAATATTGCCATTTGCACAGATATTATCAAAAACGATCTCAAACTCATCCGACTCCAGCTGACTGTCCCCGCTGGCATCGGAAATAACCCGAAAACTTTCGACCATATCCGCTTTTTTCTGAAATACATAATACTTTTCCAGGAAGATGGAGTTCAGAAGCCAGCACACCAGAATCGCTCCCGCAGCCAGCACACAGATCACTGCCATAATCTGGACTGTCAGAAATTTTCTCTTTTTCATACTTCGAATTTATATCCGATCCCCCAGATGGTCTTGATATACTCTCCCTTATCTCCCAGTTTACTGCGCAGTTTCTTCACGTGTGTATCAATGGTCCGCGCGTCCCCGAAATAATCATAATTCCATACATGATTCAGGATTTTTTCTCTCGAAAGCGCAATTCCTTCATTCTCCAGAAAATAGCTGAGCAGCTCAAATTCCTTGTAACTCATCTCTACCTCAGTCTTACCGTCCAGGGTAACTGTGTGAGCCGCTTTGTCCATACAGATGCCGCCTGCTTCCACCAGACTGTCCGTCGTATACTGACCCGTACGGCGAAGAATCGCCTCCACCCGCGCCACGAGAATCTTCGGGGAAAACGGCTTGGAGACATACTCGTCCACGCCCAGGTCAAAGCCCATCAGCTCATCGCTCTCATCACTCTTTGCCGTCAGCATGATAATCGGAATCTTGGATGTCTCACGAATCTCTCTGCAGACCTCCCATCCATTCATCTTCGGCATCATAACGTCCAAAATTATCAGTGACAGATTTTTTTCCTGATAAAAAATATCCAGCGCCTCCTCACCATTGGAAGCCTCCATCACATCAAAATCCTTTTTGATAAGAAAATCACGCACCAGTTTGCGCATTCTGCTCTCGTCGTCTACAACCAGAATCTTCAGTTTGTCCATCGCGCATCCTCCGTCCTGTTTTTGTTAGATTTATTCGATCATTCAGATTACATTTTCTTGTACCATATTTTTATGTTAAATTTGTGAACTCAGAGTTACCATTCACAGTCGATTGAAACATAGCTGCAGACTCGTCGTGCTGGCACGTAAGAGACTGTGAATAGTAACAAATCCTACAGACACTCCGCCGCATACTTTTCCAGCCTGCCGAGCATCTCCTTCAGACTTTCCTCATCCGTTGCAAAGGAGAAGCGCACGCAAGTCACATCTTCTTCCCCGTATGCATTACCCGGAACCCCTGCGATCTTCGCTCTTTCCAGAAGATCTTCGCAAAGTTCTCCGCTGTCCATCTGTGTATCAAACTTCACCCACGCGTAAAACGCACCGGAAGGAGCAGCAAACTCCACGCCGGGAATCGCAGCAATCCCCTTTACCAGCAGATCGCGCCGCTTCTCATATGCCTGCCGCATGCGCTCCGTATCCTCTTTGCAATCCATAGCCACCAGCGCGCCCTTCTGCAAAAATCCGCTTGTGCAGCTCATGGAATGCTGAAAAAGCTTTAAAACCACAGCATACAGCTCCGGATTACAAGCCAGATATCCGACCCGCCAGCCTGTCATGGCACTGCATTTTGAAAAACCGTTCACTACGATCACCCGGTCAAAGAACTCGGGAAAAGACGCCATACTCACAACCGGACAGCCGTCATAAATGACTTTTTCGTAAATTTCATCTGAAAGCACATAAATGTTCGGATGATTGCGCAAAAATGCACTGAGCGCCTCAATATCGGAAGGACGCAGGATGCGCCCGGTCGGGTTATTCGGATAATTCAGGATCAAAAGCTTTGTGCGCTCCGTTACCGCCGCCTCCAAAGCTTCTAATGTAATACGGTAATCCTCCTCATATTTCAGATGAACGGCCACCGGTACGCCTCCGCTGACTTCCACAATTGACGGGTAGGACACCCACCCCGGTGTCAGCCAGATCGCCTCATCTCCCGGGTTGATCAGCGCACGGATTGCCAGATATACCGCCAGCTTCGCACCGGGAGTAATCAGAATCTGATCCTTCGTATACGGCGCGTCATTTTCCTCATTCAGCTTAATCGCGATTCGGATGCGCAGGTCCTCATTCCCCCTGCTGTCTGTATAATGTGTATAGCCCAACGCAAGCTGACGATTCACTTCTTCACAAATCGGTGCAGGCGTCGGAAAATCCGGCTCTCCTCCTGTCAGATTAATAATCTCACTATCTGTTTTCTGCAATTCTTTTGCCCTTGCCAGAAGAGTCACTGACTTCGAGGGTTCCACACTGCAGATTCGCTCATTATAACTCATATATTCCTCCAAAAAACGATACATGAACCTTACTTTTGAAACAGTATACCATACTTTTTATGAAAATCTATTGGTATTTTTCCAAAATCAGGTTATAATGTAACGGACTTGTCAAAAATTTATTTATGGGAGATTGTATATGGACAAAGTTGGTTATATGGGTGTCGCCGGAAGTTTTTCTGAGGTCGCCGCCCGAGAATTAATAAAACAGGCCGGACTTGCAGATGCCGAGCTGGTTCCGCTGGTCTGTTCACAGAACATTCTGGACGCGCTGCGCGCCGGAGAAATTTTATACGGAGTCCTCGGTATTTCAAATACCACCGCAGGACCGGTTACAGAGTTTATCAATGCATTTCATGATGTGCAATATGAAGTGCTCGGCGAATACATACTGCCCATTCACCACTGCCTCTTTAAAAAGCACGGCGTAGCAGAGGACAGCCTTACCACAGTAGCTTCTCATCCCCAGGCCTTCCGCCAGACCGATCAAACCCGCGCTGCGCGGTGGCCTCAGCTTACAGAGCAAGCCATCGAAGATACCGCAATCGGCGCAGAATACCTGGCAAACGGCGAACTGCCTGACACTACCGCCGTCATCTGCAGCATCAGAGCCGGCCAGATATGGAATCTGGATCTGATCGCAGAGAACATTGAAGATTCAACGGAAAATCGAACAACCTTCCGGCTGTTAAAGCTGTAAGCATATGCCGGCATAATCTACATTTTTTCATCAAATGCCGGACGGCAGGCACTCTGCCGGGCGAAATGACAAAACAATGGGCGATCCGCTGTGGACCGCCCGACTTCTATTTTAAATATGTCATGCACAACGGCAGTTCCAATCCGTTTTCCTCCATCAATTTCCGATCAGAAAGAATGGCTCTCGTCTCCCCATCACAGACAATCTCACCTTCCGAGATAAGAATGGTTCGGTTGCAAGTCTCCAAAATCATATCCAGGTCATGGGAAGCAATGATTTTCAGATGCGGAAATGAGTTCAGAATACGTATCAGATTCCTCCGATTACGGGGATCCAGTGCGATGGAAGGTTCATCCATCAGAATAATATCCGGCGTCATGGAAAGAATGGTTGCAATGGAAGCCAGCTTTTTCTCCCCGCCGGACATTTTATAAATCTGCTTGTCCCTGAGATGTGAAATACCAACCATTTCCAGCGCATAATTCACTCGCTTTTCCACCTCATCCTCCGGCAATCCGTAGTTTTGCGGCGCAAAGGCCACATCCTCATATACGGTAGACATAAACAACTGGCTCTCCGAATCCTGAAATACGTAGCCGATTTTTTCCCGTATACGGGAGAGCGTTTCTTTTTGAACCGGAATCTCTTCCACTCTGATTTCTCCGGTGAAACCTGTATTTAACCCTACAAGCAATTTGAGCAGGGTGGATTTTCCTGCGCCATTGGCGCCCACGATGCCGATGGAATCGTTTTCTCCCGCATGAAAGCTGATATTTTTTAAAATGTCGGTACCTTTTTCATAAGCAAAGGAAACATTATTAACATCAATATGGATGTGGCTCATAAAACTGACTCCTTTTATTTTATCGGACGGGGATGACAGGCGGCAATGAGATACATCATTCAGGAAAACATCCGCCCCACGATAAGTATCACCGGGAATTTCCGAAAAACCGCGAAAATCGCAAGCCAGACGGCCAGCCAGATGATGTCCTGCCAGCGCAGGCGGATCTTGCTGCCCATGTAAAGCCAGTCGCCGGTGTACCCGCGCAGAGACATGCTTTCATACACTTCGTTTGCCCGGTCGATGCTCCGAAGCAAAAGCAAGCCGGCAAGAGAACCCCAGGCTTTTATATGGATACCTTTCTGACCGGGCGCCCGGAGCGCGTACGCCTGCGTCATTCGATTTGCCTCGCCGAGCAAAACCGTGATGTAACGGTAGGTCAGCAGGATCTGTGTGACCAGGATTTTCGGTATGTGAAGAAGGCGGAGGGCAAAACAGATTTTCTCTATGGACGTTGTGGCAATCAGAAGATAGGACGCGATGACCGCAAAAACGCCTTTCATCATCAGGGTAATCATGGAAATCACGCCGCCATTCACGCAAACTGCCCCCAGATACACCGGCGACCGGTCCAGAAACGGGTTGGCCAGACCGACGATGCAGACCAGCGGGAGCACGACCCGAAGTCGGCGCAGGCATTTTTTTACTGAAAGCTCTGAGAGCAAAAATCCGGCGACAAGATACACAGCCATGCCGGCCAATCCGACAATATCGTATTTTGAAAAAGAAACCACTGCCGCGATATACACGACAGTGAGAATCAGTTTCACAAGCGGATGGATTCGGTTCACCCACTGATCACGAGCGGCCAGAGCATCCATCTGATAAATTTCATGTGTTGCGCTGCTTATCCTGCTCATGTTGTCTTTTTCTTTCTGAAAAACCGGAATACATAACAGGATCCCACGCAAACGCCCAGTACGATCAGGCATCCGGCGATTCCCGAAATAATGGTTCCGGACGCGGAATCTGAATCCGGCAAAGAATAATCCGGAAGGATCGCCGTTGTCTCCTGCGCCGAAGCTGCCGCATCATAGACATCTCCGCTGGCCTCAAGTTCCGTCGATCCGGTGATCCGCTCAATCGACCACTCCAGCCCATCCGGATTGGAAGACGCCGCCAGGGAAAATGCCCCGCCGATCACCAACGCCGCACAGCCAAGAATTGCCAGGGTCTTTTTAAAAGAAAACCGTCCCGCAGATACCCTTTGCTCCGTGCCATACAGAAGCTCCGGACGTGCATCATAGACAAAGACCAGCACCGCCGCTGTAATCAGTCCCTCCACCAGGCCGATTGCCAGATGAATGGGCTGCATGGTCGCGACAAACACGCCAAACGGCAATTCTGTCACTCCGGATGCCAGCGTCTCAACCGTTACGCTTAAGGCTCCGAGCTGCAGCGTGATCACGCAGCCGAGAATCGATGCAAGGACAATTCTCTTTTTTGAAATGCTGCGTTTCATCATCGGACGCCAGATCAGCAGCGCCCCGACAAAGCAGCCGTAAAATGCCATATTCCAGATATTGCAGCCGAGAGCCAGAAGACCGCCGTCCGCAAAGAAAAGGCATTGAATCAGCAGGACTCCGATCATTGTTAAGAATCCCGCATAAGGTCCGAGCAGCGCGGAAAGCAGCATGCCGCCGTAAAGGTGCCCGCTGGAGCCGGTACCCGGGATGGTAAAATTGATCATCTGCGCCGCAAACACAAAAGCGCCCATCACTCCCATCAGCGGGATTTTTTTCGGATTATTCTCCAAACGTACTTTGCGGATAGAAAAGGCTGCCGCCGCGGAAGAGCAGGCATACATAGTACCTGCAACTGCGGGAGCAACCAGGGCGTCTGCCATGTGCATAACCTTGTTCCTCCTGAATAATACAGCTTATGAATGCGGCAAAAAGATATGTTTTTCGGCTTTTGCCTCATCCATCATAATTATATTTAAGGAAAAAAATCTCCGCAAGCCTCCACGGGGGATATTTGCAGGAAAAAAGAAAACGTGATTTTATAAAAAAAACATGAAATTTTTGTAAAAATTTGTCCATATTTCATCTGGCATCTTCACGGCCCCTCTGTTAAAATGGCAATATCATTTTAAGAAAAGGAGAAACAACTACTAATGAAAAACATTTTCAAACTGGAACAGAACGGTACGACCGTTCGGACAGAGCTTGTCGCCGGTCTGACTACGTACATGACCATGGCGTACATTCTGGCTCTGAACCCGAATCTGCTGACCAACTTTGGCGCAGACGGCGGCTCTTCCCTCTGGAATGGCGTTTTTCTCGCCACCTGTATCGCTTCCGCGATCGGTATGTTTGTCATGGCATTTCTGGCGAACAAGCCTTTCGGATTGGCGCCGGGCATGGGATTAAACAGCTTCTTCGCGGTTGTCGTCGCAAATATTGTCAGCATCACCGGCATGACTTATCTGGAATCTTTCCAGTCTGCACTCGGCATCATTCTCATTGAAGGTATCGTCTTCCTGGTGCTGTCCATCTTTAACATCCGGGAAAAGATTGTGCAGGCGATTCCGCTGGGCATCCGCCTCGGCATCTCCCCCGCCATCGGACTGATGCTGATGAACATCGGCCTCGGATCCAATGTCGGCGTTTACTCCTCCGAGGGCGGTCCGTACTATGTGATGCGCGACTTTTTCGGTTCTCTGACCGCGGGTCTGGCGAAAACCACCATGGGTGACGGATATCCGACCATGGTCCTTACCGTAATTACCATGTTCGTCGGACTGTTTATCATCATCATCCTTGACCATCACCATGTCAAGGGCGCCGTCATCCTCGGTATGCTTTGCGCCTGCGTGGTTTACTGGATCGGTGAAGCAACGGTACTCGGCACCGCTCCGTTCGCGAGCCTGTCGGCTGCTTCCTTTGTACCGGCCTTCTCCGACATGGCACAGACCACACTCTTCCATGTGAACTTCAGCGGACTGGTACAGGTTGGCTGGTTTACCATGATCACTCTGGTCATTACCTTCTGCATCATCGATATGTTTGATACGATCGGAACGCTGGTAGGCACAGCCTCTAAGGCAAATATGCTCGATGAGGACGGAAACATGCCGCAGATGAGAGAAGCTCTGACCGCAGACGCCGTCGGTACGGTTGCAGGCGCCCTCACAGGTACCTCCACTGTCACCACCTTCGTGGAATCCGCCTCTGGCGTAGAGGCAGGCGGACGGACCGGTCTGACATCCCTCACCACCGGACTCCTCTTCCTCGCAAGCATCTTCATCGCACCGATCGCCGCGATCATTCCGGCGGCAGCCACATCCTCCGCGCTGATCTACGTCGGCATCCTGATGATGGGCGGTTTAAAGAACATCAACTTTAAAGAGATGGATCAGCTGGTTCCGGTCGCACTGATGATCATCGCCGTTCCCATCTCCGGTTCCATCGGACACGGCATCGGCATCGGCATGATCTCTTACACGATCATGAAATTGTTCACCGGAAAGGCAAAGGAAGTATCTGTGCTGACATATGTCATCTCCGCAATCTTCCTTGTAAAATTCTTCCTTCCGGTGTAAATTGTCGGTGTAAGTTCAGGAAAATCCATGCATTTCGGCATGCCGTGTGATATTTTTCAAAATGAAAAACATAACATCGAATCTATTTACTCGGATTAAACTTCCGAATATCGAAGGGGCAGCGATAACCGCTGCTCCTTCTTTCTGTATGGGCGCCGCCTGATGCCCGAAACGCTTTCCTCACAGACAGTCAGTCAGGAAAATATCAGCCAGTTCCGCAAAAGAATTCACTTTCTTCCATAACAGTCCCGCCGTCTCCGCATCCGGCTGTGTCAAATCCGGAATCATAATCGTCCGGCAGCCTGCGGCAGCGGCAGAACGCACGCCATTCGGGGAATCTTCCACCGCATAAGCATCCTGCGGTTCCACACCCATATACTCGCACGCATATAAATATACATCCGGTGCCGGCTTTCCACGCTCCACCATGGAAACCGTAATCACACGCTCAAACATACCATCTAAACCGGTCCTCCGAAGAAGCATACCTGCCCGTTCCGGACGGGTCGCCGTCACAACCGCCGTCCGATAGCCGCGCTGCTTTAGTTCCGCCAGCGTCTGAGGAGCGCCGGGCTTTACCGGAATCTCCCCCTCCAGCCACGGTTTCATAATCACGTTTCTTCGCGCACGGACAACTTCCAGATCCGCTTCCGGCCCGAGTTTTTCTCTTGTCCACTCATAGCAGAATGGCTTTCCCAGGCTCCGCAGCTGCAATACCTCCTCCGCCGACAGAGAATAGCCGCAGTCTGCAAAGGCCTGATGCCAGGCCTTGTTATACCATTTTTCCGTATCAAGCAAAGTGCCGTCCATATCAAATAAAATTACTGATTTCATTTTTTCTCCCAGATGAATCCTCAAATTTTTTAATCTGCGATTATTATTACACGAAACGGAAGTCCTGTCACCTCTTAAAAAAATTATCTGCCTGAAAATACAGGAAAATTTTTTTATCTAATTAAAAAATGTTCTTGACTTTGCATTTACCCGGTAGTATACTAAACG
>JAJPZY010000061.1 GCA_021204085.1 Clostridiales bacterium | reverse complement strand
CAACTTATCATAGAAGATCTGATATATTTACAGAAATAAATTCACACACTCTTAACAACTCATTAAAGTCAGAAGGTACTTTCCCGCCATATACACCCGTAAGCATCCGCATGCAGGCGCTGATATCCCGCGCCTTACTTTTTCCAAGACCGCAGGGGCGGACGATCGCTTCAATCTCCTCCGGCTCCGCCTCCGCCAGCGCCTCCGCCGTCGGATACTTCGCATACAGATCCTGAACCACTATATTTACTCTGGCATCTGTACACTGCGCGGCCAGGCGGACGCTGACTAAAAGCTTCCAGGCGTCATCATAATCCAGCGTACAGTCCGCGTCAGGGTATTCCCGTTTCAAACGATCGATTACTTCCAGAGTTAAATCTTCTTTTGACATATTGCATACCTCAGATTATCTGTTTTTTTCTGTAATTTATCATAGCATATTCCAGCTGATATTACCATCAAAAACACTTGATACCGGTTGCAGATACCTCAAAAAAACATTATACTGTAAATTATCGATGAACACCTTTCTTCATAGACAGTAAAATGGGCCAGAAGAGGAGTCACTATGATACACACACTCATTATCGGTGCCGGAGCGATCGGCATCTCTCTGGGGGCATCCCTCCGTTCTCAGGGTATGGATATCACATTTCTTGCGAGGGAAAATACGAAAAAAGCAATCCAGGAGGGAGGCGTCCGGCGCACCGGACTTTTCGGGAACATTACCATTCCTGCGGGAGAAGCCGCAGCGATTCAAAAGCTGACTGAGCTGGCGGATCAAAGCATTGACTATGCTCTGGTCTGCACAAAGACGCTGGCCAACGCAGACGTCGCGGAAACGCTGGCGGCACACCGGGAAAAACTGTCGGCAAACGGTAAAATTGTCATCCTGCAGAACGGCTGGGGCAACGATACGCCGTTTCGCTCCTTTTTTTCCGAAGATCAGCTGTATCAGGCGCGGGTGATCACCGGCTTTGCCCGGACAGCCCCCAATGTCAGCAATATTACCGTTCATACTGCCCCGATTCTGCTGGGTTCTTTATACGGGAAGAATATCGACTGTATGGAACCGTTGGCCGAGGCCATCGCCGCGTCCGGCATTCCCTGTGAGACCACGGAAGTTCTCTCCGAGGCGCTCTGGGCAAAAATGCTCTACAACACGACATTAAACCCGCTCGGCGCCATTCTTCGGGTCCCTTACGGGAAGCTGACAGAGTCAGAATCCTCCCGGTCGATTATGAACCGCCTCATTGATGAGACGTTTCTGGTCATGGAGCAGTGCGGATACCGCACCTTCTGGGAGACGCCGGAGGCGTACCGCCGCGAGTTTTACGGGAAACTGGTGCCCGATACCTACGCCCACCGCTCCTCCACGCTGCAGGATATGGAGAAAAAACAAAAGACGGAGATCAACACCTTAAACGGGTGTATCGTCCGTCTTGCAAAAGAGCATCAGATGGAAGTACCGACGCACCGGATGATCTGCGAACTGATCGCGGCACTGGAGGACAACTACTGATTCACGCTTTTTAATGAGTTCGTAAAACGTTTCTCACTCAGCCAGCCTTAGTCGTAGTCGACCCGCATCAGGCACAGCCCCTTCGCCGGGGCTGTGAATCCGGCCAGAGCGCGCTGCCGCGCCTCGAGCAGCGATTCCATGCTCTCCGGCTCCCGCTTTCCATAGCCCACCTCTAGAAGCGTACCAGTCAGGATCCGCACCATATGCTGCAGAAACCCGGTGCCGTGATACGTAAAGGTAAGGTACGGCCCTTTTTGCACAATCTCAATCCGATCCACCTTCCGAACGGTGGATTTTTTCATCTTCGGATTACTGCAAAAACTTGCAAAGTCATGCGTTCCCACCAGATATTCCGCTGCCCGGCGCATCCGCTCTGCATCCGGACGCTCCTCCGGAACATAGACATACTTCCGGTCAAAGAGCGGCTTTGTATCACCTACATAGCAGGTGTAGCGGTACGTCTTGCCCAGTGCATTGTATCGGCTGTGAAAACGATCCGATGCCTGCCGCACCTCGCGGACACAAATGTCGTCCGGCAGATAGTGATTCATATAATCCCGAATCTCTGTTTCCGAAAATTCGGTCTCCAGACGGGCGTTTGCGGCCATCCCTCTGGCATGGACGCCGGCATCCGTTCTTCCTGCGCCGATGACCTCCACTTCCTGTTCTGTCATCCGGGATAACACCTGCTCTAGCTTGCCCTGAATGGTCATATCCGTGTTCGGCTGATGCTCCCAGCCGAAATAACGCGTTCCGTCATAAGACAGAATCATCTTGTAATTATGTATCATATGCTCACCATGTTCCATCTGCTGCAAGAAGCACCGCCGGCAGAAAAATAATCCGGGCTGCAACACGTCGTGCAACTGCATATCAGAAAATTTTCAAATAATCTCTGCAACCGCCATACAGAGTCACGCCAAATTCGCGGATCCGAATCCCATCGGCAGCAGCTCGTTCAGGGTAAAAATATCATACTTCTCTTTCCCGATGGCAAGGATAATCTGAAAGGTATCCGGATCACAGAACTCCATCATCACCTGCCTGCAGACCCCGCAGGGCGCGGCGTATTCCGTCAGGACACCGTCTTTTCCGCCCACAATGCAGATTGCCTTAAACTTTCGCTTTCCTTCACTCACCGCTTTAAAAATCGCAGTTCGCTCCGCACAGTTTGTGGGGGAAAAAGCCGCGTTTTCGATATTGCAGCCCGTATAGATTTCGCCTTCCTGCGTCAACAGTGCGGCTCCCACCTTAAATCCCGAATACGGCGCATAGGAAAAGTCCAGCTGCCGGATTGCCGTCTCAATCAGCTGCTCCACTAATTCCTTATCTGTATCAATGGTTTCTATGTCTGTTCTCATGCGATTCCTCCGCGTTCTCAACATACCCGCTTCGCTCACTTGCACTCATTCCATATCTGTCCGGATCAGCTCCCGGATTGCCTCCACTGCTACCTGAATCGCCAGATCCGTATCATGAACCACCGGGTTCTCCAGTCCCAGCTTTTCCCTCTCCTGATTCGCCATAACCAGAAAACAGGAACCCGCCCGCACATGCAGATGGCTCGCGACAATAAACAAAGCCGCCGATTCCATCTCGGACGCCAGACAGCCGAGGCGCTTCCAGGCCTCCCACTTATTCATAAGTTCATAGCACACCGGCATCTTTTCCGGCTCATGCTGGCCGTAAAACGCGTCCTTGCACTGCACAACTCCTGCATGAAGGGGAACACCTTTTCTTTCCGCGGCGCGCACAAGCGCATTGGTTACTGTCAGATCCGCCACCGCGGGATATTCGATCGGAGCATACTCCCTGCTGGTTCCCTCCATGCGCACTGCACCGGTCGCAACCACAAGATCTCCGCTTTTTACCTCAGGCTGTATACCGCCGCAGGTACCGATACGGACAAACGTATCCGCCCCGCAGCGATATAACTCCTCCATGGCAATCGAGGCAGACGGGCCGCCGATCCCGGTAGACGTCACGCTAACCCGGACACCGTCCAGCGTTCCGGTGTACGTCACATACTCACGATTGTCAGCGATAAATACCGGATCATCAAAATACTTCGCAATCTTTTCGCACCTTTTCGGATCACCCGGCAGAATCACATAGCGTCCCACCTCCCCGGCAGCCACCTGAATATGATACTGCCTGGCGGCGTCCTCGGAATAGTTTTTCATGGTTTCCGTCTCCCCCTTTCTTCTTTTTCCGCCTGACGTTTGACTTACAAGCTGATTATCAAAGCTGTTCCTGCGGCTCATTCATTTTTTTAAGAACCAGTTCCATCTGCTCCTGTGACATCATCGGCGCACCCATATAGCTTTCCGTCACTTTGTAGAACGGCAGCGGTACAAGCAGGCAGAGGAACGGATTCGTATCCGCATTCATGCTTTGGCAAAGCTCCTCCGACATATATTTTTTCAAAATCGCATGGAACTTTTCACTTGCCACAAACCATGCAAGCGGCGTCATATCCGTGTATACATAAGGCACGTCGCCGCCCGTAATCATGATCAGTTTTTCCGAAACAATATCAGCGGAAGATGTGCCGATTTTCAGTTCGTAAGCGCCATCCTCCACAATCCACTGATCTTTCGAAGGTGCAAAGAATTCAAAGGCCTTGCGATCCAATGTCAGGACAACCTCCTTCGACTCGCCGCTCTCCAGCGACACCTTCGCAAACGCTTTCAGTTCCTTCTCCGGATGGTCGCAGATAGAGGGAGACTTATGGGCGATATAAAGCTGTATCACCTGACTGCCCGCCCGATCGCCGGTATTTGTCACCGGTACACGAACCGTCAGCGTGTCCGCCGGTGTGATCTCCGCAGCGGAAAGATCCGGCTCCCCTACTTCAAAAGAAGTATAACTAAGTCCATGTCCAAACGGATATAATACCGGCAGCTTTCTGGTCTCATACCAGCGATAGCCGACGTAAATATCTTCCCCGTATATAACATCCGGCTTATCCTGGCAGGAACGGGTAAAGTTCATATGTGCAGGATTGTGTTCCTCACAGACCGGCCAGGACTCCGCAAGGCGTCCGCCGGGTTCCGCACGGCCAAACAGGATATCCACTGTCGCCGGGGCGACCGCCTCTCCGCCCAGACTGTTATATACAATAGCAGAAACGCGGTCATTCCAGCGTGTAATGTCGAGGACGCTCGCACAGGAAAGCACTAAAATGATGTTGCTGTTCACACGAACCAGCTCATCCAGCAGCATCTGCTGCGCCTCGGGAAGCTGTATGGACGCGCGGTCATATCCCTCTGACTCATAGCTGTATCCGAGTCCGGCAAATACGAGAACAGTCTTTGCCTTCTTCGCAGCTTCAACTGCCTCCGCGATCAGCTCCGGAACCACCGGCTCCACCGGCGGGAAGCCTTCCGACAGCTGATATCCCGGCGCATAATCCGCATCGGGAACGTACGCCCGGATCGCGTCGAGATAATTATCCACCCGATAGCCGTTCATGTGTCCGGAACCGCCGCCCATATAAGACGGATCCTCTGCCAGACTGCCGACGATCAGGAGACCTTCCTGAGTGTCCGTCAGCGGAAGTACGCCGTCGTTTTTCAAAAGAACGATGCACTGCTCCGCGGCAGATTTCGCAGCCTCATGAAGTTTCTCCATATCCGCCTCTGCCGGGGTTGTGGCATAGAGCTGATCTACCAGATCAAAGACCCGCTCCAGTCCCGCATCTATGGACGCCTCGCTGACGCGCCCGTCTTTCACCGCCTGCAATAATTCCCCGGAGTGAACCGGCACCGGCGCCAGTTCAATGTCCATCATACCGCAGTTATGGCTCTGTACTTTGTTGTGATGCACCGCCCCGAAATCAGAGACGACCACCCCCTCATAGCCGAGGTCTTTGCGGAGCAGGTCGCAGATATGCTGATTGGAATTCACCCACTCGCCATTGACCTGGTTATAAGAGGACATGATTGAAAGCGGATTCCCCTTCTGAATCGCAATCTCAAACGCCCGCAGATAGATCTCACGCAGCGCCCGCTCTGAAACCACGGAATTCGTCGTCATACGCTCAAACTCCTGGTTGTTGCAGATGTAATGTTTTAAGGTCGCTGCCACACCGTTATCCTGCAGTCCCTGTATGTAAGAACCGGCCATCTCGCCGGCCAGCAGCGGATCCTCGGAAAAATACTCAAAGTTCCGTCCGCACAGCGGACTGCGCTTGATATTTACCCCCGGCCGAAACAGCCAGTTGACCATGGTCGGGTTGGCGCGGCACTCCTTTGCAAAATATACCCCCGTCTCATAGGCAAGCCTCTCATCCCAGCTCATCGCCAGACACGCATCCGAGGGAAACGCCACCGGATGATACTTCCCGTCGTTTTCCTTCGGCGCACCGGCGCGGAAATAATCTTCGCCGCCCCGCGGGTTATCCTGCGGCACACTGCCTGTAAGGCCAAGCCGCGGCACTCGGCCGAAGCTTCCCTCATCCTGCGCGCAGAGCTCACATTTCTCCTCCAACGTCAGCTGCGCCAGGATGTCTCTTGATTTCTGACTCATATAAACCCCCTCCTTCTTCAAAACAAATTATAAAATCCAAAGTGGCAGCGAAACAGACGTACATCCAGTCTCGCTGCCGATTTTACTTACCTGCGAATCGCATAGATCCTCTTTGTCGCCCGGTCCACCTGCTCCGGCGTAAATCCCATAAAGCCCATCTGATACAGATCGGCAAAAGAAGCCACCATACGCTCCATATTATTGTCAAGGATCGTGCCATAAATCTGAGGCAGATCCTCCTTTAAAATCTCCAGCACTTCCTCATCCTCCGCAACTTCCGCCAGCGTCGTCGTCTCATCATAAACTCTGCGGTAATCCTTCAGCGGCCGATAGGAAAACGTATATCTGCCGGCCGGAACCGTAATGCTCCCCGCTCCGGAAATACTGCCGTCCTCACCAAGATCCCCATTCATCACCACGTCTTTCCCGTCACAATCCGGCAGCACAATCTCCGCCTCGCATCCGAACGGCACTTCCACCTCCATGGAAAATGCTCCGTCATCCGCGATCTTCCAGTTGGAAACATACTTCCCGCAAATCGAATCATAACTGCAGTTCACAAAACGGAACTTCGAAGTCGGAATCGGAGCGATGCGCGCCTTCCGGAATCCGGGTGCCTGCGAGCTTATCCCCGCGATAAACGTGTAGAAAAACTCTACCACAGATCCGTAAGAATAATGGTTCAGGGAATTCATCTCGTTTTTGCTGATGATTCCGTCCGGCATCACGGAATTCCACCGCTCCCAGACCGTCGTCGCACCCAGATTGACCTCATAGAGCCAGCTGGGGAAGTCCTCCTGGAAGAGGAATTTATACGCCAAATCCGACATCCCATTTTCGCAGAGCGTCATACACAGAATCGGCGCTCCGACAAACCCGCAGCGGATTTTATAGCAGTCATTTTTCAGGCGGGTCTTAAACTGCGTAATAAGTTTCTCCTTATCAATATAAATACCGAATTTCAGCGCAATGACATACGCCGCCTGATTATCCACCGTCAGCCGTCCGGACGGAGAAAAATACTCATTCAGAATCGCCGTACGAATCTCAACGGACAGTCTGCGATAAAAATTGGCGTCCTCCATCTTTCCGAGGCGCTGCGCCATATCCGCCACGATCTCCGAAGAGCGATAATAATATACGCTTCCGATAAAATCATCATCGGTACTGCCCTTGTAACTCATCTCGCCGATGCCGTCCAGCGCAACCCAATCGCCGAACTGGAACGGGAATTTCAGCAGTTTCGTATCCCCGGTATTGACATCAAACCGGCGCATAAATTCTACCCAGTCCTTCATCAACGGATAATATTCTCTGCAGTCGGCCGTCGCCCCGTAAAACTTATACATCGCTTCCGGAATAAACGTCGAAACGTCTCCCCATACACTGGCAAACCCGGCCATGGACGTACCTTTCGTCGGGATGTAGTTGGGAACCGCTCCGTCCGCCCGAACCTGCTCTGTGCGCAGATCGCGGAGGAACTTCCGGTAAAACGCCCGGGTATCCATATGCCAGGAGGCCGTCGGTGCAAAAATCTGCGCGTCGCCCGTCCACCCGAGGCGCTCACTCCTCTGCGGGCAGTCTGTCGGCAGATCGATAAAATTGGATTTCATCGACCATAAGGTATTCTGATACAGGCGGTTAATCTTCGCATCAGAAGTCTCCAGATAGCCGATCCGCTCCAGGTCGGAATACATCACATTTGACCAGACATCTTCCTTTGTAATCTCACCGGGCCACCCCGTCACTTTCAGATAACGGTACCCGAAATAGGTAAAATGCGGGCGCACACGCTCGTTTCGTCCGTCCGAGACATAGACAAACTCTGACTCGGCGTCGCGGTAGTTCGCGTGATAAAAATTCCCCTCCTGCAGCACCTCCGCGCACTCAAACTTCACCCGGGTTCCCGCCGCAAAGTCCGCGTCAAACTCCATAAAGCCCGCGTAGTTCTGACCGAAATCCAGCACTGTCTCGCCGGCCGGCGTGTGAATAATCTCCACCGGATGCAGGGTCTCTTTCACCACAACCGGCAGGCTGTAACGATCGGTAAGTTTTCCCGGAGCTTCAGTGATCTGCGCCGGATAAGACGTATTCTCCTTCCCGCTCCAGAGCGTTCGGTCAAAGATCTCACCAAAATAAATCCCGCTCTCGGCGACATCACTGCCACGTACGGACCAGGAATCGTCCGTCCCGATCACCTCTGTGCTGCCGTCTTCATAACGAATGTGAATCTCCGCGATTGCCTTCATCTGATCACCGAATACACAGCTTGTAAGATCCAACCCATAAACGCTCATATACCAGCCTTTTCCGAGCATGATCTCTACCCGGTTCTGCCGTACGTCTCCGTCCGCTCCTTTCAGCATATCCGTAATATCAAAAGTCAGATACTGATAAGCCTCCACATAGTCATTGAGATACGGCGTCAGATATTCATCACCGACCTTTTTCCCATTGATATACGCCTCGAAAAGACCGACGCCGCTGATATACATGCGGGCTCCCGCGATTTTCGATCCGGCACAGAACTCCTTTTCGAAAACCGGGTGGAACGTATCCTTCGGGTTCGCGCTGATCCATTGCGCCATCCACGGCTCTCCTATCTTTCCGGTTTCAAAAAAAGCTGCCTCACTTTCCGCCGTCTCCTCATTGTCCGCCGTCACCCTGACTCTCCAGTAATACGTCGTGTACGGTTTTACTTCCATGGAAACTTCCGTCCCTTCCGAGAGAAGGTCGCTCCCGGCTTTCTTCTCCAGAATACAGGAAAAATCCGGCGAATCGGCAATCTCGATCACGACATTTTTCTGTTTTTTCGCCTCCGTGTCCCGCACTTTCCAGGAACACACCAGGCTTTCACAGGAAAAGCCGACCGGATTGGTAATGCCATTAAGTTTCAGGTCAGTAATTCTCATTTTTCAAGTTCTCCTTCATACAAATTACTTTTTTCCTGGTTCGTTTCACTCTAATCTGTCAAAAACGCAAATTCCTTCAGATCAAATGAACCGTCTCCCAGGGCCATAAAATAAACTGCCTGTTCCCCATCCGGGATGTTGACCGGAATCCGAACTTTCTGCCATTCGGCAGACGCCTCAAACATACTCTCGCCCACAGAATCGCTATCCGGCGAAAGCAGAACCCGCAGCGTTCCGGCATCACCCCGAACCGTTGCCTCCAACGCAGTGACTCTCTTGATGTCAAAATATTTAAAGCCAGCCACAGAACCGTTTTTCATATTTTTGATATACTGGGCAAAGTTACCGTAAACCGGGACTTCAATATCTTCAATATCCTGCGTGATATAGGGGTTCTCCTCCCGAAGTGCTTTTGCGATCTCCGGCCTGGAAACATCGTACTTACATGCCCCGTTTTTGCTTCTTAAATTACATGCGATATACGCCGGATAGGTTCCTTCCCCGCGAAGCGGTCCGCCATTTAATCCACAGCTAGTTATTTCCACAGGAGCAATCGTACCGTCCGCCGCGATCGTCACCGGCTCCGCGCATCCCTGCCGGCTCTGCTCATTGCAGTTTGTCTGACGGTGATAAAAAATATACCACTGCCCATTGATATTTTCCAGCCCGCCATGGTTATTTCCGAAATAATTGAGCGCCTCTTCCTTTGTCCTCCCCTGATATCCGATGTCTCCGTTCGAGGTTATCATTCCGCCGTATACGAAGCCTTCGTCCGGTCGATCACTGACAGCATAAGCCAGCTCATGGCTCAGATAGGAAGAATAGACAAAATAATACCTGCCGTCAATTTTGCGGATTGATGAAGCCTCATAAAACTCATGGCCTTCAAACCCGGTCCCGTCACTGTTTGCAATTCCCGGAATCAGAGGCTTAACCGACAAAACCGTCAGCATATCATCCGCAAGCTCAAGGACCATACTCCCCTCGCCATTCAATTTCGTAATCGGAAAATGTACGCCTGTTTCTTCTGCCATCCGCTCCGCCAGCTGCTCGAGCGTCATCCGGCCGTCCCTCACCGGCTGCGTTGCCTCCGGCGGAAGCATCCGCATCACATCCTGAGAGTAGTTGGAATATAAGTAAAACCGTCCGTCATCATTTAACACCGCCGGGTCAAACGGCAGGGTATCATCCTCCCGCATCCCGTATATTGTTCCGTCGCCATACTGCACATGTCCGTAAAATTCAAACTTCCCACAGGGGGAGTCGCAGACTGCCACACCGATGAACGGCTGAAACGGGAAGCAGTAATAAAGATAATACCGCTCATCTTTTCCCTGCATGATGTCCGGCGCCCAAAGCTCCATCCTGCCGTCCGCATTCATCGGATCCTGCTCACGCCTGAAGATGATGCCCTCGTATCTCCAGTCGGACGGATCGATTAGCGGAGCAGACCAGCTTATATAGTCATTTTCACAGTAAGTCGCGCCGCCGGCGCGGTCATGGCTGCCGTAAATATAAATTCTGTCGCCAAACACATGCGGCTCTCCGTCCGGCACATATTCGCCGGACGGAAGATATGGATTAAACGCCTGTCTTTTCAAAATATTTCCTCCTTATATCATAAACCTTTTCACTGCTGTTTCTTATTCTTCATGTCCCTGCGCTTGCCGATATACTCATCCCGATAATCCCGGTTGCGCTCATCCTCCATCGCCTTGTCCTCCTCAGACATATAACGCCGGAAAACACGTTCCGTCAGGATGCTCATGACCAGCACCGTGACTGAGGGAAGAATCAGGATCAAAAACTTCATCGTCCAGATCAATACCACGGACCCGATTCCGAGCAGTGCGATGGAAACCGTAACGCTCAAATGGCGGAACATCATAAACGCCGTATTTTTCAGATAAGTCCCGAGTTTGCAGTCAAAGCGGGCGATGTATGCAAAAATCCAGAACGCATACACGCAGACCAGCAGGATCAAAAAACGGAACAGCATTGCCAGTGCAGAGGAAAAGCTCTGTGCCATAGTCATATCCGCGTAAAAGATGCCGGCGACGGCCAAAAGGATCAGGTCCGCCAGGAAAGACTGCTTAAAATTCTGCTTCAGGCCTTCCCAGAACACGGCACCCGTGTTGCCTCTGTCATTTTTGATGTTCTTCTGAATGGTATAATACAAAGCCGCCGTGGACGCTCCCGCCGTCACGATGGGGATGCAGCAGATCACCCAGAGGATACTGATAAATATCATGTTCGTGATCCGGTTAAACCAGGTGATAAAGCCGCCGTTATAATCAAAAAAGCGCAAGTCTGTCCCCTCCAATTACTTATGATTCATATTTTTTACAATCTTCTGTATCGTTTCCTGCGACAGTTTTCCCTGCCCGAGGTCTGCCTCGCCAAACTGTCCGAACGGAATGGCCACGCCCAGCGGAAGCACCGGGTTCTTTTCCTCATCCAGCCAGTCGCGGAGTTCCTGCGGCTGATCCGCGATCGCTTCCTTAAAATCAGGCGATTTGATAAAATGTCCGATCTGCATCTGCGGGCTGAACCTCTTCACCACCTCGTCGGATGAAATCTTTACTGCCGCCGTAAGTTTGATGTCGCGGGAATTCCTGCCAACCAGGATTTCATAGGTGCCGCCTTCCACAACCCATTTATGCAGGGCGGGTGTGTAACACTCAAACGCTCTGCGGCCGAGTGTTACGGAAACGGTGGTCTCCTCTCCAGGCACAAGCCGGACCTTTTTAAATCCGCGAAGCTCCTTTACCGGGCGGTTGATCGTCGCGTCCGCCGCATGCACATAGACCTGAGCCACATCGGAGCCCGGACGGCTGCCCGTATTTTTCACGGTAAAGGAAACCGTCACACTGCCGTCCGCGGTAATTTCCGTCTGATCCATACGGATATCACTGTACTCAAATGTCGTATAGGACAATCCGTAGCCGAACGGATACTCCACTACCATCTTCCGGGCGTCATACCAGCGGTAACCGATATAGAGGCCCTCGCCGTAGACAACATTCGGCACCGTATCCGGATAATGAGGAAGGTTCAGGTATGCGGGCGTATCTTCCAGCCTGCACGGATAGGTCTCAGGGAGACGTCCGCCGGGCTCTGCCAGGCCAAAGAGCACATCGATCGTCGCACTTCCGGATGCCTCACCGGCATAACCGCCCTGAAGCACGGCCTTTACTCTCTTATTATAAGCGCTGATGTCAACCGGAGCGCCCGTGTTTACCACCAGAATCACATTTTTATTAACTTCCAGTACTGCATCCAGCAAATCGCGCTGACTCTTCGGCAGGAAGAGATCCGTACGGTCATATCCCTCGGACTCAACACCGTAAGGGTAACCGGTAAACAGAATGATTGTCTCCGCTGCCTTTGCAACCTCCACCGCCTCGGCGATCAGATCCGGGCGCGGCGTATCCTCCGGAGGAAATCCGGCGTTAATCTGATACCCCGCCGCGTAGGCGTAAGGCTTTCCTTCCATCAGTTTATCAATCTCGTCCGTCGGAATGTCCAGCGTATGCCCGTTCATGTGACCGGAGCCGCCGCCCATATAGCAGGGCGCCTTTGCAAACGCGCCGATGACCGCCAGACCCTCAAGTGTCTTCGCGTCCAGAGGCAAAACTCCGTCATTTTCCAGAAGAACCGCACCTTCCAGAGCCGCCCGCTTTGCCAGTGCATGGTGTGCCGCAAGATCAAGCTCAGACACCGTGTACCCGTCATGAATCTTATAATAACAGTCAATCACGCGGTACGCAATCGCATCAAGCACATCCTCGGAGATTTCTCCGTTGTTAAACGCGTCGAGAAGCAGATGCACGTGGTTATCTTCCTCGGCAAGCTCCACATCCAGGCCGCAGATGTGCCCCTCCACCTTATCTTCCTTATAGTGAACCGCAAACGCGTCGGACATCACCACGCCGGTATAACCGAAGTCCTTCCGCAGCTTATTCATGATGTAGGGATTCTGATGAACCCACTTGCCGTTTACTTTATTATAACAGCTCATGATCGTCCAGGGATCGGATTTTTCCAGAATCAGCTGGAACACACGCAGGTAAAGTTCATTAAAGGTGCGCTCGTCCACGACCGCGTTCGTGGTCATCCGCTCATATTCCTGATTGTTGCAGACAAAATGCTTCAGGTTCGCAGCCACATGCTGGCTCTGCACGCCGTTAATATAGTTCGCGCCCATCTCCGCCGCCAGCCAGGGGTCCTCCGAGTAATACTCAAAGTTGCGCCCGCCTAAGGGACTGCGCTTCATGTTCACGCCCGGACGCAGAATGATGTCCACATCCTGATTTTTACACTCTTTTCCCTGTGCCTCGCCGATCTCATACGCCAGATTGGGATCCCAGGTCGCCCCCTGCGCCGCCGCCTGCGGGAAACAGGTCCCCCAGAACTTATCTTCCATCTCCTCACGGGGCAGGCGGAAATAATCACACCATCCTCCAGACGGATTGTCGCAGGAACGATAAGCAATCCCGTAGCGGGGAATATTTCCGAAGCGGTCCTGATACAGGGCGCAGCAGCGAATTTTTTCCTCCAGTGTCAGGTCATCCACAATGGTCTGAATTTCTTCTGATGTCTTAGCCATATTTACCTCTCCTTAATTCCCCGGCACCGGTTTTCCCGGAAACCGGGGATTCACTTTATAAACCGAAACTTCCGCACATTCTGTTATTTGTAGCTGTCGGGCATCCATTGATTGGATATGCACTTCCCAATGTCCCAGCAATCCCAGTTCGGATCATCCAGATGTGTCTTATAGCACCAGTAGAACCACCCCTCACAGTTCTCCTCAAAAGCGGCCAGATGCGCATCCCCGAGCGCACGGTAAAATGCGCGCCGCTCTTCGGTGCTCTTGTCCTGCATCCCGCACTTTTCGCTGTAGAGACTCCACTCACCGCAGAATGTCGGCACCTTGGACTGCCCGTAGGAAACCTCGGAGACGAAATGTTCCTGAATAAACTTTACATAGAAATCCGCCCCGGGATCGCACAGATTCATCCAGTCTGCCATCATCACGTACTGGTGCGTGTCCATCATGACGTTTTCAAAATCCTCCTGCGCCGCAACCCAGTCCGCAAAATGATGAATGTCAAACGCGTCGTCAAAGACTACCACTTTATCCTTCGGCAGATAATTTCGAATACGGGCATAGGCTGTCCGGTAAAATCCCTCCAGCCACGCATTATCGTATCCCTCGTTCAGCTTTGCCGCCTCCTTGTCCACCGCCGGATAACGGTCAATAATGTTCGTACCGGACTGTGCCATCATCTGCGCCATCGCACCGTCCGTCGTCATCGGCTCATTTAAGACTTCAATGCCGAAAAGCGCCGGATCATTTCCATAGCGCAGTGCCAGACGCTCCAGCACAGTCAGCGCAAGCTCGACACGCTCCGGATGATTTGCCCACTGGACGATGCCGCAGATTCCCGCATTATCACTGCCGTTCTGGCTGCCCGGAACCGTGTGGAGATCCAGCAGCACCTTCAGGCCATACTGATTCGCCCACTTCATCGCCTTATCCACATATTCGGAACAGCTCACATAAGGTCCGATATCCTCAAACACAAAAAACGGCACCGGCAGGCGGATGGCATTAAAACCTTTTTCCGCCAGATACGCAAAATCACGGCTCGTAATATAATGGTCACGGTGCGCTTTTAAACGCGCCCGCTTTTCATTTTCGGAAAGCTGGAGGCAGAGGTATGTCTCGTCCTCCGCCGTCGTTCCGGAGTAGAGCTCCGGACTCATCCACTTCTCCAGGACCAGCCAATTCCCCAGGTTCACACCTCTGATTTTCATTCCGTTCCTTCTCCTTTCTTACCTTGGGAATACACACAGGACACGAACCGGACATTCCGAACATCACAACCCAATCTCCGTAAAAACCCGGTTACACATCCTGTGCGCGTCTTATTTTCTATTACCTAAATTACGCTTCGTAGGCAGCGCTGTTTAAGATCACCCGCAGCATCCGCTTCGCGGCATTCTGCAGCTCTCCCAGAGTCAGCGGATACTCCACTTCCCCTTCTTTCGCACCGACAGAACGAATGATCTCATCCACATCCGCCTGGCAGCCCGGCATCGTCAGCTCGTTGCCGGCCTTGACACAGCCCGCAGCGTTCGAGCAGCCGTACTTAAAGGTCTTGCCCGGCTCCATCTCGATGCTTCCGGTCGTCCCCCAGTCGGTCATAACGAAGCCTTCAAACCCCCACTCGTCTCTGCAAAGGGAGGTCAGCATATCGTAATTGTTCGCCGCATGGATGCCGTTGATCAGGTTGTAAGACGTCATCATAGACAGCGGCTGCGACTCCTTCACCGCAATCTCAAAGCCCTTCAGGAAAATCTCTCTGGCTGCCCGCTCGCTGACATGTGCGTTCGTATGCATCCGGTTATCCTCCTGGTTGTTGAATGCAAAATGCTTGATCGTTGTCCCTATACCGGCATGTTTCTGTACGCCGCGGGTATCCGCCGCCGCACACTTTCCGGCAATGAGCGGATCCTCCGAATAATACTCAAAATCCCGTCCGCACAGCGGATTCCGGTGGATGTTCATGCCCGGCGCCAACCACAAGGTTATCCCAAGTTCAATCATCTCTTCGCCCACGATATCTCCGGCTTCCTCGATCACCGCCTCGTCCCAGGTCATCGCCAGAAGAGAGGCAATGGGAATCGCGGTGCAGTACTGATAATAACTGACTGTTCCATCCGGAATCTCCGGCTTCGGAGCGTCACCTGCAATCAGTTCCATTCCAGGTATTGCCATATCGTTGCCGGGAATCTTTTCCCCGTCCGGGCCAACCTGAAACTCCGTGATCAGACGCAGGCCTGCCGGGCCGTCCGCGAGGATCATATTCCGGATGTCCCGATCGTCAATCATGACAGAAGTCGTGTCGCCGGCCGCACCGGGGCAGACCGCGGAGGCAGATCCGATCACCGATCCCGTGCCAATCCCGCCGCGGGCGGTTCCGACGCAGAGAAGCGCCATCTCCTCCACCGTCAGCTGAGAAACCAGATCATCGAGAGAAGCTCTTCCCGACCGCACATCGTCAGCCGTCAGCACACGGTCGGTATCCGCTTTTGCCAGAGGCTCCGGCATCCCGCTGTAGACTGCTTCCTTATATGTGAGATTCTCTGCATTGAGCGCGAGACGCTTCGCTGAAGCCATCTCCTGTTTTTCCTCATCATACGTGTACGGAACCGCATCTTTCGCGGAAATCAGGTCAAGCTCGCAATCGAGTGGCAGCTTATTTGCCAGCTTCTCCGTAACAGCTTCCTCCACCAGCTCGATCACAGCCGCAACTTTCGTTGCTCTGGAATTTACACCCACACGGATATAATAGTCTCCCGCTTCCAGCACGTAAGCGGCGCGGCTCTCATCATAGGATGCCATAGATTCTGCCTTAAATGAGATTGTAAGTTCCTCTTCCTCACCCGGAGCCAGTTCTCCGGTCTTCGCATATGCCGCCAGCTCCTGATAAGGCTTCTCCAGCTTCCCGTCCGATGCGGAATAGTACACCTGCACGACCTCACGTCCGCTGTAAACATCTCCGGTATTCTTTACCGCCGCCTTCACAGTGATCTGATTTTCTTCCACAGACACATCCTTCGTCTCCACGGAAAACGTCGTATAAGAAGAACCATAGCCGAACGGATACGCAGGCGTAATGCCGAACGTATCAAAATACCGGTATCCCACGTAAATCCCCTCATTATAATACTCGTCGTCCACATTTCCGTTCATATGGCTGTAAACATCGGAACCGGGATAATCGGTATAATTCTCCGCCCATGTATCGGTCAGATGTCCGCTGGGCGTGACCGCTCCGGTGAGCACATCCGCCAGAGCATAACCGCCGATGTTTCCGGCCTGGCTCATCAGAAGGATCGCGTTGATTCCCTTGCATCCCCGCAGGAACTTTGTGTCGACCACACCGCCCACATTCAGTACAATGATCACCTTATCATAAACCTCTGTCAACGCCTGGATGGAGTTTTTCTCCTCCTCATTCAGCTCATAATCCCCTGCAACGGGAGAACGGTCTTTCCCCTCCCCGGAATTACGGGAAATCACAAAAATCGCTGTAACACAATCCCCTGCATCTAAGGAATCTTTTGTGATCACCTGAATCGTCGGTTCCGTAAAGGGATGATTGAATAATTCCATTATTCCCGCCACTTCTCCCACAGTATCCATCGCTTTTTTGACACCCAGATAATAGGCTTTCTGCGCGCCCTCTACCTGTGCGTCATACGCGTCCAGCCATGATTTGGTAGTGATTTCATATCCCGCTGCTTCCAGCCCCTGTTCCACATTGACGACAAAGCGGCTGTTCACGTCGCCGGAACCGGTGCCGCCCTTGACGGTCCTGCGTGCGCCGTTTCCGAAAAGCGCCAGCTTTTTTGTCTCCTTCGCGAGAGGCAGCACTCCGTCATTCTCCAGAAGCACCATCCCCTGCGCAGCGATCTTTCTCGCGCGCGTAGCGTTTCTTTTCTCCCGCTCGCTCATTTCGGGATTTGTCGTGGTGTGAAATTTCGCCATAGCCTCACTTCCTCCTTATTCTCCTTACTGAAAAAACAATAAACTTTTGAAAAAAGGAGCCGGCCTTTTTCTCCGGCCAGCTCCCTTCCCGTGTATTACGCGCCGATTCCGCCGCTGTAATTGTTATGACAAATGTCGTTTGCCATGTTCGTATCACGTCCGTTTATCAACGATACGCTTTACTGTTTGCTTTTCATGTCATTTGATTTACTGCTCCGCAAGCCACTCATCCAGCTGCGCCTGCTTTGCTTCCATTACCTCTTCCAGACCCGCAGAATAGAGTGCATTGTTTAAGGCCTCGATGGTGCTGTCCAGATTTGCGGTGCCGCAGCTGCCGGTCAGCAGTGTGTACTCATAGGTAGACCATGCATTCGACAGAGCCGTGATCTGTGTGGAGTAATCCGAGGAATCCCACATAAATCCGAATGCCGGTGAATAGTAAGCATTGTCATTGTGAGAAGCTAACAGATCCCAGTAGTCCGCTTCTTTGGTGCCGTCATTCCATACATAGGAGATGAACTGGTTACCCATGGACCATCCGCTGTTCTGATGATAAGCAAAGTTGCCGTTATCCTCACTGTCCACATAGTAGATCGTGCCGTCGTCAAGTACCTGATAGTTGACATCCTCGATACCATACTGCCACAGGTTCATTACGGTAGGATCGCTGTACAGCGCAGAGATAAACTTGAACGCCATCTCCGGATCTTCGCTGTTGGTCGCGATACCGGTGTTGAAGAAGGATACGTTGGTGGTTGTGATATAACCATCTGTGCCGCCGCCGGTCTTGAAGTACATAACATAGCCTTCACAGCCGTTGGATGCTTCGGCCTCAGCCAGGAAGCCCGGCTTGATTGCGGTCGCATAGCTGAAAGTATTGCCGGCCTTCATCATGGTAGCGGTACCCTGGGTATCGGTAGCCGCATCCTGATAAATGTAACCCGCGTCGTACCACTCAGCAAGCTGAGAAACCTCATCGTAGAAAGTATCTGTCTCAAAGATATTTACGACCTCTGTGCTGGTCCGATCTGCCTGCAGATCCAGGCCGCCGAAGTAATCTACCAGATAGTCAAAGTCTGCAAAACGGTTCAGCTGATCGGACTGATACATATACAGGCAGGTCATGGACGGATATGCTTCATGTACTTTTTCAAAAATCTCAGTCGCTACAGACCAGTCATAGCACTCGCCGGGGAATTCGCCGGAATCATAGTCCGCCAGATTGTACTCCTCGGTGATCCCCAACTCATCACAGATATCCGCACGCATGAACAGGCCGCCGAGTTCCACAGACTCTTTGTTTGCAGGGAAGCCATACAGCGTGCCGTTCATCGTACCAACATACGCGTTCTCTTCACCCAGCGCATCGATAATCGCCTGGCCGTCAGCGGTGTCCATAAATTCGCTCATGTCATAGACGCCGCCCATGGAAATCCAGCTGGAAGTATCGGTGTAGTAGATCGGCATAACATCCAGAGCGTCGCCGCCGGACATCATCAGCTGAAGGGTCGTCTGATACTCCGCATACTGCAGCGGAAGGAACTCTACCTCGATGTGATAATTCTCGGTCAGATACTCGTTCAGGGCATCCTCAACCGCCGCTCTCGCATCGTCATCCTGCTCATAGAACTCAACAAAAGCAAAGGTAAGATGATACGGATCATCCGCTGTGTACTCGCCATAGGATGTGACGGTCACCTCATCCGTAGAACTGGTCGCTCCGGTACTGGAGCCGCTGGAAGAGCTGCTGCTCCCGCAGCCGGCAACTCCGATCAGGGAACCTGCCAGAGCCATCACCAAAAGACTGCTGATAATTTTCTTTTTCATAGTTTCCTCCTTAATTAAAATTAATATACTATCGATAACCGCACGGCTAAAAACAGTATACCGGTCAATAGCCGCACGGTCAATCACATATTTGCCCTGTTACTTCACGCTGCCGAGAGTAAGACCCTTGGTGTAGTACTTGGAGAAGAACGGGAAGATGGCCATGATCGGGAGAATCGCGACAATCGCGATTGCCATCTGGATAGCCGTCGAAGGAATCGAGGCCGCCGCCGAACTCACGTTGGAGTCGCTGCTGTTTGCCAGATACTGAATATTGCTGACCATCTGGTTTAAGAGGTTCTGTACATTATACAGATTCTTATTCTTTACAATATAGTACAGTCCATTCGTCCAGTCATTCCAGTAAGTCAGACCCGCGAAGGTTCCCATCGTGATCAGAATCGGCTTGCCCAGAGGCAGTGCAATCTTTGTAAAAATCGTCATCTGGGAAGCGCCGTCGATCTCCGCCGCCTCATAAAGAGCAGCCGGAATACTATTGGCAAAGTATGTACGGATCATAATTACGTTCCACGCGCTGACCAGGAAGTTCGGCAGGATCTGCGCCCAGATCGTATCCTTCACTCCCAATGACGTCCACAGCAGGTAGGAAGGAACGATACCGCCGTTGAACAGCATCGTGAAAAATACGAAGAAGTTCAGTGCTCTGCGCCCCGGCAGATTCTGCAGGGACAGCGGATACGCCATCAGCGCACACAGTGCCACGTTCGCCAGAGTACCGATGGCTGTCACAAGAATACTGACGCCGTAAGCACGGATAATGGTCGTGCCGGATTTAAACAGGTACACGTACGCCGCGCCGGAGAACTTCTCAGGGAAGAACGCGTAACCGTTGGCCACCAGCGTGTTCTCCTCAGTGATCGAGGACATAAACAAAAGTACAAACGGAAGGATGATCAGGATCGTCCAGATAATCATGATCGCATTCGCGCCAATCTCAAATTTGGAAAATGGTTTTTTCTTCATCTCTGTTCACCTCCGCCCTAGAACAATGCATTCTCTCTGCTGAACTTACGGACGATCGCGTTCGCCAAAAGCACAATGCAGAAACCTACGATGGACTGGTAAAAGCCCGCCGCCGCCGACATACCGATGTTCGACTGCTCCATCAGGCCGCGGTACACGTATGTATCGATAACGTTCGTCGTCGAGAAAATCGCGCCCGAGTTTCTCGGAACCTGATAGAAAAGACCGAAGTCGGAATAGAAGATACGTCCGACATTCATCAGGGTCAGAGTAATAATGGTGGGGGTCAGCTCGGGAAGCGTGATGTTGCGGATCTGCTGCCACTTTGTCGCACCGTCCAGGCTCGCTGCCTCATATAACGTCGGATCAATGCCGTTGATCGTCGAGATATAGATCAGACATCCGTAACCCACACCCTTCCAGGTATTGAAGAAGATCAGAATCGCCGGCCAGTACTTCGCCTCCGAGTACCAGGCGATCGATTCCTTTCCAAAGAACGGAAGAATCGTGTTGTCCACGATACCAAGGCTCTGGCTGAAAAACGCGTATACGATATAGCCAAGAACCACGGCCGACATCAGATACGGGAAGAGGATCGCGTTCTGGTAAACCTTGCTCAGCCGTCTGTGAACCGTGTCGCAGATGAAGATAGCGAACGCAATACCTACGACCAGGTTAATGATAATGAAGGCCGCATTGTAAAGAATCGTGTTCCTCGTGATAACCCAGGCATCCGATGTGGCAAATAAGAACCGGAAGTTCTGAAAACCACACCAGTCACTGCCGAAGAGTCCCTGACGCACGTTATAAGACTTAAACGCAACAATCAGGCCGCCAATCGGGATATAGTTGTTGATCACCAGATAGATCGCGCCGGGCAGGAACATCAGATACAGGGGCAGATAACGTTTGAACACAGCTGCCTTATGCCCCAACTGTTTTGTTTCGGATTTTGCATCCATATACTTTCTCTCCTTTCTCCTTTTTCCTTCCACCTGCGCCGTCGGAAAATTGTCCGGCATTTACAATTTTCTCCGCGCCCGCAGGCAAAGAGTTTGTTAATTCGCACAAAAAAAATAAATCTTTTCATGTAAAATACACAAGTATTGTAACCCCACCATATCTAACTGTCAACCCGTTTTTAACAAAAATTTCATTTTTTCACCATCATTTCGCCACACTTTTAAGCATAAAGCACAAAAAGGTTTATGAATGCAACAGAAATAGCCGGCAGATTGCACTCCCAGCTATACCATGTTATTCTATTATACTGCACTCCGCCGCACTTGATTTTCGATGCCGAATCAGTCTCAGCAGCTACCGCACCTTCGTCCGAACCGCCCTCAGGAACTCATCGTTTAACGGAACTACCAGAGACAGACGGCTGCCCTTATAATTCGCTACAATCGTACACAGGCTGCCCTCGTCCGTTTTATCACAGTAGAATTTTGTCTTTCCTTCCTGCTCTACTTTCCGGACGATATAATTGATATCCGAGACCCGAAACTTTATCTTCTTTCTGCGTCTTCTCTGGTTGTAAATTACGGAAGCGCGGAAAACATCTCCATTCAGGGAAAAATCAAATGTTGTCGTTTTATACAATCGGAACACCAGGAAAATCACCAGAAATATCGGCGTCAGCAACAGGAAAAACGGAATCGCCACAATCATAAACCACACAAAAGCGGCAACTGTCGCCACGAGAAAAAATATCCGCAGCCTCCTGTGTCTCTCACTCTCCTCCAAATCGGCAGACCATTCGATCAGTCTGTCCGCCGCGTCTTCTATTACCATAGCCCTTCCTCCTGTCCTGTAACAAAGTATGTGTTTCAAGAACTGCCGGACAATCACACGAATCGTTCTATTGTTCCAGCAGATATTCTATCATCGTCTCCGCCATCTCCGAATGCTCCGCCGTGTAGGCAATACCGACATACACGGCATCTGCATAATATCCATCCTGCACCAGCACGTTGCCCTCCGGAAGCAGCACCGCATAGACATGTTCTTCGCCGGTCTCCGGATCTTCCGCATAATACAGACTGTCCGCATACTCTTCCAGCACGTCGTCCGGCAAAAGCTCCTCCAGTTCGAGCAGTCCCTCGCCTTCCACCAGCATCTCCGCAGTATCTTCATCCCCGGCCAACAGATCGATCTCAGCTGTCATCAGGCGTGCCATCAGCAGCTGTGACGTATATGTTGTGGAATCCATCACCGTCACGCTGATCTCTTCCTCCTCGGCATTATACCCGTTCTCCTCGAAAAACCGGTCGAAGACATCCGCCTCATCTCCCAGAGGCGTCGCGGCCTCCACCAGCGTCACCTCTAAAAGGGACGTCGGATCCGGATGAAGGATTTTATAGATCCCCCAGATTAAAATCACAATACCGGCGGCAATCAGGATCAGCACTACTCTGTAATACTGTACAATATACTGAATTTTCTTCCCCAACGGCAGGGTATGGTATACTTCCTTTGACCATTCTTTATCCGCATCCGTCATGTTCAATCCCATCCTTTCAAAAACACCTGCACCGAGTTGTTAATTTTCCTTCAAATCGTGAATTATTCAGAACCAGGCTCGGAAATGCTGAATAATTACAAATTATAAAATCAAATCCAATACGGTGCAAGCAAAAAACCTGTATTTCACAGAATGGTCACAAAAATGATGCTTATTCTACCCTGGTCGCCAGAACCGCCATGCCGGCCTTCCCCGGAAGCTTCAGCATGGTTTTCCCTTTTGCCTCCTCATAAACCGTCGTCCTTGTCATCTCCCACACGTCAATGACTTCCACCTTATAGGTATGATCTTTCGGCAGACGGATTGCAGAGACACTGCAGCACTGGTTTCCGAGGTATTTCAAAAACACCTCGTCCTCTATGTGTCCGGCATACTGCGCGTCCTTCCACTCCAGGTTGATCCGCTCCTCTTCAGTAAGCGACGCCCTGAGAGCCATAAATATCTCAAATGTGCCATTATCCGGCATTTCTCCGTAATCCTCATAGATCGGCTCCTGCCAGGGTTTTAAGGCGCCCGGCAATTCGGAGATGATATCACGCAGAAAAGCAATCCGCTGCGGACTCTCCCCTTTCAGCACGCCGCCTTTCGCCCACCAGAGCACCTCATCCTCCGACCAGAAAGTCTCGCCGTGCGTCGCATAACCGCCGGCCACGCACCCCTTCCAGAAACGGTTAACCATCTCGAATGCCGAGATATTTCCCCAGTTAAACTCGATGTCGCCCTCATATTCGCACTCGTCAAATACAACCGGCTTGCCGTAACGCTCCATCATTGCTCCGGTCAGATGCATCGCCGGCGTCTGGATGCAGCAGTGCGTAATATTCGGTCTTGAAAAATCATAAAATTTCATGCAGTTATGGTTGCTGAGCAGGTGATGATACGGATCGTTTGCCGCCACGTAATCCTCAATCACATACCAATCCTCCTTCGTGCGGGAAAACATGATATCATACTCATTGGCCAGACTCCACCAGATATACGGGATTGCCGAAAGTCTGCGCAGCAGGTAGTCCAGGTAGACCAGATTTTCCTCCATACTCATCGTTGCAAAGCCCCAGTTGTCATACGGGTGAAACAGGATTAAATCGGACTCGATGCCCATCTCCCCCAGGCGGCGGATGATACTCTCCATATGGTCCCAGTAGGCAAAGCAGGGACGGTGCACATCCCAGCTGCCATCCTCCTTCTTCTCAAAAGGATAAAGCTCCGGGTCATTGTGATTGTAAGAATAATGTTTCGGGAAAATGCAATGCCGAACCTTATTAAAAGGCGATTTTTCAAGCGACGCGAACGTCTGCTCAATGATCTCCTCACTCTGATGCGCAAGGGCATAGACGGTCGTTCCGAACGGATAAAACGGCTCCCCATTCTCATAGGCAAAATGAGTTTCTTCTGCTTTTACCATGCCCGGGTACACCGCCGCATCACAGACTTCCTTGCCCTCCGCTTCCACAGCGCCGGTCACTTTCCATGTATAGCATCCCGGTTTCACCGGATAAAAACGCACCGCATAGGATTCATCTCCGGCGTAAAATCCCTTTACCTTTACCGTTTCCTCACCGACCGTAAACGCAGCCTCCAGATTGACAGCAGCCTGAGAACTCTCCGGTGCCGCACCTTTAAACTTTAACTTAAATGTTTCATATTGTCTCATCCGGCAACTCCTCCCGTGATTTATTCTTACGAAAAATCTTTCTTCCTATTTATTACTTAACACTGTCGAAACCGCTGATTTCCATCCGCTGTATTTTTCATCGCGGACAGACGGATTCATCTCCGGAGAAAAACGGGAGCGTTTCATTCCCGCAAACAGCGTCTTCTCCTCATAAAATCCGCAGCTGATGCCCGCCATATAAGCAGCCCCGATGCCCGACAATTCCTCATACTCCGGGATTGCAATTTTCTTCTGAAGCAAATCACTCTGGAACTGCATCAGGTAGGTATTTTTCGTCGGTCCGCCGTCCACACGGACTTCTTCTATATTAATACCCGTATCTCCTTCCATCGCAAAGATCAGGTCTGTAATCTGATACGCGATGCTCTCCAGACCGGCTTTTACCAGTTCCGCACGCCGCGTCGTCCGGCTCATCCCGCAGAAACTTGCCAGTGCCTCCGAATCCCAGTAGGGAGCGCCCAGGCCGGAAAAGGCCGGCACCAGATACGTCCGGTCCGCCGAATTGGCAGACCTCGCCAGGGCATCCGTTTCCCCGGCAGAATTGATCAGTCCCAGATCATCCTTCAGCCAGGTAATCACAGCACCCGTGTAATTTAAATTTCCTTCCAGCACATACTCCGCCCGGCCATTTCTCTTCCATGCAAGGGATGTCGCCATCCCGTTTTCGCTTAAGATCGGCGCATCGCCGATATTCATCATCACAGAAGATCCGGTCCCGTAGGTTGTCTTCACCATGCCTGCCTCATGGCAGCCCTGTCCGAAAAGAGCGCCGTGAGAATCTCCAAGCACACCGCATACAGGGATTGCCTCCGGGAAAAGGCCTTCCATCGTTGTATACCCGAAAACGCTGTCGGAATCTGTAACCTCCGGCAGCATCTGTTTCGATACTCCGAAGAGACTTAAGAGTTCCTCATCCCACTCCAGGGTATGGATGTTGAACAGCTGCGTCCGGGAAGCGTTGGAATAATCCGTCCGAAACGCATGTTCCTCCGTCAGTTTAAATACCAGCCATGCGTCGACCGTCCCCAGGCAGATATCCTCCGGATCGGATAACGCCTCCGGATGTGCGGCAAGAAGCCATGCCATCTTGCAGGCCGGATAGTACGCAGACAACGGGATTCCCGTTTTCCGGCGAATCTCTTCCGCCTGTCCCAAAGACGCCACGCGCTCCTCGATATCCTTTGCGCGGCTGCACTGCCAGACCACGGCGTAATCCAGAGGTTTCCCTGTGCTTTTCTGCCACATGCAGGTTGTCTCTCTCTGGTTGCTGAGTCCGATGCATGCCACCTGCTCCGGCGATACTTTTATCAGCTGCAAAAGTTCCCGCGTCACATGCAGAACATTGTGATAAATATCCTCCATATTATGGGATACCCATCCCAGATCATTGATAATCTGTGCATGGGGAATGTCACAGCGGGCAATCAGCTTCCCGCAGCGGTCAAACAGAAGCGCTTTTGTACCCTGCGTGCTCTGGTCGATGCCGATAACATATTCTTTCATCATATTTAGCTACCTCTATAAAGAATTCGACGTTCCTTTTCAACGCAGGCACGTTGATTTCCTTATTTTCCTCCGCCGTCTTTTATTTACCTATTTAACAGTTCCTTCGCCTTCGCGGAGATTCCTTCCGCGGAAAGGCCGTAGTACGCAAATACTTCCTTCGATGTGCCGGATACAGCCGGTGCGTCGGGAAGCGCCATTACCGCGACTTTTTTCGGGCAGTCCCTGCAGATGACCTGGCAGACCATGGAGCCAAGTCCACCGTAGGGCGCATGTTCTTCCACGGTAATTACCGCTTTGACTTTTGACGCCTTCTCAACCAGTGTCTTCTCATCCAGCGGCTTTACACAGTACATATCGAGTACGCCGGCAGAAATTCCCTGCTCTTTTAAGAGCTCCGCCGCCGCTTTGGCCGGACCCACCATCTCGCCGCAGGCTACGATCAGTACATCGGTTCCCTCCGCGACCACAGTCGCCTTATCCATCTCGAACGGGACATTATCTTCGGTGTAAACATCATCCACCGCATTTCTTCCCACACGGATGTAGGCGGGCTTCTGATCCTGAAGCAGTGCCTCGATCAGCTTTCCGGTCTGGAACCGGTCACTCGGCAGATAAACACGCATATTCGGAATCGCCGACATCGCCGCGATATCCTGCGCGGAGTGATGGCTCATGCCAAGGGCGCCATAGCTGACGCCGCCGCTGATGCCGACAAGCGTAACATTTGTATTAGAGTACGCGCAGTCGACCTTTGCCTGCTCATAGCTTCTGGTAGAGAGAAAACTGGCCGGGGAAACCGCAAAAGGCTTTTTCCCGCATTTTGCCAGACCTGCAGAGATGCTTACCAGATTCTGCTCCGCGATACCGGTCTCCACAAACTGCTCCGGATACTCATTCGCAAAGGGAGTCATGGAACCGCTCCCCCTGGAGTCACTGCAGAGAACCACGATATCCTTATCTTCCTTCGCATGCTCCATCAGCACATCACATATTACCTGTTTATTCGCAATTTTCGCCATGATCAGATAGCCTCCTCTCTCGCCTTCAGTTCTTCCACGATTGCCGTATATTCCTCCGCAGTCGGTACCTTGTGATGCCACGCCGCCTTATTCTCCATTACGGACGCGCCGCAGCCCTTTGTGGTATTGGCGATGATCACAGTAGGGCATCCTTTGGTTTCAGCCGCTTTGTCAAAAGCAGCATCCAGCTCTTCCATATCGTTGCCGTTTACCTCGATCACATTCCACCCGAATGCGCTCCATCTGGTCGCCTGGTCATCCTGGCTCATCACATCCTCCGTAGAACCGGAAATCTGCAGACGGTTGCGGTCAACCACCGCGCAGAGATTATCCAGCTTGTAATGTCCGCCGGCCATCGCGCCTTCCCAGACGGAACCTTCCGCCAGTTCACCGTCGCCCATGACGGTATAGACCCGATAATCCTTTTTGTTCATCTTCCCCGCGAGAGCCATGCCGATGGAAACCGGCAGCCCATGACCAAGAGAGCCGGAGTTCATCTCGATTCCCGGCAGCTTGTTATTGGGATGTCCGATAAATTTTGTGTTGAATTTGGAAAATTTCTCCAGAACCTCCTCCAGCGGAAAAAATCCTTTCTCCGCGAGGACTGCGTAATACGCCTCCATGGAATGTCCCTTGCTTAAGACAAAACGGTCTCTGTTCTCATCGTCCGCGTTTTCCGGAGAGATATTCATATGCTTAAAATAGAGCTGCACCAGAATGTCCATCTCACTCATATCGCCGCCAATATGTCCCGCCTTGCCGGCCATGATAATGTCCAGCGTATCTTTTCTCAGCTTATACGCCAGTTTCGCCAGTTCTTTGTTCGTATACATGATCATTCACCTCTCAAATATGCTTTCACATCTTCCTCAATCGGGTCATACAGATCCGGAGCAACCCCTATATATTTGCAAGCCTCGTAGAGCACCGGCACCACATTCTCATGAATGCCGACACAGTGGTGGATGTAAGGCCCCTCCACCAGCTTTGCCTCCAGGCGCTTTAAGTTCTGCACTTCCACCCAGAGATAGGTTCCCTTTGTATAAGGTCCTTCCACGCCCTTCGCATTGCCGAGCAGCATGGAATATTCCCCGTTGTCGCCATCAAACCGCGCCAGCGTCACATCGCCGAACTTCGCCTGTGCCTCTACCGCACCCGGATGATCGAATGCCAGCGGATAGCCGATGGTCGGCTTCTCCTGCGCCACGGAAATCGGCCACGGTCCGCAGTGCTGCAGAAGCTCGCCGTTCTCATTGTCCGGATGGCGCACCGTCCAGTCTGCAAAGAAACTTCTCGTCTCATTTAAGCTGGCCGCCTCCACAAGCAGCGCCGTGATGGCTCCGTGAATATCGGTCTCGCAGACGACCGGGAAACCTTCCTCATTTAATAAAGAGTTCGCCGCGCAGGGCATGATACCGATCTCCGTCTGCAGGGCATTCCAGCACTGGATGGCACCCGCATTGCAGCCATACTGATCCGCAAGCTTTCGGATTGCCACCTTCAGCGCCGCGATGGTGTTAAGCTCCTCCGGTTTTACACAGATATTCATATTGGCCGTGCAATAATCCACGACCTCCTGCACCTCATCCGCATGATCTGCGCGGACCGTCTTCATCATGGAAGTCAGCTCGGAAAGAGGAATCGGGGAAAGCTGAATATTGAACTTCTCAAGCAATTCGCCCTCGTTGCACATCGTGGACCAGAAATCAAAGGGGCGGGGGCCGATCTGAAGAATTCTTATATGGCGGAACACATCCACCACGTTGCAGACCGCCAGGAAATTAAACAATCCGCGGGTAAACTCCTCATCCTCCAGTCTGCAGTTTGTCATATAAGTAAACGGTACCCGGAATCTGCGCAGCACTTTTCCCGTAGCAAACAGGCCGCACTGACTGTCGCGCAGGCGGACGCCGTTCTCCTCCGGGCGCTCATCCCGCGGTCCCCACAGCAGAACCGGCAGCCCCATATCCTTCGCCAGTCTGGCGCAGACATACTCGGTACCGAAATTCCCGTGCGGGAAGAAAAGTCCCTTCACGCCCGCTGCGGTAAACTTCGCCCGGATGGCCTCCCGATCTCCCTCATCGTAAAAAAGCCCCTCCTCGTTGATATCCGTGATATCCACAAAATCAACACCGAGCTCTTCCAGCTTCTTCCTCGTCAGATTCGCGTACTTGATCGCATCCGGCGCGCTGAAGATGCTTCTTCTGGTAGGTACAAAACCGATCTTTACTTTCTTCATCTCCGTAAAAACCCTCCTGTCTTCATTTTACAGTTTATTATTTGGCAACTAGTTGAATTAAATTTTATGTCTTGATAAATTCAGTATTATTAAGTATAATTTTATTAAATTTACCTCTGCATGTCAATATAAAATCTATAAATTTTAGAAGTTGTTTTTCCCCAAAAAGAGATCTGAGCATTCCCAGATCCCTTTTTCCGTGTTTTTCACACCGGCACACTTTTCCTTCTATTGCAATTCCCTTTTCCCTTTTAAACTTTCTTTATTCCAGCCCGCGTTTTTTCGCCAGCGCAACTGCGATTTCCACCAGCCGCTGTGCATCCTCGCGGCAGACAAATCCCCGGCTTACCTGCTCTTGTGTATCCTGCGTTACTAGCTCCCGGTAGTGTTCCAGAGAACCATACAGTTCCGCCAGCATTCCCGCGGAAAAACCTTCCTGATACCCGAACAGACCGTTCTTATCGCTCTCCGGATCCAGCAGATTGCTCCCCTTCGGGATCGTACTGGTGCTGTTGTAACGGCCAGTAGGATAATTCAGCAGGCAGGTACGAAGGCCGCCCCGCGTGTTTCCAAAGGCATCCTTTCGATTCTCACCTTCTGAGTCCGTCGGAATCCTGTCACAGTGATTAGGGCCGACACCCGTCCTGACCCAGGTAAACAGATTCCGGAAGGCCGCCGCAAACAGGATCTCCGAGGGATAATCATTCCCCTCCGGCTCCAGACCGCTGTAGGACGGCAGGCAGTGAGTCCGCTCCATGTCCGGGTCATTCTGATAATACCGCACCAGGCTGTACACGCTGTCGTGACTGACACCAGTCACCTCATAGAGCCGATAACGGAAATCCGGCGCATCGCTGTCCGCACGCATGGTCTGCCAGGCTCCGTAACGCCCGTTCTCGCTCTCAGTCTGAACAGCAATATACGGCTCTCTCACTTTTTCCACACGATACAGGCGATAACTGCAAGCCGTTCCGGCTTCATACTGATTCACCGGCGTCACCACATTGCGAACCGCGCCTTCGGTAAGGTATCCGTCGAACACTGCTCCCCCACGCGCAACCTCAGGACGATAAGCAAAGCTGTTCAGATAGCGCAGCAGGTAGCATCCCGACTGAGACCATCCGGTCAGGTAAAGGTAGTCCCGCGGAAATCCCAGAAGCGGATTTTTCTCATCCTCCGATCGAAGCAGCCACGCAAGGTCTGTCAGCATATCCCAGAACAAACCCGTCTCATAACTGATATTCAGATCGGGCAGAACGCCTTTTTCCCGAATCAGCTCCTCCGGATCAAAAGGAAACGGCTTCTCCGGCATCGGATTGCTCCAGTCCAGCTTCCCATAACGCTGCGGATTAAATTCCTGCAGCTTCGGAATGGTATTCGGCTTGCTGGTAATGCCGATGTAAATATCGCCGTTCCGGATGAACTGCTCATGTCCCAGGATCCACATCCGGTCAATTTCCATAAAAGCGGTCGGATTGATGATCTCCACAACCACATTCCCGCTGCAATTCTCCGGCTTCTCCGGCCCCCGCACGATGAAACGGTTCACATAGGGCGCGTCCGACGTCACAATTTCGACTTCGCCGGTCTCATTCACGGACCGATACACATTGGCTGTACCGTACATATAATATTCTTTTTCACAGTATCCCCGGGCGGAAAGGCCGCAAAGCCTTTCCGCGCTGGCGAAGGGATAACTGTCTTTCGTAACCGGAATCCGTTCCGTTCTTGTAATCATTTCTTACTCCTGCTCTGCAGCCCAGGCATCCAGCTGCTCCTGCTTGGCCGCCATTACTTCTTCCAGGCCGGCCGCGTAGAGCGCATCATTCAGGGACTGCAATGTGCTGTCCAACCCTGCCGTTCCGCAGCTGCCTGTCGTCAAAGTCGCGCGATAGGTTTCAAGAGCATTGGATAAAGCCGTTATCTGGGTAGAATAATCCGAGCTGTCCCACATAAAGCCGAAAGCCGGCGAATAGTATGCGTTATCATTGAAGGCTGCCAGCTGATCCCAGTAATCCGCTGTCTTTGTACCGTCGTTCCACACATAGCTGATAAACTGGTTGCCCATGGCCCAGCCGGTGTTCTGATGATATGCGTAGTTGCCGTCACCCTCACCGTCTATGTAGTAAGCAGTACCATCGTCCAACACCTGATAGTTGACATCTTCAATACCGTACTGCCACAGATTCATAAGAGTTGCATCGTTGTAAAGTGCGGAAACGAATTTAAAGGCCATCTCCGGATCTTCGCTGTTGGAAGCGATACCTGTGTTAAAGAATGATACATTTGTCGTCGCGATCATACCATCGGTGCCGCCATCCTGTTTGAAATACATCACATAGCAGTCACAGCCGTTGGCCGCCTCAGCCTCAGCCAGGAATCCCGGCTTGATGGATGTCACATAACTGAAAGTATTGCCGGCCTTCATCATCGTAGCGGTTCCCTGCGTATCTGTAGCAGCATCCTGATAAATATATCCCGCATCATACCACTTCGCCAGCGTATAGAGCATATCATACACACTCTCGGTCTCGTAAAGATTGACCACTTCCAGACTTTCCCGGTCTTCCTGCAGAATCAGGCCGCCGAAGTTGTCCTGCAGACCATCATAGTCCACCATGTTCCCCAGCTGATCAGAGCTGTAAAGGTACAGCGGCGTCATATCCGGATAAGCCTCCTGCACTCTCGCAAAGATTTCTGTCGCCACGCTCCAGTCATAAGCCTCTGTGAAAGTATCTCCGTTTTCATCCAGATTATATTCCTCTGTGAGTCCAAGTTCATCACAAATGTCAGCCCTCATGCAAAGGCCACTCAGGTTTACAGATTCCTTATTCGCAGAGAATCCATAGAGAATGCCATTCATCTCACCAACATAAGCGTTTTCCTCACCGAGAACGTCCACGATCATCTGACCTTCTTCCGTGTCCATAAATTCCGACATGTCATAGACACCGCCCATATTGATCCAGCTGGCTGCATAAGTATAATAAATCGGGACAACATCCAGCTCGTCCCCGCCGGACATCATCAACTGCACGGTTGTGGCATACTCAGCGTACTCCAGCGGCAACAATTCCACTTCAATATGATAGTTAGGAATCATATACTCGTTGATTGCTTCCTCTACCGCCTCCCTCGCGCTCTCATCCTGAGTATAAAACTCAATATATGAGAATACCAGATGATAGGGATCTTCCTCGGTGTACTCACCATACGAAGTCGTAGTCACACCCTCCTCACTCTCGGTGACACTGGAATCCGAAGCCGCGTCGGAAGTCGACGTGCTGCTCCCCGATCCGCAGGCCGTGAGCAGACTACCCGCCAGCGCAGCCACCAACAGACTGCTGATTACTTTCTTTTTCATGCTACAAAAAGCCTCCTTCTTAAAATATTTTATTACTCAGAGTCGAATATATTTGATAATCAAAACAAAATAACATCCGCCTCATAAGGTCTCAATGATAAAACTGATACGCCTTTCCCCCGCTCATCATCCGCGGTTTCATAATTGCTGATCAAAAGGTTCCCGTCTTTATTCACCAGTTCTCCCGGCACTTCAAAAATCTGCTTCTTTTCCGTAAAGCTACAAACCACCAGCAATGTCTGTCCTTCATATCTCCGCAAATAGGCATAGATTTCTTCACTGTCCGGCAAAAGCAGGTCATAAGCACCATACACAATAATCGGATACTCTTTCCTCAGCCGGATCAGCTTCTGATAATAATGGAAAACGGAATCCTCCCGCCCCATCTGCTCTGCCGCATTAATCAGTCTGTAATTCGGATTCACGCCAATCCACGGCGTTCCCGCGGTAAAACCGCCCTGTGCCGTATCATCCCACTGCATCGGCGTCCTCGCATTGTCGCGGCTCTTGTAAGCGATATAGCGAAGCATAGTCTCCGGATCAACCGTACCGGACGCGGCGTTATCCTCAAAAGCCTGAATGCTTTCAACATCCCGGTATTCTTCCATAGAAGAAAACGGATAATTCGTCATCCCCAGCTCTTCTCCCTGAAAAATATAAGGGGTCCCCTGCATCATGTGCAGGCAGGTCGCCAGCATTTTAGCGGACACTTCCCGATACTCAGGAGCGTCATTGCCAAACCTCGACACAATCCGGGGCTGGTCGTGGTTACACCAGTACAGGCTGTTCCACCCTTTCCCATCCAGTCCTTTCTGCCAGCGGGTCATCACCTGCTTCAACTCCGGAAGAGAAATCTTTTTATCACACCATTTGGAAAAATCCTCCCCGCTATCCAGACCCATATGTTCAAAATGGAACACCATATTCAGTTCTGTCCCCTCAGAGTTGGCATATTTTTTCGCTTCATCCAAGGTCACACCGAATGCCTCACCGATCGTGATCAGATCATAACGGGACAGAACCCTCTCATTCATCTCCTGCAAAAATTCATGGACACGAGGCCCGCTTACTACATAGGGATAAGGCGCACCCAGCCCGTTGGCTCCCACCGGCCCGTCCGGCATTTCCTGTACTTTGGAAATCAGGCTGATCACATCCATGCGAAAGCCGTCAATCCCCTTATCACACCACCAGGTCATCATCTCATACACAGCATCACGTACTGCTTCATTCTCCCAGTTCAGATCCGGCTGTTTCTCCGCAAACAGATGCAGATAATACATCCCCGTCTCCTCCGCGAAAGTCCAGGCGCTGCCGCCAAAATTTGCCCCCCAGTTATTCGGCTCTTTTCCTTCCTTCGGTTCCCGCCAGATATAAAAATCCCGGTATGGATTGTCTCTGCCGGAGTAGCTTTCCACAAACCATCGGTGCTCATCCGAGGTATGGTTCACAACCAGATCCAGCATAATCTTCAGTCCCAGCTCATGAGCCCGCGCAAGCATGCGGTCAAAATCCTCCATAGTCCCGAACTCATCCATGATGCTCTGGTAATCACTGATATCATACCCATTATCCACATTCGGCGACTGATAAATAGGCGACAGCCAGATCACATCTGCTCCCAGTTCCTTAATGTAAGGCAGTTTCTCCGTAATACCGTTCAGATCTCCTATTCCATCCCCATTGCTGTCCTTAAAACTTCTCGGATAGATCTGATAGACCACGCTCTCTTTCCACCATACTCTTTTCATGCTTCCGATATCCTTTCGATGTTCTCATATATTGATTTGCAGCTGTTTAATAACTTAACTGTTGTAAACACATATTTTTCACCGTCGCGTTATGCCCCGAAGAAAACTATGCCGCGCTGTTTAAAGTTTGAATTAATTTAGTGAAATATCGCTTTGTTTTAATGAATTTAGTTAAATTAATTATAGGTAACCCTCCGGTTATTGTCAATAGTTTCTGTTAAATTTCACATTTGAGTTTTATTTTTAGTATTTCTTCCCAATTGTTCACATCCACAATAAAAAAAACGATTGTTTTTTCATTCTGGTCATTGTGCAATTCTACTATTTAATATTTTCCCAAGATAGTATTTGACTAATTGAATATTTAACGATATGATAGAAATAATCAGATTTAATCGACATGAAATTTTGATATATTCGGCACACTTTTATTTTACTTCTGTGCCAAACGACTGCTTCATCATACATGACCCCAAGGAGGTTCCATTTACAATGTCCATCTCAGCAAAAGAACTGGCCGCGATTCTGGGCGTGTCCCCTGCAACAATTTCTATGGTATTTAACAACAAGCCCGGCATCAGCGAAGCCACACGGGAAATGGTATACAATGCCGCAGCGCAATATGGCTATGTAAATAAGAAAGCAGAGAAAAACACCGCTGACGCTCCCGTCATACAGTTCGTTACCTACAAAAAACATGAGCAGATCATTGCCAACACGCCGTTCTTTTCGGAACTCACAGAGGGCATTACCCAGGAAAGTTCGCTCCAACACTGCGCCCTGCACATGTCCTACATCCACGAACCGGGAAATATCGGAGAACAGATTGAAGCCTTAAAAAGCATCAACTGTATCGGCATATTGCTTCTGGCAACAGAGATGGCTCCTTCAGATTTCAACTGGTTCCGGGATTTTCCGGTACCTATTGTCGTTCTGGACTGCTATTATGACAGCATCGACTTTGACTGTGTCCTGATCAACAATACACAGGGAGCCTACCAGGCGACGAACTACCTGATTCGCTGCGGCCACACCCGAATCGGGCATCTCCACTCCAACGTCATCTGCGGGAATTTCAACGAGCGTGCCACCGGTTTCCGCGACGCACTGTTCGCGCATGATCTGCCGGTTGCGGATGCCATCACGCATAAGCTCTCCCCCACCTCACAGAGAGGATTCCAGGATATGATGCAGATACTGGAGGAAGAACCTGAGCTGGCGGAAGCCTACTTTGCGGATAACGATATTATCGCGGCGGCAGCCATGAAAGCGTTTCAGGCACACGGATACCGGATTCCGGAGGATATCTCCATCATCGGTTTTGATGATATGCCGCTCTGTGATATGATGAACCCGGCGCTGTCTACCATGAATGTACCCAAAAAGGAGCTCGGCGCAATGGGAGTCCGAAAGCTCCTGAGCCGCGCGGAGAAAAGCTATGGCTTTCACACAAAAACATCCCTGTCCACCTCACTGGTGGTGAGGGAAAGTGTTCTGGACAAAACGCTTTAAGATACAGAAAAGACGGGCAGAAGATTTCTCTCCGCCCGTCTTTTCTGTATATATAAAACCCTTCCTCAGCTAAATTAATGTTTTAATTTTTTACCCGCTTCAGCCGTATTCCCATGTACTGTTTCCCGGGCAGCGGCACATTAAATCTTCCTTTGAACCGCCCCGCCGGCGTCACCGTCATATCGTAGGTATCGATCACTTCCACGTCAAACTCTGTCTCATCATCCACCCAGATCTGACGGAACGAAGGTCTCCATATGCTGTAATAATAGAAATAATAATCGCCCTCGTAAGCAGGGTCTTCCGGAATCGCCAGCTTATCGTCCCACTGGAAGTGCAGATCATCTCTTAAGTGAGCAAACTTTTAGCCGCACCCCGGCACATCCTCCAGGAACTCCCGCATAAAGCGGAACCGCTCGGCGCTTTCTCCCTTGAGCTTCCCGCCATGGCACCACCAGATAATGTCATCTTCACTCTGAAAGGTTTCCCCATGGCCGGCATATCCCCCGCGGAGGATGGCCTCCCACGATCTCCGGACAACCTCTTCCGGAGTAAAATTCCCCCAGCAGTGGGGAAAATCTCCCTCATATCCGAATTCATCCCAGACAACCGGTTTGCCATACTGTGCACGCATATCATCTGTATATTCGGAAGTCCGATAATGGTCGCAGCGCTGGCAGCTGCAATGCGTAATCCAGGGTTTTGTGTAATCATAAAACGTCTCACAGTTATGAATCGATGCCAGATGATGATACGGATCATGCGACGTCAGTTCCTGTGCCAGGCGCTCCCAGTCAGCCTCTTTTAAATGCCCCAGGATCTCATACTCATTGGCAAGCGCCCACCAGACATTGCGGTACGCACTGTATCTGGCTGTAACATAGCGGACATATCGGAGATTATCCTCCATGGACATCCGTGAAAATCCCCACCGGTCATATGCGTGGAAGATAATCATATCCGCCTCCATCCCCAAATCCATCAGCCGCTGCACCGTGCGGTCATGAATCTGAAAAAAGGCCGGATGAAAACGCGTAAAATCCCAGTCATTTCCTTCCGCCGCTCCGTTATACGCACTGAAATTATCCCGGGTCAGTACAGAAGCATCCATGGGTGTCCCCTCGTAAAGAAAGGCCACCGGGTCTTTCAGGCAGAAATCATAGTGCTTCGGCATAATGCAGAACCGCATCTTATTAAAATATCCCTTTTTCAGTTCCTCAAAGGTCTGCTCTACGATCTCCTGCGGAATCAGATCAAACGTATAACAGGTAGTCCCGAAAGAATAATGCGGGGTTCCGTCTTCGTAGGCAAAATGGTATTTGTTCGCCACACGCACCGGTCCGTGGTTATTTCCCGTCGGAGCCACTGCGGTAAAACAGCCTTTCGTCTCTTTCTCCGAGAAACTACCGGAAATTGTGTAGGTATACTCCCCCTCAAAAGAAGGCATAAAACGCACACGGTAAATACCATCGCCGTCATAAAAACCATCTACGGTTTTTGACTCATTTTCATTCTGAAATGTCCCGCAGATCTCATAATCCGTAAACGGGTTTCCGTCACTTTTCCCCTGCAGGGCAATCTCAAAAACGCCCCATTTTTCAACTGTCATACGCTGCGTCTCCTTTTCCTGTTCAGACAATACCGGCAGCATTTTTTATCTTAATTTGGAATAGAACCGTTAAAATATTGCCGGCTTCACGATCGTTTAGTAAATTTTGTTTTTTCATTTTACTATATATTCAGCATACTAACATCTTTATTTTAAATTGTCTACAAAAAAATGGCAGGCATTAAATATTTATCCTGCCTGCCGAATTTTTTTAATCCACTTCCCGCTGTGCAGCCGCCAGAGACAAAGCATTGCTTTTATAAACTGGTCAATCTTCAGCGCGATGTATATATACCCGCCGGACCAGTGCCACACCAACCCTGCCATCGCGCCAAGCGGAATACTTGCGCACCAGAGAAACAGAATATCAGCGACCATCAGGAACCTGGTATCTCCCCCGCCGCGCAACACTCCTTTGGTCAAAATGCTGTTCAGGCACTGAAAAATAACCGTTATCGCAAGCGCGTGCATCAACTCATATGCCAATTCTTTCGTCTCAGAGCTGACATTATAGATATTCACAATGGATCTGCTGATCAGAAGAATAATCACACTGCCGATAACACCTATGAGTAATCCCAGCGCCGCGTAGGTAACGCCCTGTCTCTGTGCCTGCTTTGCCTCCCCCTCTCCAAGGGTATTGCCCGTCACAACACAGCTTGCCTGGCTGATGCCCTGTGTGACCACAGTAACCATCTGCTGTGTGACCGTCGTAATCGCATTTGCAGCCACAAAAACCGCACCGATATGCCCCATTACCACAGCCACCGCGCTGTTGCCCAGCCCAAGAAGAGTATCACTCACCAGCACCGGCATTCCGACTCTTACATACTCGGGCAACAGATCACCGCACGGTAAAAACAGATCCCGCAGCCTCATATGCACTACCTTTTCCCGGAAAAAGAAAAACCCTGCGATAAAAAGAAATTCGAAAGCTTGCGCGATCAGCGTACCGAGTGCCGCGCCGCGCACTTCCATGCGCGGCGCACCCAGGTTACCGTAAATAAACATCCAGTTAAAGAAAACATTGATAAAAAAAGCAAATATAGAAGAAATCAGCGGGATGTTCGCCCGCCCCACACTGCGCAGCACAAGACTGATTGTCAGGGAAAACCCCAGCAGAAAAAAGGTCGGAAGAGAAATGTGCAGATAGTTCGTACCTGCCGCTATGACATCCGCTTCCTCCGTAAAAATACTCATAATCCCGCGGGACACAAACAGCGTTGCCACGAAAAACCCCGCCGCAACGGCCAACATCAGCCGAAGCATCAAAACAACCGCTTTCTTCAGACTGTTCCTGTCCTTCATACCAAAATAGCGGCTTGTCAGGACGCTGGCTCCCATACCGAGCCCCATACAGCAAATCTGAAAAATGGAAATATACTGGTTGGCGAGCGTCGCCCCGCTCATCTGTATTTCACCGAGGCTGCCGAGCATCACATTATCCGTCATATTCACGCCGACTGTAATCGCCGACTGAAGCGCAACCGGAACCGCAACCGCTGCCGTCTGGCGGTAAAACTGTTTGTCACGAACAAATATCTTCCCCATAGATACAATACCCGCTTTTTACTTCAGCTGCGTCAGGATAAAAATATCATAAATCGCCCGTGTTGCTCTTTCAAAATCCTCGTTCGCAACACCGATAATGATATTCAGCTCACTGGAACCCTGGTCGATCATGCGGCAATTGATCTTCGCATGTGCCAGTGCGGAGAAAATACGCCCCGCCGTGCCGCGCGTCTCACGCATCCCGCGCCCCACAACCGCGATCAGGGCCAGATCCGGTTCAACTCCGATAAAGTCCGGTTCAACTGCGCGCTGGATACCGGAAAGCACCACCTGCTCATGCTCCTGAAACTCATCCTGATGCACTAAAATGCACATCGTGTCGATTCCGGAAGGCATGTGCTCGATGGAAATATTGTTTTCCTCAAACACACTTAATACCTTGCGGCAAAAGCCAATCTCCGAATTCATCATATCCTTATCGATCGTCACCGCCACAAATCCCTTTTTCCCGGCGATACCCGTGATCGTAAACCGCGGCTTTTTGCTTGTGGTCGAAACAATCATTGTACCCGGATCCTCGGGATGATTGGTATTCCGGATATTGATGGGGATTCCCGCCTTGCGAACCGGGAAAATCGCCTCCTCATGCAGCACGGAAGCGCCCATGTAGGAAAGCTCCCGCAGCTCCCGGTATGTGATCATATCCACCACTTCCGGATTCTCCACCAGATGCGGATCTGTCACGAGAAAACCGGAGACATCCGTCCAGTTCTCATATAAATCTGCACGAAGCGCACGCGCCACGATGGATCCCGTAATATCGGAACCGCCTCTGGAAAATGTCTTCACGCGGCCATCCTCATAGGAGCCGTAAAATCCCGGTATCACTGCGTTTTCACAATCTACAAGACGCGCGGACATGATCCGGTCTGTCGTCTCCGCATCAAACACACCATTCTCATCAAAACGAATCACCGTCGCCGCATCAATGAACTCATAATTTAAGTAAGCGGCCATTACCTTGCCGTTTAAGTACTCCCCGCGGGAAGCCGCATAATCCTGGCCGATCTTTGCCTGAAAATTCTCACGAACAATCTCAAAATTTTCATCCAGAGAAAAATCCAGCTTCAGTCCGGAAATAATCTCCCGATATCTGTCATGAATCTCGTTAAGCTTTTCCGTAAAATCCTCGTCCGCTTCCGCCGCAGCATAGCAGGCATACAGCAGATCGGTCACCTTCGTGTCCCCGTCAAAACGCCGCCCCGGCGCGGAGGGAATGACAAATCTGCGGTCCTTGTCCGCATGAATGATATTTCCCACTTTCTCAAACTGAGCCGCCGTGGCGAGGGAACTTCCGCCAAATTTAACAACCTTTCTCATACTCTCATCCTCACTACAAAATTTGTAAACTTCGCTTATTATATAATCTTATATTCAGATAAGCAATTATTTTTTAGAAATTATTTGCAAATCGGTTTGCCTCTTCTTCATCCTCATCAGAAATCCCGCCCGCTTTATCAATATGGCCATATATAATATGTGCCAATTCATGCAAAAAGCAAAACCAAAAACGCTCTTTATTCTGTTCATAATCCAGCAATCCCATAACGATTCTTTTTCCATCCCTGAAAGATACGCCTTGCAATGAACAGTTTTTCAATGGCGGAAGAAAAACAAGCGTTACCCCCTGCCCGGCAAGCCGCTCCGTCAAAATCCGGCAAAGTGACTCCGGATTCTGCCTTTTCATATCATAAATCTCCGGCAGCAGATTATATAAGCCCTGTATATTTAATACTTCTGTCAAAACATTTCGTCCCTCCAATTTTGCCTTTTGAATCCAGGCAAGAGATGAATATTTATCAACTACTGCCGTCTGCGTGCAACACGCTACCGGATTGACCATCGGATTTTGTAAAAGTTCCAACCGAACCACTTCAAAATACTCCCTTAAGTGATGAACTCTTTCCTTCATGTTATCCGTTTTCGGAACCCAATCATACCCGGCCATCTCTTCATACGGAAATTTATCCGCAATTTCCACATCAACATCCATTTCATTTTCCGCTTTGGCACGAACCAGCTTCTCTCGATAAACCGCTTCCAAATTACACCAAAAGGCCGCCGGAACGCCCAATACGGTTTCCAGCCGAACTGCCATATCTGTCGTCAACTGCACACTCCCATTTATAAGCCTGCTGATATGCTTCTCAGACATGTCCATACGGATTGCAAACTCTTTCTGAGTCATGCCTCTATCCGTCAGTTGTTCTTTTATCGTTGCTCCCGGTGGTATTGCAATCACACTGCGGCTTTTGACCATGACACATTCCTCCTCTTTTCCATCTAATGATAATCTACAATTTCCAAAATATAAGCAATCTGCACTTCTTCTCCCTGCTTCTCAAAAACAAGGCGATACGGATGTACCAAATCCAAAGCATACTGGTTTTTTCGATTTCCTTTTAATGCATGGCACCTGCCAATATGAAATTGAATCATCATTTCTACTGTTTCTGCAGCCGTAAGCTCTTGTATGTTTGTTGCATAATAAAAATACCAAATGTTGCAGACCAGAAATGGAGAAAAATG
>JAJPZY010000108.1 GCA_021204085.1 Clostridiales bacterium | reverse complement strand
TAACTACACGGGGGTTTCGCCGATATGGCGTAGTCCCGTGAATAATTCAGGTTAATATATTAGTTTGCGATGATGATAAGGACATTGTGGATGCCATTGAGATTTATCTGGCGCCGGAAGGATATAACATCCTGAAGGCGTACGATGGGATTCAGGCGATCGAGATGATCAAAGAGAATGACATTCAGCTGCTGATTCTGGATGTGATGATGCCGCGGATGGATGGTTTGCGGGCGACGCTGAAGATTCGCGAGGAATCCAACATTCCCATTATCATTCTTTCAGCTAAGACGGAGAATACGGATAAGATTGTCGGGCTCAATGTGGGGGCGGATAATTATGTAGCCAAACCGTTCAATTCCATGGAACTCGTGGCGCGGGTAAAGTCGCAGCTGCGGCGCTATACGCAGCTGGGAACCCGGGTGGCGGAGGTTGCGTCTCAGATTTATCGTATCGGCGGGCTGGAAATCAATGATGATACCAAACAGGTAACAGTCGACGGCGTGCCGGTGGAGAAGCTGACGCCGATGCAGTATAATATTCTGCTGTTTCTTACAAAAAATAAGGGGCGGGTATTTTCCATCGAGCAGATTTATGAAAACGTTTGGGGTGAGGATGCGATCAATGCAGATAATACCGTCGCCGTACATATCCGGCATATCCGGGAAAAGATTGAGATTAATCCGAAAGAGCCCCGTTACCTGAAAGTAGTCTGGGGCATCGGGTACAAGGTGGAGGATATATAAAAGCGTTGTCAATAGACAGGTGTTTTGGATGCTTGCATCTATAAACGCATGGATATTAGACGACCTACGCCGACATAAGCAAGTAGGGTGATAGCCCGGATTGCGCATGGTGGCGGTGATTGCGAGAGCTCGTAAGAGCGGAGCAATCAGCTTTTATATATGAACAGAGTGTTGTCAACAGGCAGAAAGGAGAGCTGATGAAAAAGAAGAAAATATATTCCATACCGGCAAAAATAATAACGATTGCTGTCCTGGCGGTATCGGCTTTTCTGGCAGCACTGGCCGGGATGCGGATTGCTCAGGGATACTGGATCGGTATGACTTTCTCAGAGATGGCCCGGGGCACGTTTTATGAAAACAGCACGGCGGCGTCAAAATATCTTTACCGGGAGGGCAGTTCGATTCTGGCGAATCTTCAAAGTGAGAGTGCATTCTGCCCGGAGGGATCTTCTTACGATGAATCGTTGACGATCGACATTATGAATCTGGATGCCGGCGTGGATAATGAGGATAAAAATCCGGATACGACTTATACACTGGCGGATCTCGATAATTTTTACGGGTCAAAGGGATATGATCTTCTGCAGTATCTTGTGGATTACGGAGAAAGTCTGACCGATGCTGAGACAGTGACGGTGGTTGTTGAAGATTATACGGATGCGGAAACGGATACCGGCGAGACGGAGACGGAGGCGGAGTCGGAGTATGCATATGAGGAAATGGGTCCGAACGCGACACGCCTGGGTACGGAGACGGTGTTGATTGATAGCATTGAGGATACGGATGCGGAGGAAGCTTATTATACTTATGACAGCTTTGAGTATACGTTTGGAATCTACGGGAGCCTTGCCAATGTATTGTACAATAACGGCATTACAGTCGAGGAAGACTATATTTTAAATGATGCCGGAGAAACACTGGCGGAGTATGCCAGACGGCAGCAGGATTCTGTTTCTATCCTGGATTGCTATAAACATCTGCTGACAGCAGCGGAAGAACTGAGTGAGTATCTTGACAGTACGGAACAGTCCAATGCCATGGTGTATGTGCGGAATATCTCTACCAGTGATATCTATACGAATGTTGAGGAATGGCGGGATCTCTCAGTGGATGAGGTAGAGGCCTCGTATCTGGAGAAAATGGGCGGAGAAGGGGACGGAACCTACTATTTCTACAGTGAGACGGAGTGGCTGGATGAAACGACGACAGGTACAATGGGAGATTATGACAGTCTGACTACCTACGGTGAACTTTTCCTGGACGAGATACGGGCCTCCGGGGCAGGATACTATCAGGTCTTTCTGGGACTGAATCTGAATTACCCGCTTCGGACTTCCTCTTCCTACACCTCCCATGTCATGTTCGCGGGATGGATCAGCCACGATGCGTTTTTTACACTTTTCGGTTCGGTCGGAACATTTTTTATCGCGTTTGCGGTGATGGCGGCCATGTTGGTTCTCGCGGCTTTTCAGACCGGCCGAAGACCGGGGGATAGGGAAATCCACCCGGCGCTTATGGATCGTTTTCCAGTGGAAATCATGATTCTGGGCGATCTTATGCTGTGGCTTTTACTTTCCTTGTGGCTGAGGGAAAAATTATCCATGGTTTACAGTGACGTCCTGTATTCGAATGTCACATATGTCTCGGATTCGGTCGTCTTCGGAGCCGCAGCTGCGGCGCTGCTTGTCCTGCTTTTCGTGTGGGAGTGGAAGCGTTATGGCCGGCGTGTGAAAGAGCGGGCGTTAGGCGGAAGTCTGATCCGTGTTCTGGTGAGGAAAGTCCGGAGTTACAGACAGAAAAAATGCGGTGCGGAAGAGCGTGTCCGGCGGCTTGTCGGCGGATTCTGTATCTTTATCGGGATCCATTTTCTCTTTTTTCTTCTGGGTACGCATATACGGTGGCGTCTCGGATGGGGCCTGGGAACGGAAGTATTTTTATTTCTGATTCTGTTGACGATGGATGTTCTGGTTTTGACGAGACTGGTGCATCAGATGCTGGAACGGTTTAAGATTACAAAAGGGATGGAGGAGCTTGCGGCCGGAAATCTGGATTATCAGGTCGACGCAGTGGGCTTTACCTCGGAAAACCGCGGGACGGCGGATGTGTTTAACAGTGTGCGGGAAGGGATTAAGCATGCGGTAGAGGTGGAGATGAAGAGCGAACGCTTAAAGACTGACCTGATCACCAACGTTTCCCATGATATCAAAACGCCTCTGACTTCGATTATCAACTATGTAGACATTCTGAAAAAAGAAGATTTTGAGGATGAGCGGATTGCGGGGTACATCGACATCCTGGACCGCAAATCGCAGCGGTTAAAACAGCTGACAGAAGATCTGGTGGAAGCCTCCAAGATCAGTTCCGGTGTGATCACACTGGATATTCAGGAAATCAACCTGAAGCAGCTGCTGCAGCAGGCGGTCGGCGAGTTTGATGAAAAGTTTCGGGAGCGGAATCTGGATCTGGTGCTGAATCTGACGGAAAAGGATATGAAGATTCAGGCGGATGGCCGACGGATGTACCGGGTGATTGAAAATCTGCTTAATAACGCGGTAAAATATTCCATGCCGGGATCCCGCGTGTACGTGAGCGGAGAGTCTCAGGGCAGAAAAGTTTCCTTTACGATGAAAAACATGTCGGAACAGGCGCTGAATTTCAGCGCGGAGGAGCTGACGGAGCGATTTGTCCGCGGAGACGTCTCCCGGACGACCGAAGGAAGCGGCCTGGGGCTGGAAATAGCCAAGAATCTGACAACCATGATGGGAGGCGACTTGCAACTGTATCTGGACGGCGACCTGTTTAAGGTGACGGTGAGTTTTCCTGCTTGAATAAGTAACCTGATAAATATGTTTGCACTGGATGGGGAAGATGCAGAGTTCATCTTCCCCATCCGTCTGTATGATTTCTGTTTTTATGAGAAGATAATGGAGGGTCTCCTGTCAGAAAGGTGCTAACACTGTCGGAATTTTACGATGAGAATTTCTTGAGCGGGGGTATATTTTTTCTTATAATGTGATACAGGGAACATAATAAGATAAGAAATGTTCGATAGTGTTTGAGTATAAGGAGGCAGGGCATGGAGAAAGTGCGTTACATGATTTCGGATGCGTCCAACCTGATTCAGGTGGAGTCGCACGTGCTGCGTTACTGGGAAGAGGAACTGGAATTGGATGTTCCGCGCAATGAGATGGGACACCGTTATTATACAGAAGAAAATATCCGGCAGTTTGAACAGATTAAGAGATTGAAGGCAGAGGGATTTCAGCTGAAGGCAATCAAGATGCTGATACATAATCCGCCTGCGGAGGAAGATGAGCCCATTGGAATCCCCGGACGACAGTCCGATCATCCAGTATCTGCGGAAAACAGGGAAGGACAAGCCGGGGAGGGGGAGATGGCATCTTCTGTCAGCGGTTATGCGGATTGGGAAAATACACAGATTTCTGCTGCCGGGGCGGAAGAGATGGCACGGCCCCAGGGAGAGCATCTTTCCCAGCTGGAACAGTTTCAGCTGATGATGAATGACATCGTCTGTGCGGCGATCGCCCGGAACAATTACGCCCTGGGGCAGGAAATCAGCGCCCAGGTGGAGGAAAAGGTGATTAAAGAGATGAACTATCTCATGCGCGAGAGGGAGGAGCGTGAGGAGGAACGGTTTCGCCGATTGGATGCGGCAATCCGGAAGCGGCAGCGCCGTACGGTGAAGGAGAATAAAAAAAGAAAATTTTTACATACACCTATTCACAAAGCGGAGGAAATAGGGTAAACTATGCGAGGAAATAAGAATAAGAAATTACTATTCACAGCCCTCCACCCACATGCGCAAAAGCATCCGCTTTGCGTCTGACGCAGAAAAAGTACTGCTCATTTTTTGCTTATGTGGGAGGAGTTCCTGCTTCACAGGCTGCATCAATATCTGAAAACAGTCTTTTACGTGCAAGCACGACAATCCTGTTTCAGTTATTGATGCGCTGTGAATAGTAACATGAGGAGAATACATATGAATATCGTGGTTTTAGCCGGAGGATTGAGTACAGAGAGGGACGTTTCCCTGACAACGGGCAGTATGGTGAGCCGTGCGCTTCGTGAGCGCGGACATGCTGTGATCATGCTGGATGTCTTTATGGGATACCGGGAAGAAGAATGTGATATCACGGATATTTTTTCACATTCTGAGGAGGCCAGCGTAAAGGTCGGCGCGATCTCGACCGAGGCGCCGGATCTGGCGCAGGTGAGGGCGATGTGCAAAGACCAGTCGGATTGCTTTTTCGGCCCGAACGTGATCCGTATCTGTCAGGCGGCAGATTTTGTCTTTATGGCGCTTCATGGCGAAAACGGTGAGAATGGCAAGATTCAGGCGGTTTTCGATCTCTTCGGCATCCGTTATACCGGTACCGGATACTTAAGCAGTGCGCTGGCGATGGATAAGGGAATCTCAAAGGAATTGTTCGAAGCGGCCGGGATTCCGACGCCGCACGGTATTTCAATGAAGAAAGAGGAACCTCTGGCGCTGAAGCAGACAGGCCTTACGCTTCCCTGTGTGGTAAAGCCCTGCTGCGGAGGCTCCAGCATCGGCGTTTCCATTGTACGGACAGAAGAAGAGTATGAGAAAGCGCTGGAACATGCATTTTTGTTTGAAGAAAAGCTTGTTGTTGAGGATTATGTGGAAGGGCGGGAGTTTTCCGTGGGCGTCATCGACTTTGAGGCGCTTCCTGTGATTGAGATTGCTCCGATTGAGGGCTTTTATGATTATGCGAATAAATATAAAGCGGGAAGCACGGTAGAGACCTGTCCGGCTGACCTGCCGCCGGAAATCACGGAGCGGATGCAGCAGATTGCGGTGCAGGTTTGTGAGACACTGGGGCTGGATACTTACTCCCGTATGGATTTCCTGTTAAATGACAGCGGAGAGCTGTTCTGCCTGGAAGCAAATACGCTGCCGGGGATGACCCCGACCAGTCTGCTCCCGCAGGAAGCGGCGGCTGTCGGGATGGGCTTTCCGACACTCTGTGAGAAGCTGATCGAGATATCACAGGCAAAGTATAAATAAGCGAAGCGAATAGTAACAATTGAGGAGAACACATGAGAGAAATGACTTTGGAAAATATTGCGCGCGCCTGCGGCGGTACTTACTATGGCAGAGAGCCGGCTTTGACACGTGAGGTGACCGGTGTTGTCATTGACAGCCGGCAGGTGGAGGAGGGATTCCTTTATGTCGCCATGCGGGGCGAGCGTGTGGACGGGCATCGTTTTATCCCGGATGTTTTTGAAAAGGGAGCTGCAGCTGTTCTGTCGGAGGAGGTTCTTGAGGATCCTGCCGGGCCGTATATCCTTGTCGGCTCCTGTCCGCAGGCGCTGAAAGATATAGCGGAGTTTTACCGGTCCACTCTGACCATTCCGATTGTGGGAATTGCCGGGAGCGTAGGGAAGACCAGCACAAAAGAGATGATCGCTACCGTCCTGGAGCAGAAGTTTTGTGTATTAAAGACAGAAGGAAATTTTAATAATGAGATTGGCCTCCCGCTGACATTGCTGCGCATCCGCCCGGAGCATGAGGCTGCCGTGGTGGAGATGGGTATTTCTGATTTTGGTGAGATGCACCGGCTGGCAAAGATGGCGCGGCCGGATATCTGTGTGATGACCAACATCGGCCAGTGCCATTTGGAAAATCTGATTGACCGGGACGGCATCCTCCGGGCCAAATCGGAGATTTTTGATTTTTTAAAGCCGGATGGCGTAATTGTTTTAAATGGTAATGATGATAAATTAAATACGATCGGGACAGTGAAGGGTATTTGCCCCACTCGTTATTTTGTGGAGGATGGGACGGCAGATTCCGCAGACGGCGCGTATTTTGTTGTGGCGGATTCCATTGAAAATCATGGAGTGCGGGGGATGAAGGCAGTTCTTCATTTTCGCGGAGATGAAGCGGAGGATTGCCCGATCACCGAACCGATTCCGGATCTGCATAATATTTACAATGCCTGTGCGGCCGCCTGTGTGGGTGATGCGCTGGGAATGAGTCATTCGCAGATCTGTGCCGGTATTTCCTGTGCGAAAACCATTGCCGGAAGGACGAATCTGATTGAAACGGGCGGTATCGTGATCATTGACGACTGTTATAATGCCAACCCTGTTTCCATGAGAGCTTCTCTGGATGTGCTGGCGCAGTCGGAGGGCAGGAAGATCGCTGTTCTGGGCGACATGGGAGAATTGGGAAAGGATGAGCTCAGCCTCCACCGGGAAGTGGGGGCGTATGCTGCCGGAAAAGGACTCGACCGGGTCTTTTGCGCGGGAGAATGCTCACGTGAACTGGCTCAGGCTGCGTCGGCCGGTTGTGAGGCAGTGCATTATGAGAGCCGGGAAGCGCTTCTTGACGCATTGCTTTCTTACATAAAAAAAGGGGATACCGTTCTGGTGAAGGCATCCCACTTTATGCAGTTTTCGGAAATTGTCGATGCTCTGGAAAAGGCCGGAGTATAAATAAACATAGCAGATGAAACTGTGGCTGCCGATTGGCGGTTTATACAGATTCTATACGATCGTATTTGATGTCTACGCAGTCTTTTCATATTCATTCGCGCGGTCCAGCATTTCCTGGATCGCGTTTTGCGTAATGCGGCTTAATGCTTTCTTTTCTTCTTTCGGGAGCTCCTTCGGATAGATCGGCTTGCCGTACTGCACAATCACATGCGTCGGCGCCACACGCGGCATATGCTCCTCCAGAATATAGCGGGTATTCTTAATGGCGATGGGTACCACCGGACATCCGGTTTTCTCCGCAATCTTTAAGCTGCCGCTCTTAAACGGAATCATTTCCTCGGATTTTCCGCGGGTTCCCTCCGGGAAGATGCACATGGAAATGCCGTTGTTGATCCGCTCGATGCCCTGTTTGATCACCTGAATGCCCTGTTTTATATCATCCCGTTTCATGAAGAGGCAGTACAGCCGCCGCATCCAGACATTCAGAAGCGGGATTTTTTCAATGTCATCTTTTGAAATGTAGCCTGTCAGGTTCGGGCACATCGAATATGTAATGACGATGTCAAAAATACTGTTGTGATTGGCCACATACAGGACAGCCTGATCGGTCGGAATATTCTCAAAACCGATGACGGTCGTTTTTACGCCGCAGATGCGGTTGATGACGCGGAACGCCCATTGTACCATCCGCAAGCTGCTGATATCCCGCGTATAGGGGTTTACTTTTCCAATCAGATATTCTATTCCCAATACAGGGATTCCGACAATCAGGTATAAAACGGCGAATCCAAGCGCCAGTAATGTTCTTAGCATAAGTGCTTCCTCCAAAATATCATACAGAAACACAATAGCATATTATTTTCGTCCCGTCAATATGTTGATATCAGGCTCAAAGAAGGTGTCATGATTTTCCCCAGATTTACATAAGATAGGGTAAGGAATCATGAGAGGCCTGTGGTTCATGAGAAAATTACTGCGCATCGTACCGGTTATGGTTTTGGCTGCTTTCCTTCTCGGCGGCTGTTCAATGAAAAAAGCGGGAACGGAGAAGGTTCGGGATTTGGAATACACGGTCTTATCGGAGTCGGAAATACCGGAGACGCTTTTGAATGAGATTGAGGAAAATAAGGCGGATGACCTGAAAATGACATATCGGGAGGGGGATTATCTTTATATTATCCGGGGATATGGTATGCAGGAGACCGGCGGTTATAGCATCCAGATGAGGGAGCTGTATCTGGCAGAAAATGCAATTTACTTTGACGCGGAGCTAATCGGGCCGGAGAACGGAACGGATGTGGAGAAGGCAGTGAGTTATCCGTATATAGTAATCAAAACGGAGCGTCTGGAAGAAAACGTTATCTTTGAATAATCTATTTTTGATATGGGAGGGAAAAACATGGATCTTATCACTACCCGAATACAGATGGAGAGAAAGCGTGGCACCGCGGCAACGCAGTCAACTTTTGACGAGGCATATAATCTGCCGGATTATCTGCCGGATCTTTTTTCCGTAATTCTGGCAAACGGGGAAATTCGGCTGGATGAAGTAAAATCAGGAGTCGGGCAGGTAATGGTGCGGGGCGGGATCTGTTATCATGTTCTGTACAGGACGGAACAGAATGAGTGGAAGATTGCGGGCCTTCAGGGTGAAATTCCGTTTCAGGAGACCCTGTCAATCGAGGATATGGATGAGTTTGATATGGTTAGTGTGGAACCGATTTTGGAGGATCTTTCTGTCCGAATCTCAAATTCCAGAAAACTGGATGTGCGGGCACTGATCTGCCTTCAGGCAGAAGTGCGTGAGCGGTATGATATTGATGTGCCGGTCGGGATAGATGTTGAGGAACAGACGGAAATGCTGTATGAAAATCGAGAATTTCTGGAACTGTGCTATTGCGGGAAGGAAAGCTGTGTGATCCGGGAAGAAATGCACCTGGCTTCGAATAAGCCGAACGTTCGTGAGATCCTGTGGCAGCAGGGGCAGGTTTTTCGGTTGGAACATCGGCTGTCGGCCGGAGTACTTACCATACAGGGAGAAATATCTGTGTTCCTGGTTTATGTCGGAGAGGAGAATGCCGGGCTGACATGGTTCTCCGGGAAGATTCCGTTTCGGCGGGAGTTTGAAATTCCGGAGGCCGACAGCGGGATGATCCCGTATATTGTAACCCGGCTGCAGAATCTGGTCTGCAGTGCCGGAAATGACGCGGATGGAGAGATACGTACGATACTTGCAGAAGGGTTTCTCACCGCAGATATTCGGCTGTATAAAGAAAGTGAACGGGAAATGCTCTGTGATTCCTATGCAATAAACCGGGAACTGATCTTGAAGAAACAATCGGTATTGTGTGCCGGTTTTCGTATGAGAAATGAATCTGTCTGCAGAGTTAATGATACGGTTCGGATTCAGGGCGGAGACAGTGATATTTTGCAGATTTGTGCCGGCTTCGGGTCTGTTCAGCTTGATCGAAAGACTTTGAGTGACGGAGGCATTCTGGTTGAAGGAGTTGTCCGTGTCAGCATCCTGTATCTGACGGAAAATGACAATAGCCCGCTTGAGGCAATGGAGCGGACACTGCCGTTTAGGCATCTGATTGAAATTCCCGATCTTCAAAAGTCGGATGATGTGGAGATGCAGTGTGCGGTGGATACATTATCATTTCTGATGAAGAACGGAAAGGAGGCT
>JAJPZY010000032.1 GCA_021204085.1 Clostridiales bacterium | reverse complement strand
CACCCCTCAAGATTGAGGGGCAGGGGAGTTGAAGTGTCACAGACACTTTTTTATTGTATTTTCTGCGTTGAGCGGGTAAAATCGGTTTATATGGGAATTTCTTTTGCTTTGAAAATGAGGCGGGAGTGGCAAATAGTATTGATGAACAGAACAACGAATCGAAGGGAAAGTATTTCGCACTGGAGGAAATGAATGTACGATACAGCAATTATCGGCAGCGGACCGGCCGGATTGTCCGCTGCACTGAATTTAAAGCTTCATAATAAGGATATTATCTGGTTTGGATCTGCACAATTAAGTGATAAGGTGGAAAAATCAGAAAAAATAGCAAATTACCCGGGACTTGGCATGATCAGCGGTACAGAGTTGAATCACAGATTTGCGGAGCAGATGGCGCAAATGGATTTGACTCTGACGGATCGCATGGTCACGATGATTCTGCCCATGGAGGAGAGTTTCCAGTTGCTGGCGGAGAATGAGATTTATGAGGCGCGGACACTTTTGTTAGCAATCGGCGCGGTGACAGCAAAGGGCTTTCCGGGAGAGCAGGAGTTTTTAGGCCGGGGCGTCAGCTACTGTGCTACCTGCGACGGATTTTTATATAAGGGAAAAACGATTGCGGTCTACTGTCAGGACAGGCGTTATGAGCATGAGGTCGAGTATTTGGCGGAGCTGGCCGAAAAAGTATACCTGTATATGCCATATAAGGACAGCGAATTGAATCTGCCGAATGTGGAGAGGCTGCAAATGCCGATCAAAGAAGTCCGCGGGGGCATGAAAGTAACGGAACTGCAATTGACCGATGGGACGACCGTTTCAATTGACGGGTTGTTTTGCCTGCGCAATGCCGTGGCTCCCGGCACGCTGCTTCCGGGACTTTCGATGGATGGGCCTCATATTACGGTGAATCGGCAGATGGAGACAAATCTTCCGGGATGTTTCGCGGCGGGAGATTGCACCGGGCGGCCGTATCAGATCGCGAAGGCTGTGGGCGAGGGAAATGTGGCGGCGCACAGTATTCTGGCATATCTGAGCCGGTAGATGCATTGCTGCCGGGGAAGCACCTGAAGATGCTGAAAGACGGCGTATCTGAATGGGCAGGTGCGTTGGGCGATGCAGCATGAAAACCTTCGTATATATTTTACTATGAAAGCCCAAGAAGCGGATAAGAGAGACAGGAAATCTCTGATTTCCGTAGTCGAACTTATGCAAAGCTGCCATGGGCGAATGCTGATTGGCTGCTTTCATGCATGCATGCGGCGCTTAGCAAAGTAATTCAGGATATATGCAATGCAGGGAACATAGTTTTAGGAGCAAGTAAGATAAAGTAATATAGTAGGAGACCGAGTGATGAGTGGAGTCGGAGGCAAACAGAATTCTCAGAAAAATCGAAATTTGAAGGGCGAATCTTTGGGGAACAGGAGTCGCGGGGGTGAATCTGAGAGTAAAGGAAATCGTCAGAGAAAAGGTGAGGAAAACAGAAAACCGCGGAGAGGTGATTCAAATAAATCCGGAAAAGAGTATCCGAAGAAATCCGGGGAAAAGCAAAGGGAGTATTCGGAGAAAGCGGTTGTGAAATCGGGGGCTGTTTCCGAAAACCGGGTGAAGAAACCGAAAAATGAGAAAGCCTGTCCGGTCATAAAGAGGTGCGGCGGATGCCGATATTAGGATATTTCCTACAAGAAACAGCTGGAGATTAAGGAAAAGCAGGTCAGGGAGCTGCTGAAACCGTTTTGCAGGGTGTATTCGATTGTCGGCATGGACAATCCTTATCATTACCGCAATAAAGTACACGCTGTTTTTGACCGACAGACGGACGGCACGATTATCTCCGGTGTTTACGAAGAGAAGACACATCGGGTGGTTCCGGTGGATGACTGCCTGATCGAAGATGAGAAAGCGGACGCGATTATCCGGGATATTCGGGGGATGCTCCGCTCGTTTCGAATTAAGACGTACGACGAGGATACCGGTTACGGGCTGCTGCGTCATGTGTTGGTTCGCCGGGGATTTTCCACCGGGGAAATCATGGTGGTGCTGGTGCTTGGCTCTCCGATTCTGCCCTCAAAAAATAATTTTGTGAAAGCGCTGCGGAAGCTTTATCCGGAGATTACGACAATTATCATCAATGTGAATAATAAAAAAACCAGCATGGTTTTGGGCGAGAAAGAGACCGTGATTTACGGCAAAGGCTATATTGAGGATGTCCTCTGCGGGCAGACCTTTCGCATCTCGCCGAAATCTTTTTATCAGGTGAATCCGGTGCAGACGGAGAAGCTGTACGCGAAGGCGATTGAGCTTGCGGAACTGACCGGAAAGGAGCGGGTGATCGATGCCTATTGCGGTATCGGAACGATTGGAATCTGTGCAGCGGATCGGGCGAAAGAAGTCATCGGCGTAGAGCTGAATCGGGATGCTGTCCGGGATGCCGTCCGCAATGCGAAGACGAACGGAAAGAAGAATGTTACTTTTTACACGGCGGACGCCGGAAAGATCATGGTGCAGATGGCTGAGCAGGGCGAGCATGCAAATGTAGTATTTATGGATCCGCCCAGAAGCGGGAGCGATGAGACGTTTATGAGTGCAGTGGTGCAGCTGCATCCGGAGCGGATTGTGTATATTTCCTGTAATCCGGAGACACAGGCGCGGGATTTGAAGTATTTTACCTCCCATGGCTACCGGGCGCAGGGGGCGTATCCGTTTGATTGTTTTCCGTTTACGGCGCATACGGAAGTCATTGTGAACTTAAGCAGAGGATGATGCCGCAGAGTGCAGATCATAAAGCGTACGGGGAGCTGAATCATGGATTTTTCAAAAGAGGAGCAGATGGCGCTGCTTTTCCCGCATTTCTGGGGCGTGAAGGGCGTTTACTATGCGGAGCCGGTGGCGGATTTGTTGTCGGCGGCCACGGCGTCGGTTCTGTTTCTTGCAAATATTCGGAAGATTTTATCGCCGGAAACGCTTGAGAAGATTGTGTGAGGGTACGGAGGTTTGTATGACATGTATCGCATTTTTATCATAGAGGATGACCGCGGGATTGCGGAGGGAATTTCCGGGGCATTATCCGGCTGGGGGTTCGAATGCTTCACAGCCGGAAATTTTGCAGATATCCTGACGGAGTTTCAGAAAATTCAGCCGCATCTGGTTCTGCTGGATATTATGTTGCCCTTTTATAACGGTTATCACTGGTGCAGTGAGATTCGCAAGGTTTCGAATGTGCCGATTATCTTTATTTCTTCCGCCGCGGACAATATGAACATCGTGATGGCCGTCAATATGGGCGGGGATGATTTTATCGCCAAGCCGTTTGATATGAGTGTGCTGACGGTCAAAGTGCAGGCGCTTTTGCGTCGCAGTTATGATTTCGCGGAACCCCCGGTTCTCAATTACAAGGGGCTTTCTCTAAGTACCATGGACAGCAGCCTTGTTTACGAAGGAAAAAAACTGGAACTGACGAAGAACGAGTACCGGATTCTTCTGACTCTGCTGGAGAGCAGGGGCAGGATTGTATCGCGGGAAAAGCTGATGCAGCGTCTCTGGGAGACGGACAGTTTTGTGGATGATAATACGCTGACGGTCAATGTAAACCGCCTGCGGAAAAAGCTGGACGGTTTGGGGCTGAAGGGGTTTATCGCAACCAGACACGGACAGGGATATATCGTGGAGTAGATTAACTGGTATTCAGGTGCGTTTGCATTGATGAAAGTAATTAACGATTATTGAAATGTATGTTGCTGCGGTGCAATAGGTTTGAAAAGATATGAAAATTCATTGTTACATAAAAAATAAACTTCCCCTCCTGTTCCTTTACGGACTGGTTTTCGTTCTTCTTGCGTGCAGCTTTGCTCTTTATCGTCTGCCGCTTTCGGCGGTTGCCTACCCTATGGGATTAGGTCTGATTCCGGTGATTGTGTATCTGATCATTGATTATCGAGCGGAGAAAAAGCGTTTTGATCAGGTTCGAGAGTTAGAGGAAAAGATTCGGGATCTGCAGCAGGAGCTGTCCGACGATCAGGAAAAAACGCAGCGGAGAATGGACTATTATAATGTCTGGGCGCATCAGATCAAGACGCCGATCGCCGCCATGCGCCTGAGTCTGGAGGGGCAGGACAGCGGCTTTACCCGTCGGCTTCGCAGTGATTTAAGCCGCATCGAGACTTATACGGATATGGTGATGACTTACCTTCGTCTGGACGCGGACAGCACGGATTATGTCTTCCGGGAGCAGGATCTGGATGAGATTGTCCGGGGAGCCGTCCGCAAATTTTCCGGAGAGTTTATCGCGCGGAAGATCGCCCTTCACTATGATCCGCTGAATGAGACGGTGCTGACCGATGAAAAGTGGCTGTCATTTGTCGTGGAGCAGATTTTGTCGAACGCACTGAAATATACTCTGTCGGGGAGTATTTCTATTTATATGGAATGTTCGGATACTCTGGATATCAAATCCCCCGGAATTTCCAATCATAATCATTCGCAGATTCTTTGCATCCGCGACACCGGAATCGGCATCGCCCCGGAGGACCTGCCGCGGATTTTTGATCAGGGATTTACCGGCTACAATGGGAGGACGGACAAAAAGGCCAGCGGGATCGGTTTGTATCTGTGCAGGCGAATTTGTGATGACCTCGGTTATCAGATTTCCGCCGAGTCTGAGCCGGGGAAGGGGACGGTGATTCGGCTGAATCTGGAGAAGGAGAAAATCACTTCCTGACATGATGCTTTGCCTGGTTCCAAAGTCATAAAATTCTTACAAAAATGTAAGAAAACCGTAAGGTAAATCGATGGTTTAAAAACTGCTTCTTTTTTATCATAGTTACAAAAAGAAGGAGGATATGACATGCCATTATTACATGTGAAAAACGTAAAAAAAGTCTACACGACGCGTCTTGGCGGCAGCAGTGTGGAAGCACTGAAAAATGTCAGCTTTGACGTCATGGAGGGCGAGTATGTCGCCATCATGAGCGAGAGCGGTTCGGGAAAGACGACACTCTTAAACATTCTTGCCGCGCTGGATCAGCCGAGCGGCGGCAGCGTGATGCTGGACGGGAAAGATTTAAGTCAGGTGAAGGAGTCCGCCATGGCAGAATTCCGGCGGGATAATCTGGGGTTTGTGTTTCAGGAATTCAACCTGCTGGACACCTTTACGCTGGAGGATAATATTTATTTGCCGCTAGTGCTTGCCGGAAAATCCTACTGGGAGATGACGGAGCGTTTGCGGCCGATCGCCGGACTGCTGGGGATTACGGATTTACTGAAGAAGTATCCGTATGAGGTTTCCGGCGGCCAGAAGCAGCGGGCGGCTGTGGCGCGGGCGTTGATTCCCGGGCCGCGCATCCTTCTGGCGGATGAGCCGACCGGAGCGCTGGACAGCAAGTCGACGGATGAACTCTTAAATGTCTTTTCAAATATCAACGCGCAGGGACAGACCATCCTCATGGTGACACATTCTGTTAAAGCAGCCAGCCGTGCAAACCGGGTGCTGTTTATCAAGGACGGCGTCGTTTTTCACCAGCTTTATCGGGGAGAGTTAAGCAGCGAGGAACTGTATCAGAAGATTTCCGATACGCTGACCATGCTGGCGAGGGGAGGGATGCAAGTATGAGATCCGGTTTATATCCGAAACTCGCTCTTGGCGGCATCCGTAAAAACCGTCAGCTTTATTATCCCTACATCCTGACCTGCGTGGGGATGGTTTTCATGTTTTTTATTATTGCCTCCCTTGCGGCGTCGCCGATCGTGGCAGAGATTAACGGAGCGAGGACGACGCAGATCCTGCTTGATCTGGGAAAAAATATCGTGGCGGTCTTTGCGGTGGTTTTTCTGTTTTATACGAATTCGTTCCTGATGCGCAGGCGGCAGAAGGAATTCGGTCTTTACAATATCCTTGGTATGAGCAAGAAAAATATCGCGCGCATTCTGATCTGGGAGACGTTCTTTACTGCGGTTATCGCGCTGGTGGGCGGAATTCTTTCCGGCGTAGTTCTCTATAAACTGGCGGAGCTGGCGCTGGTGCGGATCATGAAAGGAGAGGTGGAATACACGATTCAGATCGTGTGGAACGTGATTCCCAAAACCATCCTGATTTTCGGTGGCGTCTTTTTGCTGCTGTTTGTCTGCGGCCTGCTGCGGGTGCGCCTGACGAATCCCATCGAACTGCTTCACAGTGAGAATGTCGGGGAAAAACCGCCAAAGGCGAACTGGATTTTGGGGCTGGCGGGCGCGGTTATCCTCGGAATCGGATATTACCTCGCCGTTACCATCGATGATCCGATAGCGGTACTTTTCGGCTTTTTTATGGCGGTGCTGCTGGTGATCGTGGGGACCTACCTGATCTTTATCGCGGGAAGCGTGGCGCTGTGCCGTCTGCTGCAGAAAAATAAGACCTACTATTATAAGCCAAACCATTTTATCTCGGTTTCCTCCATGGTTTACCGCATGAAGCGCAACGGGGCGGGGCTGGCGTCAATCTGTATTCTGGCGACCTCCGTGCTGGTGATCATGTCCGCCGGAATCAGCCTGATCGTCGGTATTCAGGATGTTTTTCACATGCGGTATCCGACCGATTTCCGTGTGGAGGTGGGATGCCACTATAGCCTGTCCGAGGAGCAGCGGCAGAGTTTGATGGATTTTGCAACAGAGGATCTGACTGTGAAAAATGAGTCCGCGGAAGAGTATATCTACGCACTCGGGATTCTGGAGGATGACTCGCTGCGGTTCCTCGGCTTTGATGAAGAAGATAATCCCATGAGCGCATTCTGGAATGTCTACATCATTGATCTCGAGACTTATAATCGGCTGAGCGGTGATTCGGCGACGCTTTCGGACGGTGAGATTCTGCTTGCCTTCAGTAAAGACGCAGATGAGCTTACAAATCTGGATGTCGAGACCACAGGTTCTTTTACGGTAAAAGAGATGGTGGAGTTTCAGACATTGAATTCCGGTTCCATGGCATCGGTTTATCAATCTGTTCAGATTGTGGCACAGAGCCTGGATGTGTTTGCCCCTCTGATGGAAACCGCGGGATCCGGGGAAGCCTATCTTACGGCGTATGATATGTGGAGCTATGCCTTTGACGCAGAAGAAAGCGCGGAGTATCAGATTGAAAATTATGAGGAAAAATATGACCGCTTTATGGATGAGGTCTACACGGTTGTTGGCGACGGCGGGTGGACCTCTGACTATGACTCGCTCGCTTCCAGCAGCAGGGATTATTACGCTTTGTTTGGCGGCATCTTTTTCTTGGGATTATTCCTGAGTATCCTGTTTGTGCTGGCGACTGTGCTGATTATCTATTACAAACAGATTTCGGAAGGCTATGAGGACGCCTCCCGGTTTGAAATTATGCAGAAAGTCGGCATGACAAAAAAGGATATTCGCAGGAGCATCAACTCCCAGATGCTGACAGTTTTCCTTCTTCCGGTGGGGATGGCCGGACTGCATATGGTTTTCGCTTTCTTTATCGTCCGGCAGTTTCTGCTGCTGTGCGGACTGGACAACACGCCTCTTTTTGTCGCTTCCAACTGCGGGTGCTTTGTGGTATTTGCGGTGATATACGCAGTGGTCTACCGTATCACTTCTAATGCATATTATCGGCTGGTCAGCGCGGGTACCGCTGGCAGATAAAATGTGCTTTTCATGGAGGTAGCTAATTATGCTGATGTCATCTTCGTAACTTTTTACTCGTCGACCAGACTATAGAAGGGCATTTCTCTTGAATTTTCGAAATGCCAGCGTGTTTTGTACAGATAAAAAAGGTAAATACGATGAGCTGGTCCGTATAAAAGGTTCGTGTGTCCGCTTTTATGAGTATGGTATAGATACATACGGATCAAAATAATATATAGGATGAATTGGTCCGTACGAAATGATGTTGCTTACGGACATAAACCGTATATTGAGCAAAGCAGTCCGTACGAAATAGTTAAGTATACGGACGGGAGAAGTGTATAAGACGAAATCGTCCGTATAGAGCGGTATAATGTACGGACTAAGCGCGCACACAAAGCGAATCAGTCCGTATTGAACTGTACCATATACGGACAAAACCAGTACTTAGGATAAAATCGTCCGTATGGTGTGGTACAGTATACGGACGAAAACACTACATCAGGAAAAATAGTCCGTATAAAAATACAAGTTATACGGACAAAAAAGGCAGAAAAGTGAGCATAGTCCGTAGTGTGCGGGAAAAAGTTAACCAGAGCACGACTGCGGCACGGACGAATAAAGACAGTCCGTAGTGTGTGGGAAAAGGACGTTTGTATGACCGGTGAAAAGCACCCCTTCTCCGTATCCGCCATAGTAACAAAAAGGTTTTGACGATTTCTTATATCTTTTTTGCGTGAACCATGTTAAACTGATTGCAGATACCGGGCGCGAGATGCGCCCGGGTACAGCATTCCGGAAATAAGCGCGAAAGGATTAGTGAGCTGTTCTTTATGCTGTACGCGGCTGCACGACGTAAATGTCGGGGCGGCGCATGATTTATATATGGAGACACAGGAGGATTCATTTATGGGAGGCTTTTTTGGCGTTGCGTCACAGGAAAGTTGTACGTTTGATCTGTTTTTCGGAACGGATTACCATTCCCATCTCGGAACGCGCAGAGCAGGAATGGCGGTTTATGGGGAGAATGGTTTTAAGAAATCGATTCACAGCATTGAGGGATCGCCGTTTCGGACAAGATTCGAAAAGGAACTGGACGAGCTGGAGGGATATTTCGGCATCGGCTGTATTTCGGACTACGAGGCACAGCCGATTCTGGTGCGCTCGCACCACGGTACATTTGCGATCACGACCATCAGCAAGATTAACAATGCAGACACAATCGTGGAGGAAATTTTAAAGGGGCGGACACATTTCTTTGAAATGAGCAACGGGGAGATCAACCCGACGGAGCTGGTAGCGGCGCTGATCAACCAGAAGGACAATCTGATTGAGGGAATCCGCTATGCGCTGGATACGGTTGACGGTTCACTTTCCATGCTGATCCTGACGCCGAAGGGTATTTATGCCGCCAGAGACAAGATGGGACGGACACCGGTGGTGCTCGGGAAAAAAGACGGCGCGTACTGTGCCTGTTTTGAGAGCTTTTCCTATCTGAATCTGGGATATGAGGATGTGCGGGAGCTCGGTCCCGGGGAAGTGGTCGTCTTTGATGCGAATCAGGTGAAGACGCTGGTTGCTCCCGGAGATAAGATGAGGATCTGTACGTTCCTTTGGGTATATTACGGTTATCCTTCCGCGTCATATGAGGGTGTCAGCGTGGAGCAGATGCGCTACAACTGCGGAAAGCTTCTGGCAAGGCGCGATAACGTGGAAGTTGATGTGGTCGCCGGGGTGCCCGATTCCGGGACAGCGCATGCCATCGGCTACGCCAATGAAGCCGGAATTCCGTTTTCCAGACCGTTTATCAAGTATACGCCGACCTGGCCGCGGTCCTTCATGCCGACGATGCAGAAGCAAAGGAATCTCATCGCACATATGAAGCTGATCCCGGTGCATGACCTGATCCGCGGGCAGCGGCTGCTTCTGATCGATGATTCCATCGTGCGCGGGACACAGCTGCGCGAGACGACAGAGTTTCTGTATGAGAGCGGGGCGAAGGAAGTCCATATCCGCCCGGCCTGCCCGCCGCTGCTGTTCGGCTGCAAATATCTGAATTTCTCCAGATCCACCTCGGAGCTGGAGCTGATCGGCCGAAAGGTCGTCGAGGAGTTGGAAGGCGGTGAGGTGACCCGTGAAGTATTGGAAGAGTACGCAGATCCGGATTCCGAGAGGTACCAGAATATGGTAGACGCCATCTGTAAAAAGCTGAACTTTACTTCCCTGCGTTACCATCGTCTGGACGATATGCTTGAGGCGGTCGGGATTGAGAAAGATAAATTATGTACATATTGCTGGGACGGAAGGGAATAATCAGAAAAATGACGTTTTTTCCCATGCAAAGGGTTCTTTTATAATTTTTTAAAATACCTGCCGAAGGGCGGGAAGAAGAATAAAAGGAGGAAGTATTTTATGGTTAATCGTTTTGTGCTCAACGGCATCTCCTATCATGGAAAAGGTGCGATCCAGGAGATTCCCGGTCTGGTGAAGGCAAAGGGACTGAAAAAGGCATTTATTGCTTCTGATCCTGATCTGGTGAAGTTCAATGTCACAAAAAAAGTCACGGATCTGCTGGATGAGGCCGGTATGGCTTACGAAGTTTATTCTGACATTAAGCCGAACCCGACGATTGAGAATGTTCAGAGCGGTGTGGAGGCATACAAAAAATCCGGCGCGGATTATATGATCACGATTGGCGGCGGTTCATCGATGGATACCGGGAAAGCCATCGGCATTATCATCAACAATCCGGAGTTTGCTGATGTCCGTTCTCTGGAGGGCGTGGCACCCACAAAGAATCGTACTGTGTACACGATCGCTGTTCCCACGACTGCCGGCACGGCGGCCGAGGCGACGATCAATTATGTAATCACGGATGTAGAGAAAAAGCGCAAGTTCGTCTGCGTGGATGTAAATGATATTCCGGATATCGCGATCGTAGATCCGGATATGATGTCCACAATGCCGAAGGGGCTGACAGCCGCTACCGGCATGGATGCGCTGACACATGCGATTGAGGGTTATACTACCAAAGCTGCCTGGGAGCTGGCTGACTGCCTGAATCTGGAGGCAATCAAGCTGATTGCGAAAAATCTTCGCGCGGCTGTGCAGAATGAGCAGGAAGGCCGGGAAGGCATGGCGTTGGGTCAGTTTGTCACAGGAATGGCTTTCTCGAATGTAGGTCTGGGCATTGCTCATTCCATGGCACATACGCTGGGAGCTGTGTATGACACTCCTCACGGTGTGGCCTGCGCGATGATGCTTCCGATCGTTATGGAATTTAATCAGGAAGCTACCGGTGATAAGTATAAGAATATCGCGGAGGCGATGGGCGTGGATACGACCGGCATGGATCAGGCCGCTTATCGCAGGGCTGCCATTGACGCTGTCCGCCAGCTGTCTGTAGATGTGGGAATTCCCACAAAGCTTGACAAGCTGAAAGAGGAGGATCTGGATTTCCTGGCCGAGTCTGCCGCTGCGGACGCCTGTGCACCCGGCAACCCGAAGGATGCCTCTATTGAAGACTTTAAGGCGTTGTTCCGCAAATTGATGTAGGAGACTATTGAAGATTTTAAGGCGCTGTTTGGCAGATTACTGTGGGAGCCTGCAGAAATCGGCGGATAGGGATTATAAATAATAAGTAATGAGATGAAAGAGCAGAAGGCGGATGATTTGAGGGTTATCCGTCTTCTGTTTTTTGGTTTCATAGTAGGAAAAATAAAAGCAGGATGATTCAGATTTTTTGCCATTTCATTGCCTGTTAAAAAGTATAATTTATGATAAAAAAAGTTTTTGAATTGATAGAGTATTTTACAGAGGTGGTGTAATTTGACAGTAACGAAAATACTTCAGGTGCTCTGGCATTACCAGGTGATTTCGGCTAATATGAAGCAGTAATGAAAATCAGCCGAAAAATGGGGCATTGCAGCAGTTATATACAGAGGAAAATGAGTGAATGATGAAAAAGAACAGAAGATACGGAATCCGAAGAAAATATTTTTCAAATATGGTGGCGATCCTGTTGATCGCCTTGTTGTTGTCCAGTGTCTGTGTGTTGACATACACTCGTCAGAATATGGCCTCGACAATCGTGGAAAGTTATGTGTACATGACCGAAAAAATGGGGATGACCATTGAAAACCTGTTTCAGAAGACCGATGAAGTAACGGCAGAGTGTATTTTGTACGACAGCGTACAGGAAAGTCTTCTCTCTACAGGGCTGACGGGGGATGAACAAAATTCTCTTAGTAAGTATTTTGCGTATATCAATCTGGAAAATGTCGAAGAGTATTGTTATGTGGATAATAAGGGCAACGTCTATACAAAGTCGTATTCCAAAGTTTCCTATGATGATTTTCTGGCGAGCGGTCTGGCGGATACTCTGGGAGAAGATTATGCAAAGACCCAGTGGATCTGGACGGAGGACAATCTGTTCGGAGACGGGGAAATGGCTCTCTTTATCGGGAGGTATGTGCGAAGCCTGGAGTATTCTCATGAACCGGGGATGCTGTTCCTGAAAATGAGCGAGGAATTCCTGGAGGAAATTATTGATGAGGAGGATTTATCGGACGAGGTTGGCGTCGGCGTGATGACGGCGGAGGGGGACATCTGCGCGCTGTGGCTCCCGGAAGGGCAGGAGGTTGCAGATGAAGATCTGGAGCAGATTGCAGTACTGTCTGAAATACTATCCGGGACGCCGCAGGATGCGTCGTCAGTCGTTTCGAAGAAAACGGCGAGCGGCAGATATCTTCTCTATCGTCAGGCAGACTGTGGGTATACGATTTTCACTTATGTTCCGAACAGTACATTAAACAGCGGCCTAAGTCAGATTCAGATGGTGCTGGTCATTATTTTCCTTTTGGCAGGATGTATGGCGGCTGTTCTCAGTCTGCTGTTTGCGAGACGCTTTACCCGCCCGATCCGCTATATCAGTGATACTATGAGCGAGTTTGACGGAAAGGATTTTAAACATACCGTCGACCTGCATACCAACACGGAATTAGATCAGATTGGGCAGTCCTATAATGAAATGCTCCACAATATCGAGCAGCTTCTGGAGGATATCCGGAATCAGGAGCGGGAACTTCAGAAAAGCGAGATGAATACGCTGATCGCACAGATTAATCCGCATTTTTTATATAATACGCTGGATACGATTTATATGCTGGCCCGCATCAATAAAGAGGAGACGACGATGCAGATGATTCAGGCGCTGTCCCGCTACCTGAAGCTGTGCCTGTCCAAGGGCAGTGAGATGGTTACCGTGGAGGATGAACTGGAAAATGTCAGGAGCTATATGGAAATCCAGCAGATCCGGAATAAAAACCTGTTTCGTTATGAGATTGAATGTGACATTGAGGTGCGGCGAAGGCTGATGCTGAAGCTGATTCTGCAGCCGCTGGTAGAGAATGCTTTGCATTACGGGTTTGGTGAGATATATGAGGGAGGCCTGATCCGGATTACCGTGGAGGATGATGAAGGCGGTCTGAGCCTCACGATATATAATAACGGAACGCCGATGCGGGAGGATATGAAAAATCTCTTAAATGGTCTGATAAAATTGCCGATCACAGAGATGAAAAACTGTTTCCCGGATGGGCAGCATGGTTATGGAGTGGTTAATCTTGTGACGCGGCTGCGGCTGCAGTACGGGGAGGGCATTCGTTTTGGATATGAAACGGATGAAACCGGGACCTGGTGTGTCATACGGTTGCCGGGGGCAGATGAGTAATTGCAAGAAAACATCTCACGATGCCTGAGCGGACATACGTATAAAGAACCCGGAAGGAGGAAGGATGAGATACAGGAAAAGAATTATCGCTGAAATCGCCGCAATCTGCGCGGGCGCAGCTGTCCTGGCGTCTGCCGCGGGATGCAGTGTGAATACGGGAACTACCGGGGCGGGGAGTGTGCAGGAGGAGGATCTGCTGTCGGAGAGCGCGCAGATGGAAGACAGGGAGACATTGACGGAAGGAACCGTGGAAATCCCGATTATTCTGATGGTCAGCCCGAGCACCGGCGTCAAAAGTGATGAGAGTCTGGTGGAGGCATTTAATGAGGCTTATGAGGATGTTTACCATCTGGATGTGGAGTGGGTGATGGAGACGGAACAGGAGGAGCGGCAGAACATGAAGCGGCTGAATGTGACGGATGATTTGCCGTCGATTCTGACCAGCCTGCGTCTGCTGCCGTCATTTTATAACCGCATGATCGAGGAGGGACGGATCGAGGACCTGTCCTCGTATATCAACAGTGATGAAGAGTGGAAAGGGATAATCGAAGAAGCGGTTTTGGAGAGTGTTACGGAGGAGGACGGAAGCATTTATCTGGCACCCGAGAGCACGATGGCTTTTTCCTGTTCCGGTATTTTCTGGAATGAGGAGCTTTTTGCCGAGGCGGGAATTACGGAGTTTCCGGAAACCTGGGAGGAATTCTGGGATTGCTGTGATCGGCTGGAGGCGGCCGGGATTACGCCGTTGGCACTGCACACGGAAGGCACGGCCTGGGCGCCGATGCTCATTGCTACCGCGAAGGCGGCGGGTACCGAGGAGGGGGAGGCGTTTTTGAAAACGTTATATCCAAAGACTTACCGGAATGAAACCGGGGAGGAGATTGCGGAGACGCTGGTAAAGCTTTTTTCCTATACAACGGATGACGCCATATATGAGGATTTTGATGTGGCCTATACGCATTTCTTTGCCGGAGATGTGGCAATGATCGCGAACGGTTACTGGATGATCGAGGAGATCCCGGAGGAGATGGCGGATACGGTACGGTTTTCCGCCTTCCCCGGGAATGTGCTGATCAGTTCGCCGGAGACCTTCGGATGGGCGCTGGTATCCTCTTATTCCGATGAAGTGAAAGAGGGGGCGATAGAATTTTTTAAGTTCCGGACGCAGCAAAATCTTGAGGAAAAAGAAGCTCTGTTTGCGGATGGCGGCGCGGACGGCAGTCAGGCGTTGGCGGACTATCTGGAAGCATACAGCGGCGCAGAGCAGTTTGTTCCGAACTATCAGGCCAATTGGAACTCTATTTTGCAGGAGGAAACGCTGGGGACATATCTTCCTTTGCTGATCGAGGGCAAGATTTCTGTGGAAGAGTTTCTTGCGGCGGAGGATGAGAGCGTCCGGGAGTTTAACGCGGAGAATTAGAAAAACAAAAAGTATTTTTTTTGACAGAAAAGGTTTTCAAATTGTTAAAGGATTTTCCCTCTTTTTGCTAGGATAGATACCAACAGGTAACCCGTTTATTTATCTTAAAAGAAAAGAGGGAAAATTTATGATGAAGAGAAAAAGATTTGCAACAATGGGTTTGGCGGCAGTCCTGGGAGCGTCACTTCTCGCAGGATGCGGATCATCCGGCGGCTCGTCTTCCGATGCGGCTGACGGCGGGTCCACTGCAGAAGAGAGCGGTTCGTCAGCTTCAAGCGGATCAGGTTCCGTTTACTGGCTGAACTACAAGCCGGAAGCAGATGAGGCATTGCAGGAAATCGCAGCTACTTACACGGAACAGACCGGAATTGAGGTAAAAGTCGTGACTGCGGCATCCGGTAATTATGAGTCCACTCTGACAGCGGAGATGGATAAATCGGAAGCGCCGACGATGTTTGTCGTCGGAACGTCAGCCGGTGTTCAAACCTGGGGAAGTTATTGCATCGACCTGACCGGAACAGATGTGTACAATGAACTGACGACGGATGATTTCACACTCTACGATGATGAGGGACGGGCAGTATCCATCGGTTACTGTTATGAGAGTTTTGGTATTATTGTAAACCTGACATTGCTGGAGCAGGCGGGATACAGCCTGGATGATATCAATAATTTTGACACCTTAAAGGCAGTGGCAGACGACATTCATGCCCGTGCAGATGAACTTGGATTCGACGCATTTACTTCCTCCGGCATGGATGACTCTTCTTCCTGGAGATTCACCGGACATCTGGCGAATATGCCGCTGTATTATGAGTCAGTAGACGATGGCTGGACAGATACTCCGGCGGAAATTACGGGTGCATACCTGGATAATTTCAAACAGATCTGGGATCTCTATATTGAGGACAGCGCATATGATCCTTCTACGCTGGCGACCGGCGGATATGATGCGGAAGGGGAGTTCCTTGAGGGCAGCGCGGTGTTTTACCAGAATGGTACCTGGGAATATGCTGCTTTGAGTGAGGTTTATGCGAATGACGAGATGGCAATGATTCCGATTTACATCGGTGTGGATGGAGAAGAAGAATCCGGACTGGCATCCGGCACAGAAAACCGTTGGGCGGTGAATATCAACGCTTCAGAGGAAGATCAGCAGGCGACACTGGATTTCATGTACTGGCTGGTGACATCTGAGGAAGGCACTGCGATGATGGCGGAACAGTTCGGTGAGATTCCTTATAAACAGGCGGCTGAGAATGAGAACGTCTTCTTCCAGTATGCAAATCAGTACATTGATGAAGGAAAATACAGTGTGGACTGGGCGTTCAACTATACCCCGAATGTAGATGAGTGGAGAGCGGGACTTGTGGCAGCAATGAACCAGTATGATGCGGGCGGCGACTGGTCAAATGTGGAAACCGCATTTGTAGCCGGATGGGCGCAGCAGTACGCAGCGGCAAACGAATAAGCGGGCAATCTGTCTTTGACAGTCCGGTATAGCGACTCGCGGAAGCAGACCTTTTCTGCTCCCGCAATTCTTAACAGGAAGGAGTAAGTTTATGAAAAAGAAAAACAGGGGCGGGGGTGCATCGTCTTCTTCAATTTCGATGACCGCCCGCCCGATCCGAAAATATTTTCTCTTATTTATGGGACCGACACTGGCAGCGTTTGCCATTGGGTTTATCTGGCCGTTTTTCAGGGGATTATATCTTTCCTTTTGCAGTTTTACAACAACCAGCGATGCGGTTTTTATCGGTTTCGGAAACTATATCAAGGCATTTCAGGATGCATCTTTCCTTCACGCATTCTGGTATACGGCACTATATGCGGTGGTTTCTCTGGTGCTGATTAATGTGATTGCTTTTCTGCTTGCCTATGCACTGACCCGGGGGATTAAGGGTGCAAATTTGTTTCGAACCGCATTTTTTATGCCGAACCTGATCGGCGGCATCGTACTCGGTTATATCTGGAACATGATTTTTAACGGTATTTTAAGCCGGTTTAATACCTCCATCCTGTTGGAGACAAAATATGGTTTCTGGGGGCTGGTTATTGTGATGTGCTGGCAGCAGATCGGATATATGATGATTATCTATATTGCCGGAATCCAGTCTTTATCGGAGGATATGATTGAGGCGGCGAAAATTGACGGCGCCAGCGGCAGGCAGACATTAACCAGAGTCATCATTCCCAATGTGATGCCGTCCATTACAATCTGTATGTTTCTCTCTCTGTCCAACGGATTTAAACTGTTTGACCAGAACCTGGCACTGACGGCCGGGCAGCCGTACACGTGGAAGGCGGACGGAACCGTAGTAAAGACGACAGAAATGCTGGCCCTCAATATTTATAACACATTCTATGGCCAGAATACTTCGTCCAGAGGTGTGGCGCAGGCAAAAGCCGTGCTGTTCTTTATTCTGGTGGCAGCTATTTCTCTGATCCAGCTGAGGGCAACGAAATCAAAGGAGGTAGATCAGGCATGAAAAAAAGAAGATCAACTGCATTAACGGTAGTGTTTTCCGTGATTTCTGTGGTGTATATCGTACCGTTGTTTATTGTGCTGATGAACTCCTTTAAGGAAAATACTGCTGTCAAGACACAGACCTTTGCATGGCCGTCCGGGGACATTTTTGTGGGGTGGGCGAACTACCTGAAAGGGTTTACCTTCGGAAACTATCCTTTTTTGAAATCCGTTTTATTCAGTTTTATTATTACATTGTTATCTACCGCGCTGATTCTTTTGTGTACGTCTATGGCGGCCTGGTACATCGCGAGAGTCAATACCGTATTTTGCAAGGTTTGCTACTACCTGTTTGTGTTTTCCATGGTTGTACCGTTCCAGATGCTGATGTTTACACTGGCAAAGACGGCCGATACGCTAAAGCTGAATACACCGTGGACGATACCGATCATTTATCTGGGGTTCGGGGCAGGAATGGCGGTGTTTATGTTCACCGGCTTTGTAAAAGATCTGCCGCTGGAGATTGAAGAAGCTGCCGCGATTGACGGCTGCGGGCCGGTTCGTACCTTTTTTGTCGTGATTGTTCCGATGCTGCGGCCGACGATGATTTCCATAGCGATTCTGGAAATCATGTGGATCTGGAATGACTACCTCCTGCCGTATCTGGTTCTGGACCGTACGAAGTATATGACCATTCCGATTCATATCCAATATCTGCAGGGAAGCTACGGTTCTGTGGATCTGGGCGCCATTATGGCTTTGATCACATTGAGTATTATTCCGGTGATCGTTTTCTACCTCACCTGTCAGAAATACATCATCAAAGGTGTTGCGGCGGGTGCTGTGAAAGGGTAAACTTATCTTATGGAATTACTGAAACTGGTAATCGTAGATGATGAAGAAATATTGCTGCAGGGACTGCTGGACACCTATGACTGGAATGACATGGGGTTTGAAGTGGTGGGGAGCGCCAGAAGCGGAGAACAGGCGATCAAAGTAATCCGCGAAACCGCTCCCCATGCGGTTCTGACAGACATTCGCATGAAACAGATCACAGGCCTCATGGTTATGGATGAGATTCAAAAATCAGGCCAGGACTGCCTGTTTATCGTGCTGAGTGCCTATCAGGATTTTGCTTATGCGCAGCAGGCCTGTGATCTGGGTGCTTTTGCTTATTTGCTGAAACCGATTGACAGCATCAAACTTCGCGAGACGATGGAGCGGGCGTATCGTGCCTGCAGGAAACAGATGGAGACGGCAGAAAAGTCGGAGAGCTGGGAAAAGATTTTTGCGGGCGATTCCGACTCTTATTTGCGGATGTCTGTTTGGCAGTATATCCGCGGAAGCATTTCGAAGGAACGTCTGGAGGAGATTTTTGCGGTTTTTGCGGGTGAACTCGGTGAGGGGGACCTGTATATTACCATCCTTGCAGATTATGATTTTGCTTATAAAATCATGAATCCGATCTTGCAGAAAGATCCGGATTTTGCCCGGCGTCTGGAGGAGGTAATCAGAGAGAGGTTCTTCTGCTGGAGATTTGAAAACGGGGACGAAAACACGGCTTTTCTTGTAAAAACGTTCGATGCGCTGGCTGTTCAAGAGCTGAAGAGGATGGTAGATAATGTAAAAAAAGAACTGCGGATTCCGATTGTTGCAGTGATCTCCAAGCCTTATCGGGGGATTTCCGGTATAAAGCGCAGCTATGAGGAGGCGAAGACCCTCTTTGCGGCTGCCAGTTTTTCAGATGATGGATATTTTGATTTTCCCGGAGAACCGGAGGAAAAAAGCGGGGGATTATGTCTGCAGGAGAGTGAAACGATTCTCCGCGCGGTACGGGGAAACGATCTGGCGGCGTTGAAACAGGCGTTTGTCGGATTTATCTATAGCCTTCCGGCAAAAGAGGAGGAGCAGTGCCGGCAGATTCATTATATGATGCTGAAAGCCGAATGTATGATCTCTGAATCCTATGGGATGACCGAGGATCTGCAACAGCAATTCCGCAATTATTATACACAGTTACACCAGCTGACGGCAGTTCAGTCTGTGAATATCTGCTATGAGATTCTGATTGCTGTAGTGGAAAACAGAAAGAAAGAGAAAATGCAGTCTGCCGGGGCGGCGAAGGATTATATTAATGCTGCGCTGGCTTATATTGATGAACATTTGCAGGAGGAGGATCTTTCCATTGTCTCGGTGGCAGCCTATGTCTATCTGAATCCGGTTTATTTCGGAAGGGTTTTTAAAAATACTCTGCATATGACGTTTAAGCAATATCTTCTCCAACGCAGGATGGAGAAGGCGAAGAGTCTTCTGGAGGATGGAAAGAAGAGCATCGGCAGTATCTGTGAACAGGTTGGGATCAGCAACCCGTCCTATTTTACGCAGTTATTTAAGCAATATACCGGGAAACTGCCGAGCGAATATAAAAGAGAAGTGTAAGGATGCGTGACAGGAACCGTATATGAGAGTATCATTGTGAGCGGATGGAGAAAGAAGAGCAATCCATCCGCAGCGTAAGGACAGGGAGGACAGGAAAAGTATGAGAAAAAGCGGAGTTTTACTGCCGGTGGCGTCTCTGCCGGGGTCATACGGCATCGGCTGTTTTTCAAAAGAGGCGTATGATTTTGTGGATATGCTGAAAGGAGCCGGGCAGTCTTACTGGCAGATTCTACCGTTAGGACCAACCGGGTACGGTGACTCCCCCTATCAGTCGTTCTCCACATTTGCGGGGAATCCGTATTTTATTGATTTAAAAGCACTCGTTGAAGAGGGATTCCTGACCGGAGAAGAATGCGAAACCGTGGATTTCGGCCGGAATGAGGCTGAGATTGATTATGCAAAAATATATGAGGGGCGTTTTCCACTGTTGAAAAAGGCCTATGTGCGGGCGATGAATGCGGGTGTTATGGATTCGGAGGAATACCGCAATTTCTTAAAACGCGAGGCGGACTGGCTGGAGGATTATGCGCTGTTCATGGCGGTCAAAGACTGGCACGCCGGGAAAAGCTGGGATCAGTGGGAAGAAAATATTCGTCTCCGCAATCAGGCGGTCCTGGAATGTTATCGAAAAGCGCTGAGTGAGGAGATTTCTTTTTATAAATATCTGCAGTATCTGTTTCAAAAGCAATGGTTTGCGCTGAAAGCCTACGCGAACCAGAACGGCATTCAGATTATCGGAGACATTCCGATTTATGTGGCCTTTGACAGTGCGGACACATGGGCAAATCCGGAATTGTTTGCACTGGATGAAAAGAATCATCCGACTGCCGTGGCCGGATGTCCGCCGGATGGGTTTTCTGCTACGGGACAGCTCTGGGGAAATCCGTTGTATCGATGGGATTACCATAAGACAACGGGCTTTGTCTGGTGGATTCGGCGAATCACCGCCTGCCTGCGGTTGTATGATGTGGTTCGAATCGACCATTTCCGCGGATTTGATGAGTATTATGCAATCCCATATGGGGATAAAACAGCGGAGCACGGCAGGTGGATGCCGGGGCCGGGCATGGCTCTCTTTGATGCGGTTCATGAAAGCCTGGGAGACGTTCCGATCATTGCTGAGGATCTGGGATTTCTGACGGATACCGTGAAGCAGCTTTTAAAAGACAGCGGATTTCCGGGGATGAAGGTGATACAGTTTGCCTTTGATTCGCGGGAGGAGAGCGATTACCTTCCGCATAATTATGACAAGAATTGTGTGGTTTATACGGGGACCCACGACAATGATACGCTGGCGGGCTGGTGTGTTTCTCTTAATGAAGAAGATCAGAGCATGGCGTTTGATTACATAAATCGTGACCGTGCATCGGCAAAGGACGCATACTGGGATTTCATCTGTCTCGCGATGCGCAGTGTGGCGGATACCTGCATCATACCGGCGCAGGATTTTCTCGGGCTGGGCAGTGAGGCCAGGATCAATACGCCGTCCACTCTCGGAGGAAACTGGATCTGGAGAATGGAAGAAGAGGCATTTACGGAGGAGATCATTCAGAAGATGCGGAGGATGACGCAGGTGACGGGGCGGCTGGCACTGTAACGTTTTCATCACTTGTTGTATCTATTGTGCCGTAATCTGATTCGGAAAGCAAAATCATAGAATTGTATTAGAATCAGGTGGAATTTTACAGGAAATCCCCAATCTTTATGTTATATTAATATTATCAGACAATATTATATTTTAAGGCCGTCAAACAGTTTTAAGGAAGACAATACCATGCCGAAATGGTTAAAAGACGCTGTATTTTATGAGATTTATCCGCAGTCATTCTATGACACGAACGGGGACGGAATCGGTGATTTCAACGGTATCATCGAGAAACTGGATTATATTAAGGGATTGGGCTGCAACGCACTGTGGATCAACCCCTGCTATGATTCTCCGTTTAAGGATGCCGGATATGATGTACGGGATTATAAAAAAGTGGCCCCGCGCTACGGGACAAACGATGATCTGTACCGCCTGTTTGGCGAGGCACATAAGAGAGGCATTCATGTGCTGCTGGATCTGGTGCCGGGGCATACTTCGGAGGAGCATGAGTGGTTTCGGGAGAGCGGGAAGGCGGAAAAGAACGAATTTTCCAATCGGTATATCTGGACAAATTTCTGTTTTCAGCCGATGCCGGGATACCCTTATGTCGGCGGAGAGTGTGAGCGCAGCGCTACTTATATGTTGAATTTCTTTAAGTGTCAGCCTGCCCTGAACTATGGATTTCTGGATTGTAAAGAGGATTGGCAGCTCCCGATGGATCATCCGGATTGCATCGCAACCAGAGAGGCGATGAAGGATGTCATGCGCTTCTGGCTGGACCATGGATGCGATGGGTTCCGTGTGGATATGGCGTATTCTCTGGTGAAAAATGATGATGAGGTCAGATCCGGCACCTGCGCTATCTGGAGAAATGTCCGGGAAATGCTGGATGCAGAATATCCGGAAGCGGCTATTGTCGCTGAGTGGGGAGATCCGCAGCTGTCGCTGAAAGCAGGATTTCATATGGATTTTAATCTGAATCGTCCGGACAATGGTTACAATTCACTTATGCGTGATTACGGCATGCCGGATAAACTTCACGGGGAGGACAACAGCTTTTTCAAGAAAGATGCCCACGGGGATATCACACGATTCCTGACGGAGTATCTTCCGAATTATGAAGGGACAAAAGAGGATGGCTATTATTGCCTGATTACCTGTAATCATGATACGGTTCGCCCGAAATATAATCTGTCAGATGAAGAATTAAAGCTTGCCTATGCATTTATCTTTACCATGCCGGGGGTTCCGTTTCTGTATTACGGCGATGAGATCGGTATGCGTTATCTGGATCTCCCGACAAAGGAAGGAGGATACTTCCGTACCGGAGCCCGCACGCCTATGCAGTGGACGAAGGGGAAAAATGCCGGTTTCTCCACCGGCGAGGCGGATGCGCTGTATCTTCCGGTAGATCCGGCGGCCGATGCGCCCAGCGTAGAATCTCAGGAAGCTGAGGCGGATTCGCTGCTTCATACGGTACGGGCGCTGCTGGCACTGCGGCATGCCGAGGAAGATCTGCAGGCGGATGCGGAGTTTGCAGCGGTATATGCCGAGAGCGGAAAGCTTCCGTTTGTGTATCGCAGGGGTGATATCCTGATTGCAGTGAATCCGTCGACGGAGACGGTGACGGCTCCGGTAGATGCAGCAGGGAGAAGAGAGATTTTCTCAATCGGAAAGGGAAAGGCGGAAAACAGAGAGATTATGCTGGAGGCGCAGTCCTTCCTGGTGTTAAAGTAGATATTATATAGATGGGTATCTGTCAAGAGTTTGTTGTTTTCAAAAGATTGTTCTTTCTACCGGTGGAAGACTATGCAGGTTATTAGTGATTCCCGTTTTGATATATTTTTTCAGAGATGAAAATAGAATTGACAGTATAAAAGAATCCGAGTAAAATAAAGTCAGACTTTATTTTACTCGGATTTTGCATAAAAAGATATTGTGAGGGAATGATGGAGACAGGATTGGAGGCAGAGCTATGTATATCAATCGGCATCTGGAAGTGCAGATACTGGAGGCGTCAGAATATTATCCGGTAGTGATGGTCTGTGGGCAGAGGCAGGTGGGGAAATCAACGATGTTGAACCACTTGAGGGAGAAGGAACGCAGATATGTTACTTTAGATGATATGAATGCGAGACGTTTGGCAGAACAGGATGCGGGGCTGTTCTTTGAGACGTATGGTGCGCCGCTTTTGATTGATGAGTTCCAGAGGGTACCTTCGCTTCTTCTGGAGATGAAGCGGATCGTAGATGAAGCTGCGTTGAATGGGGAGGAAACCGGTGGAATGTACTGGCTGACCGGATCGCAGAAATTTGCGATGATGAAGGAGGTGTCAGAGTCTTTAGCCGGGAGAGTGGCGGTGTTTGATCTCTCCGGATTATCCACAGCAGAGATAGAAGAGCGTCCGGCACAGATGTTTCATCCGTCATTGGATTCATTGCGGGAACGAATGTGTAATTGTGTTCCAAAGGATGTTCACCAGATATATGAGCGCATTTTTTGCGGAGGAATGCCGCGTCTGATCACTACGGGAATGGATCGGGATCGTTTTTATATGGATTATGTGAATACTTATATAGAGAGGGATATCAAAGATCTGGCGCAGGTTGGTAAGCTGAATGCTTTTTATGATTTTCTGGTCTTTATGGCTGCCCGTACGTCGCAGGAGCTGCGTTATGAGGAAATTGCCTCAGCCGTAGGCGTCTCCGCGCCGACAGCAAAAGCGTGGGTGACAATTCTGGAGCGTTTCGGTGTGATTTATATTCTTCGTCCTTATTTTACGAATATTACCAACCGACTGGTGAAAACACCGAAATTTTATTTTATGGATACCGGACTCGCTGCTTATCTGTGCCGATGGCCGACAGCGGATACTTTGGAAAATGGTGCCATGGACGGAGCTTTCTTTGAAACATACGTTGTTACGGAAATCGTCAAAAGCTATTATAATGCAGGAAAGCGCCCGAACCTGTATTTTTACCGTGATGTGGACAGGAGAGAGGTGGATTTGCTGGTTGTGGAAGGTGAGAACCTTTATCCGATTGAAATAAAAAAGAGCAAATCTCCTGCACATCCTGATAAAAATTTTAAAGTATTGGATCGGCTGCATTTGAATGTGCAGCCCGGAATTGTAATTTGCATGTCCGATGATTTGATACCGTTTAATCGGCAGACATGGCTGATGCCGGCGGCGGCGCTGTAGCAGGATACGGGCAACCGCGGAAAATTATTTTTGACAAAGCAGCCTTTTCATGCAAAAATAGAATAGATTGAGGTTTTTGTTTTCTGGCTTTCTGAAATGGAGGTGGTCGACATGCAGAACGAATATGAAATTCTTCCGGACAAAGATATGACAAACCGACCCGATTATGAACAGGAAATCGTGGCCATTATCCGAAGTAACCGATCACCGAAGATCCTCAGGGATCAGCTTGAAGATTATCATGAGAATGATATTGCCGAGGCCATTCCGCTGCTCACGGCGCAGGAGAGAAAGAAGCTGTTTAATTTGCTGCAGCTGAATACCCTTTCCGATGTTCTGGAGCATATGGATGAGGAAGACGCGATTCTTTATCTGAACGAGCTGGATATCGTGAAAGCAGCTTCCGTTATTTCCGAGATGGAGTCGGATGACGCGGCCGGACTGCTGGATGAGTTCCCGGAGGGTAAGCGTGACCTGATCATGAGCCTGATGGATGAGGAGTCCAAGCGGGATGTCGAGCTGGTGGCGTCATTTGATGATGACGAGATCGGCAGCAAGATGACCATGGATTACATTCTGATCCGGCGGAACCTTACGGTAAAAAAAGCAATGAGGGAGCTGATCAGCCAGGCCGCGGACAATACGAATGTCACGACGATTTTTGTGGTGGATGAGACAGATACTTTTTACGGAACCATCGACCTGCGTGAGCTGATCATTGCCCGTCAGGATACGAATCTTGAAGATCTGATCGCAACGTCGTTCCCTTACGTGTATGCGCACGAGAATATTGACGACTGTATTGAAGAACTGAAGGATTACTCCGAAGATTCCATCCCGGTTCTTGATAATGATAACCGAATCCTGGGCGTCATTACATCCCAGAACCTGATTGAAGTTGTCGATGAAGAAATGGGTGAGGATTATGCCCGTTTCGCCGGTCTGACAGAAGAGGAAGATCTGACGGAGACGCTTTTTGAAAGTATGAAAAAACGTCTGCCGTGGCTGATCACCCTGCTGTTTCTCGGGCTGATCGTATCGGCCGTTGTCAGCGCGTTTGAGCGGGTGGTGGAGCAGCTCACACTGATCATGGCGTTTCAGTCGTTGATACTGGATATGTCGGGCAATGTCGGCACCCAGTCGCTGGCGGTTACCATCCGGGTCTTGATGGATGAGACCCTGAGTGCGAAGCAAAAGGTGGGGCTGGTCTTGAAAGAATCCCGCGTCGGCTTCTGCAACGGGCTGGTTTTGGGCGGTTCTTCCTTTGTTGTTGTAACTCTGTTTATTATATTTTTTAAAGGGCAGGCTCCGATATTTGCCCTGGCGGTTTCCGGTTGTATCGGTATTTCCCTGATTGTCGCCATGCTGGTGTCCAGCACGGTCGGGACAGTGATTCCGTTGTTTTTCAAGCAGATTCATGTGGATCCCGCGGCGGCGTCCGGTCCGCTGATTACTACAGTGAACGATCTGGTGGCGGTCGTTGTTTATTACGGACTGAGCTGGGTTCTGCTGATTAATACCCTGCATCTGGGAGGGTGAGAGAAAAGAATCCATCTTGCGAATGAAAGAATCCTGTGTTAGTATTTGAAATTACAAAAACTGACACAGGAGTTTTTTATTTCATAGGAAAGTTCGTCCTATGAAAAAAATACAAAAAAGGAAAGGAGAATGATTTGTATGAAGTTTTTGCATCAGGAGGGACCGGTGGTCAATATGCTGAATCGGCTGATTGACTTAATCCTGCTCAGCGCGGTATGTTTTCTGTGCTGTGTCCCGGTTTTTACGATCGGCGCGTCGATCACCGCTTTGTACGACGTTACAATGAATTACGCGCTGCAGCGGGAGGTCGGTATCGTTGCCCCGTTTTTTCGGGCGTTTGCGAGGAATTTTAAGAAAGCGACAGGGCTGTTTTTTGTTTTTGCCGCGCTCGGTGTTTTCCTCTTTGCCGATATGTGGGGCGCGCTGCACTGGAAATCATCGTTTCAGTTTGTGTTTATTGTTGTAATTTTGGCAGTGACCTTGTTTTATGTAGCAGTTGTGAGCCATGTGTTTCCGGTTCTGGCATACTTTGATCTCAGTGTAAAAGAATGTATTCGAAAAGCCTTTGTTCTTTCCATGAAAAATGGTGTGTATACAGTCTTTATCATGGTTATGGATCTGCTGCCTGTGCTGCTGATCCTGATCGCGCCGGCGTATTTCGGGCAGATTCTGTTTTTCTGGTTTATACTGGGACTGTCGCTGACAGCGTATCTGAATTCCCTCCATCTGGTAAGGCTGTTTGATCCCGATGCGGTGAAGGAAGCCGGAGATATCCGTCAGGAGCAGGAAACGCTGCGTGACGAGGAACGAAAAAGACGTGAAAATGAAGAAGATGAGGGTTAAATGAAATGAGAGAAACTCTGCTTCTGGAACTTATGCACAAAAATGAAAAGAAAATACTGTATATTTTTCATATATTTCAGAAAAACCTGAAAAAACTGTGGACAAGGGTATGGGAGAGTGTTATTATAAAACCACAATATGGAACGGGTTCCACACATAAAATAGACGAAAACAGATATAACGAGAACGATGTGAGTTGAACGGGCAATCGACCGGCATGGAATCGGAATGATGTTTTTCAAACAGATGACCACAGAAATTATTCTGTGGCAAAAAAAGAATCAATATGGAACGGGTTCCACAAAATAAAAAGGAGGATTGCAACTATGAAAATGAAAAAGATTGTAAGCATGGCACTTGTTTCAGTAATGGCATTGTCATTAGCAGCGTGCGGGAGTTCCGGCAGCTCGTCCAATTCAGGCAGCAGCACGGAAGAAGCAACCGGCGACGTTGTGTATCTGACAATCTGGAGCCCGTCAGATGAGGAAGCCATTGAGAACTGGTGGGTAGAAAAACTGGCTGAGTGGAACGAGGCAAATCCCGGGATTCAGGTAAGCAGAGAAGCGATTGACCGCTCGGATTCTTATGCTTATGAGAACAAGATTACCACCGCAGTTACTTCCAATGATCTGCCGGACATCCTGTTTGTGGATGGTCCGAATGTTTCTTATTACGCGGCAAACGGTATTATTGTTCCGATCACCGACTATTTTGACGAGGAAACATTGTCCGATTTTGCAGATTCTACGATTGCACAGTGTACTTATGATGAGGAACTGTATGGAATCGCTGCAACGGAGTCTTCGGTAGCTCTGTATTATAACATTGATTACCTGACAGACTGCGGCGTGGATGTGGATTATATTGAATCAAAGACGTTGGAAGATCCGCTGACATGGTCTGAATGGGAAGAGATTGCAGCACAGTGTACGACGGATTCTTACGTGGGAACGCATATTATTATGGACAGCGGCGAAGGACTTCCTTATGCCCTGGAGTCTCTCTTTGTATCAAATGGTACTGATTTTGTGAGCGACGACGGATCCACAGCCGACGGATATGTCAACAGTGCTTCTTCGGTAGAAACGGTTGAATTCCTTGCAAGCCTGATTGCCAACGGATATGCCAACATTGATCCGATTACAGATGAGTTTTTAAACGGAGCCTGCGCTACCATGCTGGGCGGTTCCTGGGATGTGGCTACTCTTGAGGAAAGCGCGAGCTTTGAGTGGGGCGTAACCTATTATCCGGTATCTGACACAACCGGTGAAGCGGTTTCTCCCTGCGGAGACTGGTCTGCAAGCGTCAGCAAAAACTGTGAGAATGTAGATGCCGCGGGTGAGTTTTTACAGTGGCTTATGAATACAGATAACGTAGCGACTTATGCTGCGGCGATCGCAAAGCCCGCGTCCCGCACTTCTGCCTATGAGAACGAGGCGATGGCTGATTATGCGGAAGGAGCCCGTGCACTGTTTGTTGAACAGCTTCAGAATTCTGCCAGCCCCCGCCCGAGAACACCGTCCTACTCCACCTTTTCCAGTGAATTCGCGACAGCGATGACGAACGTATTGTCTGATGCCGCGTCAACGGGAACTGTAGATGCGGAATATATTCAGGAGCAGCTGGACAATGTAGCTTCCGCTTTCCAGGAAGACTACGACACCTATTACGCAGAATAAGCAGTTTATTCATGCATAAAGAGCTGCTTTTCATAATCGGGGAAAGTATACAGATTACGAAAAGCAGCTCTGCATTTAAGGAGGGAGGTTGCAGCGATGCCCAAAAAGAAAGAGGGAAAGGTTCGAAAAAAATCCGGCAATACAATTGCGGCTTATGCCTTTTCACTTCCGGCCATGATACTGTTGATCGCATTTCTGGTCGTTCCGATTATTTATACGTTTCGTTACTCTTTGTTTCAATATCAGATTGTCCGACCGGATGATATCTCATTCATCGGGCTGAAAAATTATATTACGCTGATTCATGACACCGATTTCTGGGTTGCACTGAAGAATACCGTATATTTTACAGTGTTAGTAGTACCGCTGCAGTGCGTTCTCGCTCTGGCGCTGGCAATGCTGGTTTCTTCAAAATTCCGCGGCGTATCGATTTTCAGAACCATGTATTTCAGTCCGCAGCTGACATCCATGGTTGTTATCTCCATCCTGTGGACGGTGTTGTATAATTCCAATCCGAATACCGGATTGATTAACTCCTTTCTGACCAGTCTGGGATTTGAATCGGTAAACTTTCTGACCAACGCGAAGACGGCGATGAATTCGATTATCTTTATGTCTGCCTGGCAGGGCGCCGGTTATCAGATGATGATTTTCCTGGCAGGATTGCAGGGAATTCCCCGGGATCAGTATGAAGCAGCTTCCGTAGACGGGGCAACAAAAGCACAGCAGTTCTGGTATATCACGATTCCGGGCCTGAAAGGAACCATTAAATATGTGATCATGATTACGATGATTCAGGCAATGAAGCTTTTCACACAGCCTTATGTTATGACACAGGGCGGGCCGAAGAACAGTACAAAGACACTGGTTTACTATATTTATACACAGGGTTTTCAGCAGGGTAATTTCGGATATGCATGTGCGGTGGCTTCGGTATTTTTTATCATCGTAGTGGTAATGTCTCTGTCAATGAAGAAGCTGATTGCCGAGACGGATTAAGGAGGGTGAAATGAAAAAATCTTCATTAAAGGGTGCCAGAATCATGGCGAAGACCATGTTTTATCTGGGTAATATCGTGATTGGTATTATCTTTGTCTGCCCGCTCCTCTGGATGATTTCCGCTTCTTTAAAGCCGGAGGCAGAGATTTTTGCCAACATGAATTCGCTGACCACTTTCCTGCCGATACACGCAACGCTTTCGAACTTTGCGGAAGTGTTCTCCCGCCTGAATATGGGGAGAGTGTTTGGAAATACATTTTTGTATATCGGCCTGATTCTGGTGTTTGATCTTCTGATCAATTCCATTTGCGGATATGCCCTGGCAAAATTCGAGTTTAAGGGCAAGGGAATGATGTTAAACCTTGTTGTTGCACTGATGGTTATGCCGATGGAAGCCATTATGCTGCCGCTTTATATTGAAATGTCACAGCTTGGCTGGGTGAATACTCTCCAGGCTCTGGTCGTACCGTTTATAGCGAAATGTTTTTCCATTTACATGTTCCGCCAGTTCTTCTGCGATATACCGAATGAATTGCTGGAGGCGGCGTCGCTGGACGGATGCGGACCGATTCGGACATTTTTTACTGTAGTTATGCCGATATCAAAGACGGTTTACGCGACGGTGTTTATTCTGGATTTTGTATCCCACTGGAACGATTTTATGTGGCCGTTCCTGGTTATGACCGGAGAGAAAAACCGGACGATACAGCTGGCAATTCAGGTGTTCTTCGGAACGCAGCCGGTGCACTATGGTGCGATCATGGCTGCTTTGGTAGTATCGGCCATCCCGATGCTCGTGATGTTTATCTTCATGCAGAAATACTATGTGGAGGGTATCGCATCTTCCGGTATTAAAGGATAGGATAAAACAGAAATTTTCCCGTGCTATATTGGCGGGATAAATCAGATTGCCGGGCGGGGAATGGATGGTTTTCCCCCTCCCGGCTTGTTTGTAATATTGACAAAGACAGGAAAAAATTGTAGATTATAGCAGACGAAACATCGATTTTAAGACTCTCGGCAGGTCGGAAAATGAGAATGTTAAGAAAGAGTTGGCATTGAAGAAGTGAAACCGCTGCGGACAGCGTAGGATTACGGGAGAATATTTATGACGACGATTCAGGATGTTGCCAGACATGCCCATGTGGGTGTCGCGACCGTTTCCCGCGTGTTGAATGGGAATGGATATGTAAAAGAGGAGACGCGTAAAAAGATCGAAGCAGCGATTGCGGATCTGGACTATACACCGAATGAGATGGCGAGAAATCTGTATTTCAGAAAAAGCCATATTGTTGCTGTTACCGTTCCGGATGTCTCACATCCGTTCTTTGCGGAATTTGTGAGTACAGTGGAGGCGGCTCTCTGCGAAAAAGGATATCAGACCATGATATGCAACACGTATTATGAGAGTAATTTCGAGGAGAAATATCTGGAAATGCTGAAACGCCAGCGGGTAGATGGCATTATTTTCGGATCTCATACACTGGACACATCGGGTTATGCTGATTTAAAAAAGCCGATTGTTGCGCTGGACCGGGATCTGGGCGGAAATATTCCCTGTGTCGCGTCGAACCACAGGGAGGGAGGAAGACTGGCTGCAGAGGAGTTGATTCGCGCCGGATGTAAAAAGGTGGTGCAATTTGAGGGAAGTGTCGGTAAATTCCAGGTTTCCACACCATCCAACATGCGTCATGAAGTTTTTCGGGAAGTGATGGAATCACATGGCGTTACCTGTTATTCCTATGATTCGAGGTGGAACAATTTCCGAAATGCATATTTTCGCAGTCTCGTTCGGGAGGCACTGGATCAGCATCCGGATATAGACGGTGCTTTTGGTACGGATATGCTGATGATGGAAATGCTTCGTGAGGCGCGGGAGAGGGGGAAGCGTGTGCCGGATGAATTAAAGCTGGTGGCTTATGACGGAACGTATCCTCTTCAGTTTTGCTATCCGGGGATTACCTGCGTAGAGCAGCCGATTCAGGAGCTGGCGCGCGAAGCTGTGCGATTGGTTATAGAGATGATTGACGGAAATCTGACCGGGGTTGAAAATGTGGAACTTCCGGTGTCCTTGCGCAGGAGAGAGTCAACTGCCTGCGAGGGAAATGTGCGGAGTTAGCAAATGCACGGGTGTTTTTTGCCCCAATGTGGAACCCGTTCCAAAAGAACGACGGTATGTAGTCAAAATAGATTTCCTATTTTTTCCTGAGTTATAATTTTTGACATTGTCTGTGTTGAAAAACTGATAATCGGAGGTTATTGAATGAGTAGTGAGAAATTGAATAAAGTCAGAGCGTATGAGAAGCTTCACGGGGACAAAGTGCCGATAGAGGAACGTCCGGTTTTTCATGTCACACCTGCAACGGGGTGGATGAATGATCCGAACGGTTTTTCATATTATCAGGGGGAGGTACATCTGTTTTATCAGTATCATCCGTATGATCTGAATTGGGGACTGATGCATTGGGGGCATGTCAAAACAAAGGATTTTATAAAATGGGAACGGCTGCCGGCTGCTCTGGTTCCGGAGGAAGAATATGACCATGCCGGGTGTTTCTCGGGAAGCGCACTGGAACTTCCCGACGGACGGCAAATGCTCATGTATACCGGTGTACAGGAAAAAGAGGAAGATGGCGAAATACAGCGAAGGGAAGTGCAGTGCATTGCATTTGGCGACGGGGTAGATTATGAACGGAGCGAAAGCAACCCGGTACTGACAAAGGACAATCTTCCGGAAGGAAACAGTGCATCCGATTTTCGTGATCCGAAGGTCTGGTGGGATGAGCGCGAAAAGTGTTTTTATGCGGTGGCAGTCAATTGTATGGCGAACGGAAGCGGCGCGGTTCTCCTTTTTTCAAGCAGGAACGCCTGTGATTGGGAATATGTAACGACTCTGGATCAAAGTGACAATCGACTGGGCGGGATGTGGGAGTGCCCGGATTTCTTTGAGTTGGACGGCAGGCAGGTTTTGCTTGTTTCCCCTATGAAAATGCGTGCGCAGGGGATGGATTTTCACAATGGGAATGAGGTAATCTGTCTCCTTGGAACGTATGATTCAAAAACCCATGAATTTACCCGTGAAGCGGTGCTTCCGGTGGATCACGGACTTGACTATTATGCGGCGCAGACCATGCAGATGCCGGATGGGAGAAGAATCTATATCGCATGGATGCAGGCCTGGGAATCCAGTACGTTTAAACCGGATCATGCAAAGTGGTTTAGTATGCAGACGCTGCCGCGGGAGTTGCATGTCGTTGACGGAAAGCTGATTCAGAATCCGGTAAGAGAACTGGAAACATACAGATGTAATGCTGAGGCATACACTGGTCAAAGAGTGACCGGAAGAAGCGTTTTTCCCGGAATCAGCGGAAGAGTACTGGATATGACGGTAAAGATTTATGCTGCAGAGGGAAAAAAATATGAAGAAATCACTGTTGGTTTTGCGGAAAATGAGGCGTATGGTTCCTTCGTTTCTTATCGACCGAAAGATGGTATATTATGTCTGGATCGGACAAATTCCGGCTTCTGTTATAATATCGTGTCCCGGCGGGAATCATTGGTGAGAGAGAAAGACGGCGTTCTGAAACTGCGGTTTGTACTGGACCGGTTTTCCGCAGAAATTTTTGTGAACGACGGGGAACAGGTGCTCTCGGCCTGCATTTATACACCGCAGGAGGCAGACGGGATTTCGTTTTCGGTAAAAGGGGAAGCTGTGGTAGATATTGAAAAGTACGATATTGTTGTCTGATGATATTTATTATGATACAATGAGTGCAAACGAGGAAAATGCATGCTGGCATGTGTTTGACGAGTGACGAATTGGATCGTGATGAAATCACGATAGAATAAGCGCAAGCGAGAAGAATGCACCAGTGCATTCGGCGAGCGGCGGAATGGAGTTTTTTATGAAGAAATTTGACGTAGTGGCTCTCGGAGAGCTTTTGATTGATTTTACGGAAAATGGTACAAGCCCTCAGGGAAACCCGCTTCTGGAGGCGAATCCCGGCGGGGCGCCCTGCAATATGCTGGCGATGCTGACGAAGCTGGGAAAGAAGACGGCATTTATCGGAAAGGTCGGGAAGGATTCTTTTGGTACTTCTCTCAGGGAGACGGTAAAAAGCTGTGGGATAGATGTATCGAATCTGCAGGAAGATGAAAAGGTACATACCACACTGGCCTTTGTACATACCTATCCGGACGGAGACCGGGAGTTCAGTTTTTACCGTAATCCCGGCGCGGACATGATGCTCCGGCGGGAGGAAGTAAATGAAGAACTCATAAAGAATGCGAAGGTTTTTCATTTCGGAACATTGTCGTCCACCCATGAACCGGCAAGAGAGGCGACGCGGTATGCGCTGGATGTAGCACGGGAAAACGGATTGATGATTTCCTTTGATTCGAATCTGCGGGAACCGCTGTGGGATGATCTGGAGGATGCGCGAAGAGAAATCGAATACGGACTTTTAGTTTGCGATATATTGAAAATTTCGGATAATGAGATGGAATTCCTTACGGGAACAACGGATTATTCCAAAGGTGTGGCGATGCTTCGGGAGAAATATGCGCTGCCGCTGGTTTTTGTGACGATGGGCAAAGAGGGAAGCAAAGCATTTTATCACGATATGGAAGTGACGGCAGAACCGTTTTTACAGGAGCATACGATAGAGACGACGGGAGCCGGGGATACCTTTGCGGCCTGCGCATTGAATTATGTTCTGGATCACGGAACGGATCATCTGACAGAGGATAATCTCAAAGAACTGCTGACATTTGCGAATGCGGGCGCCTCGCTGATTACGACCCGAAAGGGAGCGCTGCGGGTGATGCCGTCGAGGGAGGAGATTGAAGAACTCTACCCACATCAGCAATTCCGGCACGCGTAAGTGGGCGGGTGAGCCTGCACAAGCAGGCGTGAATTGCGCATGGGGAGTGGAGGACTGTGAATAGTAACAGGAATTGATTCGGCGTGAAAGACAGGAGAGTGTATATTATGATTGATCAATATCTGGAACGAATGAGGGAACTGCGCAGCCATCCCACCATTCATTATAATTGCACGCAGACATTGCTTGTTGCGTTTGCGAAGGAGTGCGGCATCAGTGAGGAAAAGGCATTTCAGCTGGGGATGCATTTTGGCGGCGGTATGAAGATGGGCTCCGCCTGCGGGGCATTTGCCGGCGGATTGATGGTGATCGGCATGATGGGCGGCGGCGACAGCCAGTACCGTGCCTTTGTGAAAGCGATGAAAGAGAATCACGACGGGTTGGTCAATTGCAGTGATCTGCTGAAGAAAAATGCCCAGATGGGCGGGGAGAGAAGAGCGCACTGCGACGGTATGATCAATGAGGCGGCGATCAATATTATTCGTGTGATGGACCTGGATGTTGAGGCGGTCTGATACATGTGTTCGGAGTTCCTGTGTAAAAGAGTGAACCGGAAGAACTCAATAAGATTGAGGTTTTCTACCGTATTGCCGGGAAACCGGCTGACGCTTAAAAGGTATACTCAAGTGAGGGAAACGGACTCGCCTTAATCAGTGGTAAGGTTGGAAAACCGCAGTTACTTGCATAAGAACAAAAAAATCTCCCGCCAGTATATTTCCAACGTCTCATCTGAGGAATTGAATATTTCGTGTTTAGATCCCGGAATCTGTTTTAAGACAGTGCTTCCGGGATTTTTCCTGTTTCGGAGGCGGGCAAACATATTCTGTGCGTCGGCGGATACAAAAGAATCCTGTTCTGCCTGCAGGATGAGCATAGGGAAACCGGCTGCTTTCCAGGAGCACAGGGTCAGTTCCCGGGAGAGACAGATTGCAGCGTTCAGCCACCCATTGGAGGCGGCGGATGTCCAGCACAGCGGATCTGAGGATTTGATTTTCTGACAGTATTCGAAGCGCGGGCGGGAGAGAGACGCGCTGTATGCGAAGTCCTCCGGCCCGGAATACGGTTTCTGGCCTGCCACGTAGTCCTGTTCTTTTCCGATTTTGCAATTGAAAGCCGTGATTGTCGCAGCCAGGTGATAGGGGACAGAACCGGTCAGCGGCCGGATCATGGGTGCCGTCAGAATGACTTTGTCAAAAAATTCAGGTTTTCGCGCCGCGGCTGCCGCAGCAATCCCGCCGCCCATGGAGTGGGCGAAGATGTATAGGGGGAGCGTAGCGGCGGCAGCAGATATTATATTCGCATTTTTGCGAATCAGCCGTGCCACTGCAAGGAAATCCTCGATATACCGCTCATACTTATCAATATGCACCAGCGATGGGTCATCTGTGAGCCGGTAGCTCCTTCCGTGCCCACAATGCTCCGGAATATAGACATGGTAGCCCTCGCGGAGAAAATAGTAGATAATTTCGGCATATTTTCCTGCAGAGTCAGTAAATCCGTGGGAGATTAGGATGATGCCGCGGGGCTCGTCTGCCAGATAGCGCTCACAGCAGATTTCCTGGCCGGATTTTCTTTTGACCCGGAGTATGGTTCTGCGCGCATTCAGATACGGCAATACCTCGTCCTGCATTTTCTGTAAAAAATCTTTTTCGCGGATTATTATTTGTTTCATAATGGGGCATCTCCTTGTTATGAAGGAACTTTTTGCTGTTCACTTTGCATTATCTAAATCACAAAAAAGTATAGATATTTCTCAGGAAAATGTCAATGATTTGCGCAATAAGGATGATGCAGGGCTGTAAGAGATTTTGGGGTATAAAATTCAGATAAAGTGTGTTAGTATGAAAGCAGGCAGATGGCGTTTCATTATAATGCAGAAACAGTGGAGTTGGGAGAAAAAGCGGTCATGAGATGTTACATTCCCGAACGGGTGCAAAGAGATATTGTACAGTTTGCCAGAGCACATAAGGTGGAGAGGGTAATCCTTTTCGGATCCAGGGCAAGAGGCGATCATACGGAAAGAAGTGATATTGATCTTGCAGTATATGGCGGAGATTTTGAAGCGTTCTACTGGGATATGAAAGATAATGCACGTACGCTGCTGATGTTTGACCTGGTGGATCTAAATAAGAAAATTTCTGATGGTCTCCGAGAGGAGATAGAGAGGGACGGGCGTATCATATATGAAAAAAATGGATAATTTTTCAATCTGACCTTTGAACTTGCATGGAAAGCCTTACAGGCGGTACTCCGCCTGCATGGCGCGGATGGCGCTCAGACAGGATCGCCCAGAGAGATCCTGCAGGTGGGGTATCGGTTTGGCTTTGTGGACTTTGTGAAAAACCATCACCGGACATGAAGAAAGAAGGGAAAGTACAATGTCAGAATTTCAGGAAATCACAGATTTTGATATTCCGGAACTGGATGTGTTCGGACGGCTCTCCGAGGTGCAGCTTTTGCGCTATTACGAGCCGCAGCCGGGAATTTTTCTGGCGGAGAGCCCGAAGGTAATTCATCGGGCACTGGATGCCGGATACCTGCCGCTTTCACTTCTGATTGAAACGAGGCATTTAAAAGGCGAACCGGCGCAGTCGGTGATGGCAAGATGCGAGGGAGTCCCGGTATATACGGCGATGTTGGAGGAGCTCTCGCCATTCCTTGGATTTAAGCTGACCAGCGGGATGATCTGCGCGATGCGGCGTTCTCCGCTTCCGACCATAGAAGAAGTCTGTCAGGGCGCTCGGCGGATTGCAGTGCTGGAGGAAATCATTAATCCGACGAATGTCGGCGCGATTTTTCGCTCAGCTGCTGCTTTGAATATGGATGCGGTGATTCTGACTTCCGGGTGCAGCGATCCTTTATACCGGAGGGCAATCCGGGTCGGGATGGGAACGGTATTTCAGGTGCCGTGGACGAAGCTGAATAAGAGAGTGGCGTGGCCGCGGGAAGGTATGGAGATTTTGCGGGAACTGGGATTTCAAACTGTTGCCATGGCCTTAAAGGATGATTCTCTTTCAATCAGTGATCGGCGGCTCAGGGAAGCGGAAAAGCTGGCGGTCGTTTTGGGTACAGAGGGAGAGGGGCTGGTTGCGGAGACAATCGCGGACTGTGATTATACGGTGCGGATTCCGATGTCCCACGGTGTGGATTCCCTGAATGTGGCAGCAGCAAGCGCGGTAGCGTTCTGGGAGCTGGGGCAAGAAGTTTGAGTAATCAGAAGGACTGAATGTAGTATTTATTGGGATTGTATGCCCTCTGATTGGCATACTGCTATATTTTCTGATTCAATCGGCAGGAAGAACCAGGAACCTTTCTGATTGAAAAAATCGGCAACGGCATTAGATAATTTTGCATTAGGAAAGAGAAAAATGGTATGTATCGAATTGGTGTTATCTCCGATACCCACGGTCTGCTTCGGCCGGAAGTAGAAGAACAATTAAAACACTGTGATGTGATTTTGCACGCCGGAGACATTGACCGGCAAAAGGTTCTGGAGGCGTTGAATGAGATCGCGCCGGTTTATGCGGTTCGGGGAAACGCGGACCGAGAGTGGGCGGAGCATATTCCGATGACGCGGAAAGAAGAACTGTTTGGTCTGCGGGTTTTTATGATTCATAATAAAAAGCAGATTTCGGAGGACATTTCTGATTGCGGTATCGTTATTTACGGACACTCACATAAATATGACGAGAGCTTTTTGACAGAGAATGATTCTTCCGAAAATTCCGCGAATGTCCGACCGGGAGTGCAGCGGACAGAAGAAACCGGAGAATCTGCGGTAGCTGCCGGACGGGGATTGCAGGAGAAGGAAGCATCGGATGTTCAGCTGTGGCTGAATCCCGGGAGCTGCGGGCCGAGACGTTTTACGATGCCCATCACGATGGCAGTGATAGAGACCGACGGAAGCGGAACGTATCGTGTTCGCAGAGTGGATATTCCGCACCGCGGAGCGTCGAATTCCGGAAAGCCCTTCAAAGATTCAAAGCGAAAATCAGATCAGATGATAGAATATACTGCGGACGGTCGGATGGATGAGCGGAAGGCAGATTCGGAGATGGAGATGCAGCGTGAGATGAAAAGAGTAAACGGCGATATGCTGGCTTCTGTCATTCATGATATTAACTCCGGAAAGTCTGTATCAGCCATCGCAGGAAAAAATAAGCTCAGCCGGGAACTGACTGAGCACATCTGCCGTCTTTATCTGACTCACCCGGGGATTGATGCCGAGGGGATTTTAGATAAGATGGATATTCATGATAAATGATGATGCCACAGATTCTGAGGGGTATAATACGAAGGAATCTATGGCATCATTATGTTTGGCGGTTATCTGTTAAGGTAAGAATTTTCCGCTCGCTACTTTTGTCAGCCGATTGAAAACTTCGAATCGTTCCGGGAACAGCTTTTTCAAATAAGCAGTGTCTTTGGCGGAGCGAATCGGTCGATTCTGATAGTGCGGCTCTTTGCCTGCATCTTTATTTTTATCCTTAATTTCTTCTGAGAGATAGGTTCCCATCTCTGTAAACGTCAGCATATATTGTTCTCCGACCCAAATGACAAAGGCTTCCGCTTCCTCCCCTTCTTCCGGATAATAGGCGGAGGGATCTTCAAAAGCGGGGTTGCCGATGAACTCCAGTTCCGCTTTGGCAACAGGGCTTGCGGCCTGATAAGCGCCGGAAGCGGTAAGCAGCGGGGTGAGATCCGTATTTATCGGACGCCCGTGGAAACGGTTGAGTACAGGCTCATTGACTGCTTCGAAAAAGCCATTTTCAGAGCTCTGTCCGCCGTCATCCTTCGACTCGAGAATAATCTGTGAAACTTTTGTCTCCACCTCGTAGATTTTATTGACTTCCGGATCCCGGTAAAATCCATTGTCAATCTGGTGGTTGAATGTGCTGAGCAGAAGAAGACGAGAGGTGCCTTTTTCTTCTGCAGTTCCCAGACGATAATAGGTAAGGCCGTCCGCCTGCTCGCCATATGGGTCAATGATATTTAAGCCCGCGCCGGGTTCGCCGAAAAAGCCGTATTCTTCCCAGTTATAGAGAATTTGCTGAAAATTATGCCTGCCTCTGTCGTACTCCCAGTTAAGAAAATTCTCATCTGCATTTTCGCCGTAAAATTTCATTGAGAGCTCAAACAAATCTTCGGGGTCGCATTTCGAGACGAGAAACGGGATTGACATGCCCTTCCCCAGGACCATACCCGGATATCTGGAAAATGCATTTTGGATTTCTTCGATGGTGATATCCTTCAGGCAGGGGACATCGGGTTTGATTTCATTGCAAAGGGAAGCAAAATCCGGGGCGGAATATCCTTCATAGGGGATGCCGCTTTCGTCCAGAATATCTGAGATATATCCGGTCAGATCTCCGGGTGCAAAAAAAGCAGTCTCATGATCAAGGATGCGGATGTCATCTGCGGTGATTCCGATTTCCCGGTAGGAGGTGGGGATGTGATCAGACGGGTAGAATTTTGCCCGTTCATTTAACACATCTGCGGCGTCTCCGATGATGCGGAGCATGCGCAGATCCGAACTGGTGACGGTTTTATCGGCGGCATGCTTTTTTACGATGTCGCAGTATTTTTGCCGCACACTTTTCAGGCAAAAGCCCTCCTGGCCGACCAGCGTGCCGTCCGCCGATATAACGACCGTGCCTTCATCAAACTGAAACGCGACGTCGCCCTTCGAAGTATAACTGGCATATATGGATTCTTTCATGGGATGTTCTCCTTGTAAATCGGATTCATGTTGATTTCAACAATATATCATTCTTGCGCCATTATGTCAAAATAGTTCGTTATTATTTACTGTTCTACAGCGTTGTTTATTTTGTCTGCTCAGGATGGGAAAGGTTGGTTCCATCCTTTTTCATCCGTCTGTATAAACAGCTGGCTACTGCTGATGATACCGTGCCAGGAACTGTTTTGTCCGTTCCTGTGTCGGATGATCGAAAACCTGCAGCGGGTCGCCCTGTTCCAGGATATACCCGTCATCCATGAAGATAATCTGGTTTGCTACATCCCTCGCAAACGCCATTTCATGAGTAACAATGATCATAGTTGTTTCTTTTTCTGCCAGTTCACGGATGACCTTTAAGACTTCGCCGGTGAGCTCCGGGTCAAGGGCGGAAGTGGGTTCATCGAAACAGAGAATATCCGGTTTTAATGCGAGCGCCCGCGCGATGGCTACACGCTGGCATTGCCCGCCGGAGAGCTGATGCGGATAGTTGTCCTTGCGGTCGGACAGCCCCATCTGTTTTAACAGATTCTCTGCCTGGGCTTCAATCTCAGCGTGAATCTCTTTTTTTCGGCTTTTGTAATCCGGCTGTTCTTTCGCCTGCAATTCTCTGGCCAGCATAACATTTCCCAACGCTGTATACTGAGGGAAAAGGTTGAAAGATTGAAAAACCAGTCCGAAGTGCAGGCGGTTTTTGCGAATCTCGGAGTCTTTTTTTGTCGAAGCGTCATTGCCGTCAAAAAGAGTCTGGCCTTTGACGCGGATGATACCCTTGTTAGGCTTTTCCAGAAAATTCAGGCATCGCAGGAGCGTGGTTTTCCCGCTGCCGGAGGAACCGATCACGGAGAGTACCTGACTTTCCTCGAGGGAAAAGCTGATATCTTTCAATACTTCGGTCTGACCGAATGACTTGCTTAAGTGTTCTACTTCTAATATCGGCATCTTTTGATTCCCTCCTTTATCGGAAAAATTCCAGTTTCTTTTCAAGACGTCCCAGCACAATGGTCAGGATGCCGTTGAAGACGAGATAGTAAACGGCAGTGAAAAACAGCGGCCAGATTACGCCGGAAATACCCTGGGAGCCTTTCATAAATGACTGGCCGGCCCAGATAATTTCCTGAAGTGCGATGATGCGCGCCAGAGACGTATCTTTTACCAGAGTCAGGATTTCGTTGGACATGGGAGGCACGATGCGCTTGATCATCTGCAGCAGAGTGACTTTAAAGAAGATCTGACGTCTGGTCATGCCGAGGACAAGTCCGGCTTCCTCCTGCCCGACAGGAACTCCCTGGATGCCGCCGCGGTAAATTTCGGAAAAATAGCAGGAGTAGTTGATGATAAAGGCCACTGATGCCGCCATGAAACGCCCGGTCTCCCCGCCGCCCCAGATGGCGTTTTTTAAAACCAGACCGGGGAAATAGTAGATGATCAGAAGCTGAATTATTAAAGGCGTGCCGCGGACAATCCAGACCACGATCCTGGTAAAACTGCTCAGCGGTTTAAAGCGTGACATGGATCCGAAAGAGATGACAAGTCCCAGTGGGATTGCACCGATCAGTGTCACGAGAAAAAGTTTCAGGGTCTGCAGGAAACCGACGTTCAGCGAGTGGACGACGATTGGCAGCTGTTCGAAAAATTGTGTCATTCGTGTTTCTCCTATGATATGATGATACCAGGGTCAAAATAAGTGAGATAAGAAATCTTCGATTTCTGTAATCGAACTTATGCAAAGCTGGTCATAAATGGAATGCTTGCAATCCGTGGTATCATCACGATATAAACATAAAAGAGAGAGTGAGCTGCGCCCACTCTCTCCTTCGGTGAGTGTGTGAATTTATTTCTGTAAATATATCAGATCTTCTATGATAAGTTGA
>JAJPZY010000001.1 GCA_021204085.1 Clostridiales bacterium | reverse complement strand
ATTTCAGGATTGGGGTAAGAGCAGGGTCGCAATACGAGTATTATTATGCAGAGCCAGTAAATCTGTTTACACGGAAGGCTTTTGAATGGAATAACGACAAATATGCGGAGAGCCTTTTCGCGTCTGTTGATTATATTATAAATGATGGCTTGTTTGCTTATGAACCTTACAAAATTGTAAGGTAATCTGTAAGGTAATTGTAAGGTTCCTGTGGTATACTGGAAACAGGAATTCATCACGAGGTAATAGTCATAATGGGAAACATTATTGAGGCAATTCATATTTCCAGAACATTTGAGACACCATCCGGGTCGGTGGCAGCGCTGCGGAATGTGGACTGCACATTTGAGGAAGGACTGTTTTACGCAGTCATAGGAAAGAGCGGGTCCGGGAAGTCAACGCTCCTCCATATACTGGGTGGCCTTGACCGGCCGACATCGGGAATTGTCCGGATCAAAGGTGAGGATTTATCATCCTATACAGATGAGAAGATGGCCATTTTTCGCAGGAGACATATGGGTTTTGTTTTCCAACAGTTTAACCTTCTGGAGGAATACTCTGTGCTGGATAACATCTGTATGCCGCTGCGGCTGGACCGGCGGCGGGCAGACCAACAGTTTCTGGCGGAAGTTCTGGGTCTTCTGGGCATTGAGGGGAAAAAGGATAAGTATCCGTCAGAACTGTCGGGAGGCGAACAGCAGCGGGTTGCCATCGCGCGGTCCGTTATTGCAAAGCCGGCGCTGGTCTTCGCTGACGAGCCAACGGGGAATCTGGACAAAAAGTCCGGCGAGGAGACCATGGGGCTGCTTAAAGGTTGCGCAACGCGTTTTGGACAGACCCTGATCGTGGTAACACATGATCTGGATATTGCAAAGACAGCGGACCGTATCGTCCGGCTGGAGGACGGGAAAGTGGTGGAGTAGATGCAGGAGCAGATTCTGATTGTAGAGGATGATAAGAGTGTGGCGGATGGCCTGAAGGATATCCTGCTGTATCAGGGCTACCGGGTTCTCCTTGCGGAAAATAATGCGGACGCGATGGATGCCATAAAAACAGGGCAGGTTCACCTGGTCATCCTGGATGTCCATCTGGGGACGGACAACGGGTTTGACTTTTGCAGGGAAATGCGGAAAACGTGGGATATACCGGTGCTTTTCCTCACGGCATGCAACAGTGAGATGGAACTGATCCGCGGGTTTCAGGCAGGAGGGGATGACTATGTGACGAAGCCCTTCCGCGTTCAGGAACTGGTGCTCCGCATCCGGGCACTTTTGCGTAGGAGGGTGCAGGAGCCGGCGGGCAGTGTAAAGAGCGGGGAGCTTGTCTGCGACAGGCTGCTGTGCCAGGTCAGAAAGGACGGGATCCTCATGGATCTGACGGCAACAGAGTGGAAGCTGGTGTCTGCCTTTATGTCGCACTGGCCGGATACCGTGGCGAGGGAAGAACTGATCTATCTGGTATGGGACCGGGAGGCGCTGTTCGTGGAGGAAAATACCCTGAACGTCAATATCAGCAGGCTGCGCGAAAAGCTGGGGGTTTTTGAGGGGAGGACATATATTGAAACAGTGAGGGGCGTCGGGTACCGCTGGGCGGTTCCCGTAGGACGGTGAGGATGATGGCAGTAAAAATCTTATGCCTGATAATTGCTGCGGCTTTGGCTGCGCTGGCGTTGTGGTCAGCACAAAAACTTCGAAGGCAGCAGAAAGCCATGGAAAAACTGACAGAGCAGATGGAGCATTTCCTTCTTTATCCGCAGCAGCCGGTTATGGAAAACCTGGAGGAAGGATATCTGGCAAACCTGGGCAATCAGGTCGCAAAGGTGGAAGCACAGCTTATGTACCTTTATTCCGGGCAGGAAAAACGGGAAGCGGAATTTGCCGCTTTTGTGGAAAATATGGCACACCAGATGATGAATGCGGTCACGGCGCTGCAGATCCAATTGGATCTGGCACGCTGCCATACGGATGAGGAATCGGCTCCAGCACTTGAAAAAGCTCAGATGTGTGTGGAACGGATGCGGGGAGAGATTGACCGTATTTTAAATTCCAGCCAGCTAGCCTCGGGGAAGATCCGGATGATTTATGAGCCGCTGGATCTGGCAGCAGAAGTGGGGCGCTGCAAAAACCAGATTCAACCTTCCGCAGATGCACGGGATGTACGGGTGATATTTGATGGTGAAGAAAACCTGCCCATCAGCGGGGATGCATTCTGGATTTCGCAGGCGGTGGAGAATGTGGTAAAAAATGCGGTGGAGCATACCGCCCCGGGAACTCAGGTGACGGTGCGAGTCGTGGATGCGGGGAAGTCGGCTGTTGTGCGGGTGGAGGATGAAGGGGAAGGGATCCCGGAATCAGAAATAACAGATATTTTCACCCGGTTTCACCGCGGCTGTGTGTCAAGGAAAGGTTATGGAATCGGCCTGGCCATGGCGAAGGATGTTGTGGAAGCACATCATGGGAAGATTGCTGCCGGGAACCGCGAAGGCGGGGGTGCGTGGTTTGAAATGCATATCCCGATTCTGGAAGGGACGAGGCAGTATGAGGAGCTGAATGAATAGTTTATTCGTGACAACGGTTTTTGTGGAAATCAGAAAGGATGTGATGTTTATGTGCAAGTAATTTAATTACCTGTGATTTGGATAGCTGTTCTTTTCAGTAAAAAGCAAAGTTTCATTATGAAGTATGTATTTAGAATATAAACTTAACGGAAAAAAATATTCGAAATCTTACTTACTTGCAGATGTCTGATTCATAATATAAAGTATCGAAGGGAGGAAGTGTGGGATGAATGTAACTATATTAAATATACTGAAAACAGGAACTCTGGGCTCTGATGATGTGTCGGCTCTGAATATAGTTTTTATTGTTGCAGTATGCCTTCTCATCGTGTTTATACTGTATTTCCTGATTAAATCTTCCGGTAAAAACAAACAATTCCCGATTGAACACGTAACAGTTACAGTTGCGGACAAATGGCAGCAAGTAGCCGGCAATGACCGGGTTGGTCAATATAGCAGAAATATGCCGTTGCAAATGGACGTAACTCTCTACACAGTACGATTTCAAAGTTCGGAGGGAGACAACATGGATTTTCTTGTCTCGGAAAAGGAGTATGGGAACCTGATGATTGGAATGAAAGGGGTTTTATCATATCAGCACCAAAAGTTTATTGCATTTAAATGAGCCTTTCGTAGATGTACAAAATAAGTGAAACAGGAGGATTATCGTGAACATTCAGTGTTTGTGAAGGTTGTGTTAATTGCTTTGATTTTTGGTTAATTTGAGGAGATAAATGAAATGCGGAAGAAGATGACATCTTTATTGTGGACGAATATTGTGTTTGGAATATTATATATCCTGGTATACAGAATCAAAATACCTGTATTCAGTTCAGAATCAGTAGCGCTACTTATGGAAATAATACTTCAGTCGCTAAGCATAGTCATCGTTGTTTATTCGATTGCATTATTGTTAGATATTAAAAAATCTAAAAGAAATAAGCATTGAGGAGGAGAGACCGTGAACCGTGCAATATGTGACTTGACAATCCGTGGCATAAAAGGGAAGAAAAATAGCAGTTTGCTTTTTGCAATGGTTGTCTTCCTGTCATTTGCTTTTGCGCTGGCCACCCTCTCGGTTGCATCCAGCATGGAAAAGTCGAACCGAGAGTATCGCTTTGATACATATGGGGAATGGTATGGAGCTCTTCTTTTCGGGAAAGAAACAGACTGTGATTATCTGGAAAGCAGGGAATGGCTGGATACACTGGGAACGATGATGTGTTACGGGAAAATATCGTCAGCGTCGGGAGAGGCCGCTATCGGGACGGTAGATGAAGGACTGCTTGATATTGGAAGAATTATGTTGTTAGACGGTACGCTGCCGACTGCGGAGGATGAGATCGCCATGGAGGCAGATCTGTTAAGCGAACTCGGTTATGATTATACGGTCGGGCAGGAGGTTACTCTGATGGTTGAATTCGATTCCGCTGCGGAAGAGGGATTCCTGTCCGGGAATGACGTAGCAGCTGAGGATGGCTCCGCTGTGGAAGGCGATTTAGCGGCTGTCGATGAGCCGGTTACGGTGGAAAAAACATATACACTTACCGGAATCATCCGCGAGTATGCGGATCTCTGGTCTTTCCCGGAAGCAGGGACGGAGACGATCCTCGCCGGGGCGGTGGTCACGCCGGAAGCGGCGGATGCCTTATGGGAGGAAGCAGAAGCTCTGGCGAAAGATAACGGGCAGAAGCCGGAGGGAGCGGCGTGCCATTTATTTTTTACTGTCCGGGAGGGGATGGAAGAACAGATGGTGGCGGAAATGGAGTCTTACCTGACGGATGGTAATGCCGACGGCGGGACATTTTCAGTGAATCAGGCTGCTTATGGGGATGTGCAGGATGCGGTATATAATACAGCTTATACGGTGATGATCCTTGCGGTGACACTGCTGTCTGTCCTGTGTCTGTATCTGATTTCTTTTGAAGGGGAGGTACGGCGGATTGCGCTTTTTCGAAGCATCGGGATTACGAAAAAGCAGCTTTGTACGATGCTTTTCTATGAGACGGCCTTCCTGAGCGTTCCGGCGATGGCGCTAGGCGCAGCTGCGGGCAGCGTCGGTACGTGGTTGTTTTTACATGTTGCACTGCGGTCTGTTACTTCTTCGGCCTATATGGAAGTACCGATTGGAAAAGTGTTGGTAGCAGCAGTATTGTGGTTGATCGGGGTATTTGCGGCGAGGCTTGCAGTCTATGCCGCAGCCCTCCGGCAGCCGCTGACAGGGCGGATGTATCGGGCGCACAAAAAAATCAAAAGGAACAGGCGGATGAAGAATGGAATGGTCGTGATGCTGTCTGCGCTGTTTTGCGGGACGGCTGTCTTTACCGTTCTAGAATCCCTGTATCCGCTTTCGCAGATCCGTTTCTGGGGGCAGCGGCCTTCTTATCTGATCCATGCGGGAGATGCTGTGGCCTCTGTGTCTGCGGGAGAGTCTCCGCAGCTGATTACCGATGAGATTTTTAATGACCTTTCCGGGATACCGGGAGTCACGGAGACTATCCCGGTCGCTACTCTGGATGCTCATTTGCAGTTTACGGGGATGGAGGATATTGCCCTGGTATCCGATCTGACGGAGATGGAGAAGGAGCAGGGGAATGGAATCACCTGCCGTATCTTTGCGGTGCAGGAAGAATACTGGGAAGATTTCTTTTCCCTTGAAGAGACCGGGATTGATACAGATGCGTTTCGCGCAGGAGAAGAGGTGATCCTTGCCTTCCCGGCGGATCTGGACGGGGAAGTCAACTGGCAGGGACAGCAGTATGCGGATACTGGGATTACGGCTGATCGCAGTGTCAATATCTCGCTTAGCGGCTACGCTGTGGACGGTTCCGAGATTGGGAGGAAGAAAGAAATAGGGAACATTTCCATTACGGTTGGCGGAACAGCCCTCTATGCGGACGGCGATATCCGGTAAAGTCTGGGGGAGTTTTATGACCCGTACACGGTCATCTGCTCGGTGCAGTGTATGGAAAATATCCTGAGTTCATTGGAGTCAGGTTACCTTTGCGGAAATTATATGACGGGGGAGGATTTCGGATATACAGGGGCATATGTATTCACAAATCTGGATGCGGGGTATCTGTCTACGGATTACACGATGGCCTGGGTATGCTCCGGGGCGGGGCTTACAATGAGCAGCAGCCGTGAGGAGTATGCAGCTTATATTCAGGAATATCTGCAAACGCTGGTCCTGCTCTGGAGCAGCGGCGGATGTATTCTTCTGGCACTTCTTTTGATTCTTGGCGATATGGTCGCTCTTGAAGCAGGGGCAGAAAAACGGACATATGGTATCCTTCAGGCGATCGGGATGTCAAAAAGACAGATGAAAAGGGTTTTGTATCGAAGATTTTTGATCTTTGGCTTCATAGGTGCTATCGGCGGATGGCTGGTTTACGGCATTTATCTGCTGGCCGAATCCGATAGCTTGAGTGTGGAGACGCAGGTTTATGGGCTTCGTCTGGGAGGAGCCGGTGCATCATTGGCGACAGGGTTGACGGCAGGCTGCATTGTGGTGCTGTTTGTCCTCTTTTTTATGGGCAAGCGTGTGCTGTGGAGGACAGAATTGGCTGAAAAACTGAGGAGTTCTGTTTAAAATACAAGGTGGTATATAGGGTATTCTCCGCGGACGGCACAGTAGAGAGTATCTTATATGAAACGTACACAGTGCAGGATAACCTGTTGTGTATTATGGGAATTACCGGCGAGGAGGAGTATAAGTATACTTTTGACGAGTCGGCTGGCACATTGACACTGGAAAAAGTTCCGACTGATGGAGCAGGCGAATTTTGTATTACTATGTATGAATATGTTCCTGAATATGTTTCGTAGAATTCTGTTGTGGGAAAACATATGATTCGTGATTTGAAAGACAAACTATTTCTTCGCGTTGCTCCATAAACGATTTATATGTAAAAAATATTGGCTCTAATTTGGCTCCAAAAACCTGAGATAATATAAATAATACCATGAAAGTCGGTATTTTACATCACAAAATGTATGAAAAATCATGCTTTGAAAATTAAATTATGGAGCAGACGAACCGTGAGGGTGGACGTACCGTTGGTTCCGGTCGTGTTGCTACTATCATCGAGTAATTTATAATATTACTTGTTAATAATTTAAAATTCATTTGGGTGATTTCGTGATCATCCGGTTGTTGCCCGCATCGTTTGTCGATGCGGGCAACTTATCATACTTTTCATTAATACTTATCTTAAGTTAGATCTGAGTATGGTTCGTTGTTATATGATACGTTGCTTTACATGGAGAAGCTTTTTGACTATATGGATATTCATGATGATTCGGCAGAAGGCAATAGGCCTGTGCCGCAGACATTTGGGGAGATAAAATTCCACATCCGGTCTTTTTCGTATCCGTCTTCTGAAAGCCCCGTGCTTCAGGCAATTGATTTCAACGTAAAAAGGGGCGAAAGGATCGCTATTGTCGGGGAAAACGGAGCGGGAAAGTCAACGCTGGTAAAATTGCTTTTGCGCCTGTATCCTTTGGAGCCGGGAGCGATTTGTTTTGACGACAAGCCGATATCGGAGATGGATATTTTAAGTTACCGAAAACAATTTGCGGCAATCTTTCAGGATTTTGGTGAATTTGATTTAACGCTCAAAGAAAATGTTGTGATATCGGATCTAAGGCAGGAGGATGAAAAACGGGTACTTATTTCTTTTGCGCAGGCCGGGATTGATCTTCGGGAGTGGAAAATGGAACCGGAGCAGATGCTCGGAAAACGGTTTGAAACCGGACGTGATCTTTCCGGCGGCCAGTGGCAGAGAGTCGCCCTTGCAAGAGCATTTTATTCGGATGCGGATATTCTGGTATTGGATGAGCCGACGGCGGCATTGGATTCCAGAATGGAAAAATTTGTGTTTAATAAATTTTATGAACTTGCGCATGAGCGTACCGTATTTTTTATTACACATAGATTGGCGACGGTGAGGAAAGCAGATCGTATTCTGGTCTTAAAAAACGGACGTATCTGCGGCTTCGATTCACACGAGAACCTATTATTGACAAATCCGTATTATTCGGAACTTTATCATATGCAGGCGGATTTATATGAATGATCTTGCAGGCTTTGGGGATGGGAAAACGTCAGATGCGGAGAACTTCGTTGAGACAGTCCGCAGGGTATGCCGTATTGCTTATCCTGTCACAGCGCTGATACAGACGGTTGGTACCGGTATCGGCATGGGCGGCGCGGTGCATTATTCCATTTCTCACGCTAAGGGGATGAGCAGGAAGGCAAGTATTACATTGCCGGAACGCTCTGGTTGCTGCTTTTATCCAGCGCAATGCTGACAATCTTATTGTCTTTAGCTGGTACGCCTGTTTTACGGCTTTTGGGAGCCTCCGGGGAGGTGTTTACTATAGGCAGGGATTATCTGACTGTAATTATACTGGGCGCAGTGCTTCAGATTATGGGCACCGGATTGGTGCCGATTCTTCGCAACCTTGGTGGTGCGGCCTGTGCGACGGTATTTATGATTCTCGGATTTGCCGCCAATATTCTCGGTGACTATCTGCTGGTCTGGCAGTTTGATATGGGGGCTCCCGGTGCAGCCGTCGCAACCATTGTCGGACAGGGAGCGACCATGACAGCCACAATCGGTTTCCTTATCAAAAAGAAGCGGCTGTACTTCTCGCTTCCGAAAAATAAAACCGGAATCTTTTTCAGAAATATAATATTGGTCGACATTGCACCCTTTGGGGTGTCTTTGACGCCGAATTTCTCGCTGATCCCGATCAATCGTTTTTCTGTTTTCTATGGCAGAGATATTTAAAAAACAATGAACAGAGAGACTCATCAAAATAGTAAAGTTGAAGAAGGTCGTTCGGAACAGGCTATACTGGAGTTGAACAAAAAATATGGAAAAATATTTCACAAGATTTCATACAATATTGTGAACAGCAGACGGGACGCAGAGGATTGTGTCAACGATGCTTATCTGGGGGTATGGAATACTATCCCGCCAACGCACCCTGATCCTTTGCCGCGGATGGCTTTGAGGCTGATACTGTTTATACGGGATGGAAATGGATTTTGACTAGAGACGATGGCGGTAATTGGAAGAATGCTACCCATGGAGACGGTTGAAAATTTAAAATATATATAAGTGTTCTCTGAAAAGATTCTTTTTTTACCTTCAAAAATTTCAACCCTCAGATAACTCAATAATAACATTGCTCTGCTGATACAGCCAGTCCGTGAATTCGTCCGGGCTGGCCGTTCTTTTTTCCCGGCTGTTTTCCGCCGTAAAGCTTCTTCTTAAAAATCTTCAAATGCTGCCTGCATCTTAGCTAGCCGGTCATCCGGGAAGCTGGGCGTCTTTTTTTCTTTGTTAATCTTGTTCCGCCAGTTCTGGCATTCATTTTTATAAAGCAGGTCATAATTATTTTTCCGGGCGCGCTCGCAAGTACGTCGACTGTCCGGGAACCATAAAGTAAGGCAGGTGTCTTTGTCAGTCGTGTGTGGCTGATACCAAAGAACGCTGAAAAGTCTGTTGACAGGCGATATAAAAATTCCTGAACTGCATTTTCAGGTAAACTAACAGTCGGTTTACCATTATGTTTGATTTGATTATAATATGATACGGAAGGAGTACTCAGATGGATGCTAAGAAAACGGGTAATATCATATGTAAGTATAGAAAAAAGAAAAATTTGACGCAGGAAGAGCTGGCGAAAAGATTATTTATTACATCAAAAGCCGTAAGCAAATGGGAACGAGGGTTATCATTACCAGACATTTCTGTTTTAATCCCTCTTTCAGAAGTATTGGATCTAAGCATATATGACTTATTAAAAGGAGAAGAAAGCAATGGAGAAGAATGAAGTTGAAAAGGTACTTAAGGATACCATCGAATATGCAAACAAAGAAATTAAAAAGAGTAAAAAGAACATGATGATAATTGGTGGTGCTGTCTTAACGATAATCATGTTGATTTTAGCTTATGTTGCGGTGTTTGTTTATGAAACGCCAGTTAACTATCAGGAAGGTATTGTGGAAGTCATAATACCAGACGATAAGGGGATTGATATAGAGGTCAAAATGCCCAATTATAAAAGTGCGAATGGCATACTGGTAAAAACAGATGAGAATAAGTATGATTTATATATCTACATTACACAGACTCTTTCTACTAAGATTTTTAAGGATTCGGATCCGTCAAACAATTTGTTGAGAGTAGGCAATGGAATGATTGTAGATTTTCAAAGTCAGCGATTACAAGGTTATCTTCCGGACGGTAACGATGAAACAGTAATTGAGCATGTATATTATATAAATGATTGGTCCAGTAAAATTTCTACAATGGACGATAGTTGGTTAATAGATTATGCGGATAAAAAATTGATTTGGGAACGTTAAAAAGAAAGGTCTGGTAAATAAATTGAAACAAAATGCTTTAATTAAACAGGAATATAAACGAAATCTTCTTTCGTACAAAACAGTTATTTTCTTTGCTGTTTTTATTTTGCTAACTGGGTTGAACTTTTATTTTTCTTATGCAATGAAAGCCGATTTGATAAATCGAGACTATGAAAAAAAGTCTGTAAAAGTATCAATAACAGGTCTTCTATGATAA
>JAJPZY010000062.1 GCA_021204085.1 Clostridiales bacterium | reverse complement strand
ATCATAGAAGACCTAACATTTAAACTTTTACAGACTTTTTTTCATACTCCCGTTTGATACGCTCTGGCTCTCTAAATACTGGCTTCGCACATCTTCATCAGCACGGGACAGCCGGATATAAACAGCAACTTTTTCAGGCATTCTTTGAGTCCTCCTTCCTGTGTTGCTCCCTATGTATGGTTACATATGCAGAATCCTGTGCATCCGGCAGCGACAGGCACCAGAGCAGTTCCTTCTTGGCATCTTCTGCATTTGGTTTGATCGTTACATGCTTATTATGGAAAAGGAAAATACGGGGTACATAGGTCCGCGTAATTTCCGGCGTGATGTCAAGCTCTTCCGGCAGGGATGAGTACAGGCGCAGCCATTTATTTTCCAGTGAAAAGCCTTTGTGGAACCGGTATAGTTCTGCTTCCAGTGCTGCAGCGTTTTCTGCCGCTTTTTGGCTGGAAGCACACAGGGCGTCATATTTTGGCTGCAGGTCCTTTGGCAGATGGACAGGTTTTTCCTGCCTTTTGTACAGACTATTGATCTTAGTGCAGTTCTCATGGATCACATTCATCCAGAAATGGATGCAGTCCAGATAACGCTCTTCCATCTGTTTGTATTCCCCGGAGGAAATAAACGCTTCTATCCTGCATTTTGCATCAATTGCGGCCTGCCGCTCAGCAAGAAGCTGTGCTTTTACAGCTACGCAGATTTCCGGGGTGGTAACGTAGTTTTCGCGGGATTTCCTTGTCTGGCAGCAGTAAGCGAGTAACTGCCTGCCATTTTCCCGGTAGTAATTGTCGGAGGATCTTAAAAAACATCCGCAGTCGCCGCAGTAGACACGCTTATTAACAGGATTTTCACTGATCTTCATCTTGAATCCCCCCATTCCCTAAGCTCGGAACCGCTTGCAGTTTACATACAGCAGCATACGCAGAATTGGGTGAATCCGGTAATGCAAGGCACCACAGCAGTTCATTTTTGGCATCCTCTTCCTGCGGCCTGAACGTGACATGCTTATCGTGGAACAGGAAAATACGGGGTGCATAGGTTTGTACAAATCCCGGTGTGAGGTCAAACTCCTCCGGAATGGAAGAATACAGGTACAACCATGCGTTTTCCAGCCGGAATCCCTTGCGGAAACGGTATGATTCTGTTTCCAGCGCAGTGGCATATGCCGCTGCTTTTCGGTTGGAAGCATACAGGGAATCATATTCTGGCTGTAACTCTTCCGGCAGAGGCCCCGGCGTTTGCTGTTTCATGCACAGATCGTTGATCTTCCCACAGCTCTCCTGGATTACGTTCATCCAGAAATGGATATAGCCCAGGTAGCTGTCTTCCAGCTGTTTGTATCTTCCAGAAGCAATAAGCGATTTTATTTTATTTTTTGCTTCTATTGCGGTCTGCCGCTCAACAAGAAGCTGCGCTTTTAAGGCTGCGCAGATTTCCTCGCGGGTAACATAGTTTTCGCGGGATTTCCTTGTCTGGCAGCAGTAATGTGACACTTGCCTGCCATTTTCCCGGTGACGGTTATCAGTGGCATTTAAAGCACATCCACAATCACCACAGTAGACGCGGCGAAAGATGGGGTTTTCACTGTTCTTCATCTTGAACGCCTCCATTTCCTAAATCCAGAACCGTTTGCAGTTCCCTTCCTGCCAGCATTTTCTCCCAGATGTCATGGAACCGCCATTTAATGCTGATGTAGTCTGGATAGACATCAATGCGGTCAATGAAGACCTCAGCCATCTCTTTGGTCAGGACATCCGTATCCCGAAAACGTTTTGCAGCCTGGGAGATTGTTTCCCATTCTGCGGGGATAAGCCCGTTTCGTAAGGTGGTTTCCTGCTCCCTGAGCTTTGCCTCGGCCATTTTCAATTTCTGGATTTCATGGTTAAGGGACTGCTTTTGCTGCTGGTAAGACAGCAAGGGGAGATCACCGGAAGTGTACTGCTCATAGAGGTCCAGCTTCATCCTCTGTAATCCGTCCTGTTTCACCTGGTTCTGCAAAATATCCTTCTGGCATTCCGAAAGCCATTTCTGGGTCTGTGTCTGGTTGCTCTTATCGGGCAGGCTGCAGAAAATTCTGAGCAGTGGTAGCAGGGCGCTTAAAACGGCCTGATCCAGTTCGGATTCGGGTATGGCATCCTGTCTGCAGTCTGCATCCGCTGTCGATGCTGTAGGGCAGTAATAGGAAGCGTTCCTTGTATTGGTGGGTATCAACCCCTTTTTACAGACACCGCAGAAAACATAGCCTCTCAGAATATGTGGGGCGACGTTCCGCTTCCTTTTCCCCGGAGATTTGCGAGGAGGGTGAAGCTCCTGCACCTTGGCGAAGTCTTCTTTTGAGATGATCGGCTCATGGGCATCTTCAAAGACATATTGCTCGGAAGGGTCTATTTTCCGTATCTTCCTGCTGGAAGGGACTGCGACTGTTACTTTGTGGAGTGTCAGCCTGCCAGTGTAGACCGGATCACGCAGGATATTGTTGACCGTACCGGCACTCCAGTATGTTGTGTCTATCCGCCCGCATACGCCTGTCCGTTTCCAGTTTTTCATCATGTTATAGGAAGTGGGCGTGAGAACATGGTTATTATTCAGGACCCGTGTGATGTCTGAAAAATTCAGACCTGACAGAGACAGCCGGTAAATTTCCCGGACGGTTTCTGCTGGCTCTGGGTCAATAACAAAACCGGTGTGATCTTCGTTCACAGTATAGCCAAACGGGGCGATGCGGATAGATTGGTGGTTACGCATATTCATGTCATAGGTTGCACGGATTTTCTTGGAAATTTCCTTGCAGTAATAGGCGTTGAGGATGGATTTCAGGATCATGCTCATATTGTCCGCCTGGCTGGTGCTGGTCTGACTGTCATAGTGGTCATTAACGGAAATAAAACGGATTCCGAGGAAGGGGAAGACCTGTTCCAGATACTCCCCGACAGTGATGTAATTCCGTGCAAACCGGGAGAAATCCTTTACTGCGATTACGGAATAGGCCCTGTTCTTTGCCTGTAGAATCAACTGTTGAAACGCAGGCCGATCCTCATTGGCTCCGGAAAATCCATCGTCAGCGAATTCCCGAATCTCCCATCCGTCAAACTCTGAGTGATGTTCTATGTACTGATGTATAAGAGAACGTTGATTTGAAATGCTCTCGCTTTCCAGGCGGGGATCATCCTTTTCTTCATCCTCTGCAGAGAGACGGAGATAAATAGCTATTACATTCTTCATTTCATTTTTACCTCATCTGCCTGAAGGCTTTGCCATTCGGACAGAAAATCTTTTAGTTTTTGAAGGTGCATCCCATCTTTGAGAATGACCCTGATATGTTGGTCAGTATAAATTTCAATCCGCTCCAAGAGCCGGTGCAGGGTGGCGGAGGAAAGCTGTTCGGAAAAGTCGGCATTAGCAAATTCCTGAAAGACTTGCGGGCAGAACTCCTTACAGTTTTTAATATCCAGCAATTTTTGCTGCAGGAAGGTGCTTTGCTTATGGAGTGAGCTGAGTTCCTTCGTCAATGCATCTATCTGCATCTGCCATATTTCCCTGTCGAGGATGCCATTGCCCAGATCGCAATCTGCACGCTCTTTACGGGCTGTGCAGGCGTTGGTCAATGATAACAATCTATCTGTTTCTTTCAGATAATGGTTTTCCATGAAGCGGAACATTTGGCCTTTTCCAGCCTGCTCTAATTCCTGCATCATGCTGGACGTCTCAGTTTGTTCCTTACGGAGTACGCCCAGCACCTGATCGGTGAGTGATGCCACCGTGATAGAGAACGGTTGATGCCATATCGGTTCCCGCCTAAAATGCCCTTTGCATGTGAGTACATCTGGAGCATCAGTACCTTTTAATAGATTCATCCTGTGATGACATTCCCCACAATAGACAAGCCGGGAAAATGGATATTTGTGTTCTATTGTCTTCAATCCATTTTGCAATTCAAAATAATACTTGTTGTGCATTGCCTGGCGCTTTGCCTGAAGGGGTGCGAAATCACAGCGCTTTAGGTAAGGAATGTGATTGTCGGGCAGGTAGGCATAATCTGGGCGTTCACTGCGAGGCAGCGATGATGCTTCTGGTGTATCCGTACCGGGGATTTTAAATGTATAGTCACCGGCATAAGCGACATTTTCAACTATATAGCAGACACAAGAATTGTACCAATATGTTTTATCAAAAGACTCAGGGCAATCATCGTTTTTGAATCGTATCCGTGGCTGGGGAATTTGCAGATCAGTCAAATATCTGGCAATATCGGTATCATTCACGCCTCTCTCTGCCCAAGCGAAAATCATGTAGATGACTGGTGCCCTCTCTATGTCCATAAGCAAAAGCCCTTTCTGTTCTGGACGGTGACAATAGCCGTATGGTGTGATTTGGACATACAGACCTTGCGATCTTTTTTCCATAAGGACAGAAGTTACTTTCCTGCCGAGGTCCTTACGGAAATAATCGTTTAAAATGTTCTTCATGGCATGGGCTATGACATTGGAATCTCCATCGAGGCTGTCATAGCCGTCGAGTAAGGAAATCACACGGACGCCGTGATCCGGGAAAACATGATAAAGAAACTGATCCATGTTTAAATAATGTCTGCCCAACCGTGAGAAATCTTTGATGATCAAGCAATTAAAACGACCTCTTTCCATATCATCAAGCAACTGCATAAAGCCTGGACGTGAGAAGTCCGCCCCGGAATATCCGGTATCACAATATGTCCCAGCGGCTTCCATGTCAGGATGCTTGGAGATATATTCCTTTGCGGCGGTGAACTGCTTTTCAATCGAATCCTGCTCTGGATAAAAAGGATTCGGTACAGATAATCGGGCATACATGGCCACTTTCCATTTAACCGGCGATGCTTCTTCTGCAACTGTTTCCGGTTCAGCCTGCTGGGGGAGCAGAGCCTGAAGCTGCTGTTCCTTCCTGCTTTTCCTCGCCATCGCCAGACACCTCCTCTCTTTGTGGCTGCGGTGTCAGCCCACGTTCAGCCAGATAATCACTGACCCGCTTGATCTGGTCCTGGAATTTAAAGCGGACAGTAAGGCGCTTGCCATTATGGACTTCTATGACATCTATCAGGTCAGCCAGAAGCACACGGTCAAGGGAAGTGATATTCCCATATTTTTTGAAAGCGGCAAGCCATTCGCCTTCCACTGGAAGGTCTTTATAGCCGTCCCGTTCTGCCTCCACCTGCTTGATCGCCAGCCGTGCTTCACGGATGCGACGGTCATAGATGCCACTCAGCTCCACATAGTCCTCGCGGGTGAGGACACCTTCATTCAGATTTTCGACCAGACGGATCTTCATATCCTGATTGTGCCGTATCTCATCATCCAGATGGGCGAGCTGCACTTCAAACCGATGTAGGCTGTGGGGGTCATCTGGTAACTCCTGTGCATATTTCAGAAGTCGGCTGATGTCCATGACTAACAGGTACATCTCATGGACAGCGGAGAGGACGGAGCGGTATATCAGCTTTTCGCTGATGCTGTGAGGCGTACAGGAATGCCTGCGCGCACCGGAGCAGCAGTAATAGATATACACTTTTTCCCCACGCCTTGCGGTATAGCGCACCATGTTCAGCTTGCAGTCGGCACAAATCAGATAGCCGGAGAACAGGGATGCCTGCCCGTCCGATGGTGAGATGCGTGTGTCCCGCAGAAGCAGTGCCTGCACAGCGTCAAAGACATCGCGGGATATGATAGGCTCATGGGTGTCCTCAACCCGGTCCCATTGGGACGGAGGCTTTTCGACCAGATTCCTGATCTTATAGCTGGGTGTGGTATACCTGCCCTGTGTCGTGACGCCGATATATAATTCGTTTTTCAGAATACGCAGCACGGAGACAGGATTCCATTTTGCCTTGTCGCCGGTGCGGAAGTGCGTGGAGACGTTCAGCCCCATGTTCCGTTTGTACTCCATAGGGCAGAGAATCCCCTGGCTGTTTAAGATGTCTGCGATCCGGTCAGCGGACAATCCCTGTATCTTTAAGGAGAAGATATAGCGGATTGTCTCTGCCGCTTCCGGGTCGATGACCAGCTTGTTGTTATTGCCGGGGTCTTTGAGATAACCATAGCTGGCAAAGCTCCCGACAAAATCGCCGTGTTTCCGTTTGACTTCAAGCTGGGAACGTACTTTAACAGACATATCCCTGCTGTAAGAATCGTTGAACAGGTTCCGGAAAGGGAGGACGAATTGCTCGGCGTCGCTCTGGGCGCGGGCGGTGTCCACGTTGTCATTGACTGCAATGAACCGTGTACCGAGGGAAGGGAAAATCTGCTCCAGATACCGGCCTACTTCGATATAATTACGGCCTAGCCTGGATAGGTCTTTACATATTACACAGTCGATGAGGCCCGCCCGGACATCCTCCATCATCCGCTGGAAGTCGGGACGGTTGAAGTTTACGCCAGAGTAGCCATCGTCTGCGTATTCCCCCACAAGCACAAGGTCTTCATGGTGGTCAATGAAGTCATGGAGAAGTAATTTTTGATTAGATATACTCTCTGAATCGCCGGATGCCTCTGGGTCGTCTTGAGACAGCCGGGCATAGATTGCACAGTGATATAATTTTGGGGTGTTTTCCCCAGAAAAAAACATAAGCCTTGGACCTCCTGATGACATAGTAGTTCTGTCAAGAGATCCAAGGCTTATGTGATATTCATTTAACCCTGTCCTTATGATAGCACAACCATGCCCAAATGTCGAGATGTTTATTTGCGATTCTTATTTTCCCGTTGCCACAGGAAGAATCATTTTGTGCCGACATATTCCTGCTGCTGGCGGTTACGGATATACATCTCCGTTACATCTTCCAGCGTGTTGGGGGTGTCGGTAAATGCGATCTGGACAACGACTTCCCCGCAGCGGAACAGATAGGGGTTTTTAATCTGCTGCAGGAAGCTCAGTGCCTGTGCTTCACGGCTCTGGGATGAATCCAGCTTGATGGAGCCAATATCCACAAGGGATGCCCGGTCTACACTTGACGGGTCGATCTGTTTCATTTCTTCCAGTGTCATTCTCATTTCCTCCATTCAGTCAAAAATTTCATCTACAGGCAGGCATAGTACCTCCTGATAGATCAGACGCAGCTTTTTTAGTGCCTTGTCCCGGTGGTAGCGGATATTCCTTTCATTACATCCTGCCTGCAAAGCAAGCTCTGTGATCGGTATGTGGTCAAAATATATCTGCTGAATCAGGTCACGGTCCTTTTGCGTGAGCCATGACAGCGCTGTCTGCAGATGGTCGTTCCGCTGCTTATCTAAAAGCCTCTGTGCCACGGTATCTGAATCCGATGCGAGCGGCTCCGGACGATACTCGGAGCCATCTGGCCTGCGGCGGACAGGAAATGACTTTTCTGCCTCTGTCTGCTGGGCATGGATCAGGCTGTGGTGATAGTAGTTGATGGTGCGAATCAGCTTAAAATCAATCGTCCCATTGCGGAATCCATCCAGAGTTTCCTGGTTGATCTCCTCCTCCTGAAAGAGATAGAGCGCAATATCCATCTGAATCGCCTGCGTGAGTGGCGGGACGATTTCAAGCGTAAGCAGCTGTTCCCGTACCGTCTGGAGGACGGCATCAGAAAGCAGCCCACGTCCATGTAGTTTTTCTGCCTTCTGTACCAGATTGTGATGGTAGAGCTTATAAAGGATTTGCGAGATCAGGATATAGTCTTCAATGACATCCCGGATATTTCCCGGCTGTTCGCCCTGCTTGATCTGGTCAAGAATGCGCCGCCGCAGCCTGCACCAGCGAAGGAACTCGCGGCGGCTTTCCTCTCCCTGGTTCTGGTGGATCTCATCCAGAAGACTTTTTGGCACGGTGCCGGAACGGAGCGCTGCCGCCGTATCAGGCGTGATGGGGTATTCCGTCCCCTCAAAGGACACTGTGGTATCTGTGAACCTGTCCATATGATTACCCTCCTTGTTTTGATGGAGGAATCATATAGGAGGCCGGTTTCACAGCTGGTTTAATATTGGTTTCATGGACGGTTTATTTTTGGTTTCCTGTGCGGTTTAATATTGGTTTCACGGCGGCATATCACCGCTTTCCGATGGAAAGAAGCAGCGCATGAAGCTCTTTTTGTTTATCCGCATCCAGAAAGGCACTGAATTTATAGAAATGCTGTACAGCAAGCGACAGCATACCGAGTTGTGTCATGGACAGGATATTCCAGTAATGCAGCGCCCCGTCGCATGGCTCCAGCTCTAGCGCACAGCCGGAGATAGAAATCATTTCCCGGTAGGACTGTGCCTCTGACATCTGGCTGAGCATGTTTTTGACCAGGTCGAGATAGGCAAAATGATAATGGGTGCGGTGGTTGTTGATCCACGGGTCATCCAGAAAACCGGGCAGGAAATCCTGCTTGTAGAGCCGTGATATTTCATAGAGATCACGGGCTTTTTCTGGGATGGGATTATCATTACTGCGGATGCTGCGGGCCAGCTCATCAAAACGGCTGCAGTCGGTAACGATATGTAAATCTGGGTTTACATGATAGTAGTTCCCCGTGGTCAGAATCAGACTGCCATCCAGAATAGAAGCTGTGATTTGTCTGGCTCTGTGCAGGGTATTCTTCACCTGCATTGGCGTTTCCCGTACATCAGCATTGGGACTAATCGCATGGGAAAGCATTTGGCGGCTAATGAATATGTCCGGGTTCAAAAAGAAATAGGTAAGCAGTTTTACCACCTGCCCGGATGAAATGTCGTATTCGGTCAGCGTCCCCCGCTGTGTGGATATTTCCAGACCACCGAAGGTGGATACAGTGACCACTGTATCCGGCGCTGTTGTATGGTTGATAGGTTCCATTTTCTCCTCCTCAAAATTCCCCTTTCCTGACGGAGAAAATTGCTTTTGAAATAAAAAAGAGCGGCAGAAGGCCGCAGTTCTCCGCAAGGAAAATTGCTTCCGTCTGCCGTTCCCCTCTGGCTCCCTTGGCCAGTCCGAAATCTGAACAAACTTTTGACTTCTGATTTACGCACATGAGGGTCCTCGCCCAATCCTACGAGTTAGCAGCTTGTCTCAATGTATGAAGTTGTTCAGTGCTGTGTCATGCCCCGGCTCTGCCAGCGCTGTTACCGTTATGGTAATCGGCTGGGATAATAAGAATACGGGGACCTTTACTGATCTCAATCAACCACAGTACAGTACACTTTTTGCACTTGATGTAGCAGCTCAGCGTATTGTCGCAGTCGATGAGGCGTGTCCCGCAAAAGGGGCACGTGATCATGAATGTCTTTCGTTTCAATTTTCTCTCTCCTTCCTGTTGGTAGTGACATTTATGATTATAAATCCCCGCTATATGTATGATTTCCTATTCCATTCCTTGTATTATAGAGTAAGTAGTTTTTATAGCCCCTCTCCAAGGGCTGTGCTACACTGTAAAGGATGCTGTGGATTGGTTGTGTGCTCCTACCACGAGATGGTTCCAGAAAGGTTCCAACCACAGCCCTTTGCAGATTTGTTGATCAGTTAAATACCGCCAGACGGTTTATGTGGAACAAGGCTACAAAAGCAAAGTGTTCTGTGGATACAGCATCACAAATTTACCGTTGGAGGTTTTACTATGGTTTCTGTTGGAATTGATGTCGCAAAGGACAAGCACGACTGCTTCATTCTCAACTCGGAGGGGGAAGTGCTGGCAAATGGATTCACCATCCCGAATACGATGAATGGCTTTCAGTGCTTGTTGCAAAAGATTCAGGAATGCACTACGCCTCAGGACAAAATAAAAGTAGGGCTTGAGGCAACCGGGCATTACAGCTACAACATTCTTGGGTTTCTGCTTGACAACGGTCTGGCCACCTATGTCCTGAATCCCTTACACACAAACCTCTACCGGAAAAGCCTCAGTCTCAGAAAGACAAAGACAGACCGTGTGGATGCTCGCACGATTGCAGCTATGCTTTTGTCCGATGTGGGCCTCAAGCCCTACACAGACATAGCATACCACAACGAGGAACTAAAGTCACTAACCAGATACAGATTTGACAAGGTAAAAGAACGGGCGAAGCTGAAGCAGTCCGTGGCCAGACTGGTCTGCATCCTGTTTCCGGAATTGGAAAAACTGGTATCCAGCCTTCATACTGCTTCGGTCTACGCCCTCCTGGAAGAGCTTCCCGGTGCCAAGCAGATCGCCGAAGCCCATCTGACCCACCTGAAAACACTGTTGGCCAATGCCTCCAGGGGCCGTTATGGGCGGGATATGGCCGTGATGATTCGGGATGCCGCCAGGGACTCTGTCGGTAGCGGGAGTATGAAAAAAAGTCTGTAAAAGTTTAAATGTTAGGTCTTCTATGATA
>JAJPZY010000009.1 GCA_021204085.1 Clostridiales bacterium | reverse complement strand
TAACTACACGGGGGTTTCGCCGATATGGCGTAGTCCCGTGAATAATTCAGGATTAAGTATATACTTTTTATATCTTCCCGCAGGTATAGAATTCCTCCGTTTACAGATACTAGTATCATTCACAAAATACAAACTGCAAACGGAGGAAACAGATACATGAAAGCTACAGGAATTGTGCGGCGCATTGACGACCTCGGCCGCGTCGTAGTCCCCAAGGAAATCCGGCGGACCTTACGCATCCGGGAAGGCGACCCGCTGGAAATATTTACCGACCGTGAGGGCGAGATCATTTTCAAAAAATACTCTCCCATCGGTGAACTGTCCGCCTTCGCCGGGCAATACGCGGAGTGCCTTGCCCAGACTACCGGATGTCTGGCCTGCATCAGCGACCGCGACCACATCATTGCAGCCGCCGGAAATCGAAAAAAAGAATATGACGGAAAGCCGATCAGCCGCCAGCTGGAAACTATCATTGAAGAGCGAATCCACCGGGTGGCAGAAAAAAACGAATCTGCTTTTATCAAACTAACTGCCGATGACAATATGGACTACCGGACGCAGGCCATCAGCACCATCATCAGCGAGGGAGACGCCATCGGCTCGGTCATTCTTTGCAGCCGGGAAGAAAAAGGTAAGAACGGCGAAGCCAGCCGCCAGTTAGTACAGACAGCTGCCGGCTTTCTCGGGCGGCAGATGGAACAATAGTTCCCGCATTCAATTCTTTCCCATCCCGACATACAGGCAGTCGTTAAATAAAAATCAATTATAAACCTTAAATTGACAACCGCCGATTGTATCGTTAATATGAAGTCAGCTCCATCAGCTGACTTCATTTTTTGTAATTATTCATAGCACGGCATTTTCGAACCGGTTTTTGAACAATTACATAAATTTTTTTTGAAATCATGCGATAAAACGACAATCTCGCGCATTATTAAAGTAACAGGAGGAAAGTCATGATCGCATTTACATTGGACGCGGCACCCGGTCGTTCCGGAAGGCAGGATGCCGAAACAGAAGAATGCATCAGGAAAATCGCCCGGGGAGATAAACAGGCGCTGGCACAGCTTTACAGAGACACAGGCGCCGCCGTCTATGGTTTTGCCCTCTCACTTCTCGGAAATGTCCAGGAAGCGGAGGATATCCAGCAGGACGTCTTTATCCGCATCTGGCAATCCGCGGGAAGTTACAAAGCCCAGGGAAAACCGTTAGCGTGGATATTTACGATCACAAGAAACCTTGCACTGATGCGGTTCCGGGATCAGAAAAAGACCATTGCCATGACCGAGGAGGACTGGCAGGCTATGTTTGCGGATCAGGTACAGATGGACGGAGAAGACCGCATCATCCTGAAATCCCTGATTGAGACACTAAGCCGGGAGGAGCAGAATATTGTTATGCTCCACGCGGTTGCACAGCTGAAGCACAGAGAAATCGCGCAGATTCTGGATCTTCCGCTGTCCACAGTCCTTTCTAAATACAACCGGGCGCTGAAAAAGCTGAAACAGGCCATAAAAGAAACCGACGATTCAAAAGGAGGCAGAAAATGATGAAAGATCATGAGCTTATGCAGAAAATCCGCACTGCAACTGAGCACGCTGCGCCTGATCAGCTGGATTCCATCCTTTCTTCCTGTCATGAACAGAAGGGAGAGATTGTCACTATGACGAAAAAGAAACATAAAAAATACTGGTTTGCCGGAGTTGCTGCTGCGGCAGCTCTCGTACTGTGCGTGGGCATCGCATCCTTTGTCGGAAATTCTGACACGGCGGCTGCGAGCACTGTAGTGATGCTCGACGTAAATCCCAGCCTGTCTCTGTCGATTGATGAAGAGGAGACCGTACTTGAGGTAGAAACATTGAATGAAGATGCCAAAGAAATCCTCGGAGACATGGACCTGGAAGGCACATCGCTGGAGGTTGCGGTCAACGCGCTGATCGGTTCCATGCTGCAGAATGGATATCTCGGGGACGATCAGAATTCGGTCCTGGTATCCGTAGAAAGCGAAGATGAATCACGCGGAAACGAGCTGGAAACGGAAGTCTCTGAGGCAATCACCACGGCCATGCAAAGTGAAGCCGTAGATGCGTCTGTACTCAGCCAGACGATCAGCACTTCGGATGATGAGCTGGACGCCCTCGCCGAAAGCTACGGCATTTCTCTCGGGAAAGCTGCCCTGATTCAGGAAGTCATCGAACAGGACGATACCCTGTCCTTCGAAGATCTCGCCGCCCTGAACATCCACGAAATTGCCCTGATTATCGCCTCCAGAGATATTCAAAGTGATTCCATGACCAGTACAGGAACTGCAAGTGAAGGAGCATATATCGGCAGCGCCGCCGCGTTAAACACCGCTCTGTCCGACGCCGGAATCTCCGAATCCGATGTGATTGAACTGACCATACGCTTTGACAGCGATAACGGCGCCATTGTTTACGAAGTCGAATTCAAAACGGATACCACAGAATACGAATACCATATTTCCGCTGTTTCAGGTGAAATTGTCAGCACAAGTACGGGAAATAATGACTCTGCGGAAAGTGAAGTCATCGATACCATAGAGGGCAGCGTCTCTGTCTCCGACTCTTATATCGGAAAGTCAGCCGCAATAAACGCTGCGCTCGCAGATGCAGGCTGTGATAAGAGTGAAACCACTTATATTAACTGCTGGCTTGAATACGACGACGGAAGCCCTCAGTACTATGAAGTGGAATTCAAAGTATCCAAAACAACATATCACTATGAGATTGACCTGTATGACGGTTCTGTGTTAACCGGCGAAAGCGAAAGTTCCTCCGGCCACGATCACTCGGACAGCGATCATGACCATTCGGACTCTGACACTGATTCTACTTCCTCCAACACGTACATCGGCGAGAGTGCTGCTCTCAGCACAGCGCTTTCCGATGCCGGTGTCTCCTCCTCTGATCTGGTGAAATCCGAAGTTAAACTGGATGAACATCATGATCAGATGATCTACGAGGTAGAATTTAAAACAAAAAGCCGGAAATATGAGTATGAGATTGACGCAGTCACCGGCTCCGTCCTTTCCTCTGAGTCAGATGACTGACGTGTTTTTGCTGCCTCTTTTTTGAATATCCTCTTGTATTCCGTAATGTGCTGTGCTATGATAATTCTCGTAAAAAAAGAAAACTCTTCAGGGCAGGGTGCAATTCCCGACCGGCGGTACAGCCCGCGAGCGCGAAAGCGTTGATTTGGTGACTCCCAGACGGGACATTCCAAAGCCGACAGTAATGGACAGTTACGAGTTTAGATCGGATCTCGTGACAGCCTCCAAAGTCTGGATGAAAGAAAAGTTTTGCTATGCAGATAGCTTATTTTGATACCCAACGACCCTGAGAGAACTCTCAGGGTCGTTTTTTATATCATAATACCAATAGGGAAATACAGAAAGGAAGTGTACAGGCATGACGAAAGAAAACTATATGCGTCGGGCTCTGGAACTGGCCGAACAGGGTGCCGGTTACACCAATCCCAACCCCATGGTCGGATGTGTCGTTGTAAAGGACGGCCGGATCATCAGCGAGGGATATCACGAGCGGTACGGCGAATTTCACGCTGAGCGCAATGCGCTGACCCGCTGCACGGAGGACACCGCCGGAGCCGATCTGTATGTGACGTTAGAACCCTGCTGCCACTATGGCAAGACGCCCCCATGCACCGAAATCATCATTGAGAAAAAGATTGCGCGGGTATTTGTCGGCAGTCTGGATTCCAACCCTCTTGTCGCCGGCAAAGGCGTGCAGATTCTCCGGGATGCAGGCATCGAGGTGGAAACAGGCATTCTCGAAGAAGAATGCAAAAGCTTAAATGAAGTTTTTTACCACTTTATGGAAACCCGGCTTCCCTTTGTGGTTATGAAATATGCCATGTCTTTAGACGGCAAGATTGCCTGCGCAACCGGCGATTCCAAATGGATTACCGGCGAAACAGCCAGAAATCACGTTCATGAGCTCCGCAAGCGTTATATGGGCATCATGGCCGGCATCGGAACCGTCCTTGCAGACGACCCGATGTTAAACTGCCGCACGGCGGAAGGCGCGGATCCCATCCGGATCATTTGTGACAGCAGTCTGCGGACGCCGCTCACCAGCCGGATTATCCGCACAGCTCACGACATTCCTACCATCATTGCATGCTCTCACGCCGCGTATGAATCTGACCGCAGACAGGATACCATCGCAAAACTAAGGGATGCCGGAGTTCAGATTATCCCAACCAAGGGAACTCACGGAGTTAATTTAAAAGAATTAATGAAAGTTCTCGGTGAACAGAATATCGACAGCATTCTTCTGGAAGGCGGCGGCACACTGAACTCCTCCGCACTTCGGGACGGTATCGTAAACAAAGTGTACGCCTACATCTCCGGCAAGATTATCGGCGGTGTTGACGCGCCAAGCCCCGTTTCCGGAATGGGCGCGGACCATATGTCGGAAGTCGTTCAGCTTACAGGTATGACAATGCAAAGGTTCGGAGAAGATATCTGTATCAGCGGCTATCCCAGGTATGCATCATAATACGTTACTATTCACCCACATAAGCCAAAAGATAAACAGCGTTTTGCTGCGCCAGACGTGAAATGACTGCTTTAGCGAATGTGAGGTGGAGATCTGTGAATCGTAACTGTAATTTACAAAAAGGAAAGGAGATTACGGTACTATGTTCACCGGTTTAATTGAAGAAGTCGGCACCATCCAGAGCATCCGCCGCGGGCAGAAATCCTGCGTGCTGACCATCGGCTGTCAGACTGTCTTAGAAAATACCAAAGTCGGCGACAGCATCGCAGTCAACGGCGTCTGCCTGACCGTCACAACACTCGGCGGCAGCTATTATACCGCAGATGTCATGGCCGAAACACTTGACCGCAGTTCTCTCGGCCAGCTCTCCGGCGGTTCAAAAGTCAATCTGGAGCGCGCCATGCCGGCAGACGGGCGCTTCGGCGGGCACATCGTATCCGGGCACATTGACGGCACCGGCACGGTTTTGTCCATCGAGCGGGACGATACCGCAGTCTGGTACACCATCGCTGCAGCACCGAACCTGCTTCGCTATATTGTAGAAAAAGGTTCCATCACCATCGACGGCATCAGTCTGACCGTAGCATATGTAGATGAAAGCTGCTTTAAAGTATCCATCATCCCCCACACGCAGGAGGTAACCGCCCTGCATGAAAAGCGAGTCGGCCAGGTCGTAAATCTGGAATGCGACATTCTCGGAAAATACGTGGAGAAGCTGCTCACACATCCTGCTCAGGCAGATGAGGAGGAACCGCTTTCATCCGAAACGGAAAGCGGCCTCACCGAGGAATTTTTAAGAAGCTGCGGTTTCTGAAGAAAGCAGCTTTCACACACTCGGATTTATCTAATATAGGAAAAACACATGGAGGTATAAAAAAATGGCAAAAGAAATAGGAACCATCGAACAGGCTCTGGAGGACATCAAAAACGGTAAAGTCATCCTGGCCATCGACGACCCGGAAAGAGAAAATGAAGGCGACTTAATCTGCGCCGCTGAGTTCGCGACGCAGGCAAACGTCAACCTGATGGCAAGCGAAGCCAAAGGGCTGATCTGCATGCCCATGGACGGAACGATCTGCGATCAGCTCGACCTGAGTCCGATGGTAACCAACAACACAGATAACCACTGCACGGCTTTCACGGTGTCCATCGACCATATCGATACCACCACCGGCATTTCCGCTGCGGAGCGTTCCGTCACCGCAATGAAAACCGTCGTTGACGGCGCAAAACCGTCCGATTTCCGTCGGCCCGGACATATGTTTCCGCTGCGCTCCAGAGAGGGCGGCGTCCTGGTGCGCGACGGCCACACAGAGGCAACCACAGATCTGTGCCGGATGGCGGGCTTAAAGCCCTGCGGACTTTGCTGCGAAATCATGCGCGAAGACGGAACCATGATGCGAACCACCGAGCTGCTGGAATTTGCCGAGCGTCTGGATCTGACCGTCATTACCATCCCGGATCTGATCAAATATCGGATGCGCACCGAGAGCCTTGTCAGACGCCAGGCGGAGGCAAAGCTTCCGACCAAATACGGCGAATTTAAAATCTACGGCTATGAGAACACAGTCAACGGGGATGGCCATGTAGCGCTTGTCATGGGAGAAATTTCAGAGGACGAGCCGGTACTTTGCCGCGTTCACTCCGAATGCCTGACCGGCGATGTCTTCGGATCCTCCCGCTGCGACTGCGGCGAACAGCTCGACGCGGCCATGAAGGCGATCGCCAAAGAAGGCAAAGGTGTGTTTCTCTATCTGCGTCAGGAGGGACGGGGCATCGGCCTGATCAACAAACTGAAAGCCTACGAACTTCAGGAACAGGGCTTAGACACCGTTGACGCCAATATCCGCCTCGGCTTTCCGCCTGATCTGCGGGAATACGGCATCGGTGCACAGATTCTTGCCGACCTCGGCGCGAAGCGGCTGCGCCTGCTGACAAACAACCCGAAAAAGATCACCGGGCTGGCGGGCTACGGTATCACCATCGAAGAGCGTGTACCCATTCAGATCAAGCCGCAGAAGTTTGATTACTTTTATCTGAAAACCAAACAGGATCGCATGGATCATCTGACAGATTATGAATAAACACCGGCAAAGCAGGCAGTTTACCTTATTGCGGCCATATATCAAAATGGCACGGTATTTTTAATTAAGCATCCCAACGGATACAAATATCAATCATATATATCACAGGAAAAGAAAGGAAAATCACCATGAGAGTCTTAGAAGGAAATGTAGTAGCAAAAAATATAAAAATCGGCATCGTAGCCGCACGTTTCAATGAATTCATTGTATCAAAACTGGTCAGCGGCGCGCAGGATGCCTGCATCCGCCACGGAGTCAACGACGATGATATCGACCTGGCCTGGGTGCCCGGCGCATTCGAGCTGCCGATCATCGCGCAGAAAATGGCGGAATCCGGAAAGTATGACGCCATCCTCTGCCTCGGCGCCGTGATCAAAGGTTCCACCAGCCACTATGATCTGGTCTGTGCAGAGACTTCCAAAGGTATCGCTACCGTCGGATTAAATACCGGCGTGCCCACGCTCTTCGGCGTCATTACCACCGACAATATCGAACAGGCCATCGAGCGTGCCGGAACCAAAGCGGGCAACAAGGGATATGATGTCGCCTGCTCCGCCATCGAGATGGTAAATCTGATCAAAAACCTCTAATTGATCGACCATAGCATGAAAACAGGGGCGAAAAGATAAGTTCATCATCGGGCGCAGCAAAGCACCCTCTGATGAATTATCTTTTCGTCCCTGTATTTACGTTATGAAATCCCTTACTTCTTCGGCAGACGACAATACCGCCGCAGCCATCTCCGCCGCCTTAGGAGACGGCTGTTTTAAATCCGGAATACAGATAACCGGAATCCCCGCGGCAGCCGCCGCGTAAATCCCATTTTCGGAATCCTCCAGAACCAAAGCGTTCTCCGGAGCGATTCCGGCTTTTTCACAGGCAGAAAGGAAAATATCCGGCTCCGGCTTGGAGCGCTTCACTTCCTCTCCGCCGATCACAAAAGAAAAATACGAATTCAGTCCGGCCATCTGCAGATATTTTTCCACATACGCACGGCGTGTGGAGGATGCCACACAGCAGGGCAGCCCCCGGTCACTCAGCCGCTGCAGCAATTCCCTGATCCCCGGTTTTACATCCGGTCCGTACTCCTCCAGGCAGGTATTCACTGCTGCCCGCGCTTTCTTACTGATCTCTTCAGCCGGATACGCCGGCCCGTAAATCTCTATCAGTTTATCGTGAAGCTGCTTTCCGGACAGGCCAAGAGTCTGAATATAATCCTCCTGTCTGGCCGGATAACCGTATTCCTCCAGAATCACATTCTTTTTATTCATAAACAAACGCTCTGTATCAAAGATCAGACCGTCCATATCAAAAATCACCAGTTCCGGGATCTTTACCTCAACCATCTTTTTCTCCCATTCAGCACTGTCATCAGTTTCCTCACTCACTGTCCGTCATTATCTTTTCATATGCCGCGCGCCGGCTCTCACCATGCCAACCGACTCAGCAAGATTTAAGGTCTCAGCCTGCGCAGCCGTTTTACAAGCCGCTCCCCGAGAATACAGGCCGCGCCCACAGCAAACGGGAAAATAAAAGTCGCCGCACGATAAAGCAATGTCACCGCAGTAGCCTGGCTCATACCCACCAATATTCCGAACAGGCTGGTCATAATAAGCTCCGTGGAACCAATCCCTGCGGGAGTAGGAATCACCGCCGCCGTCATCACAGACATCGACGTGACAGACAGGGAGGTCAAAAAAGAAACTTTTCCGGTCTGAAACAGGATGAAGAACGGAATACTATACCAGAAACACAGCTTCGCAATATTTTTCAGAATACAGGACACAATCACTTTCCAATCCTTCAGAAGCTGCGTTCCGGATTCCTCCAGTATCCCGGTGCTGCTCTCCAGCTTTTGCACCGTATTATCAAATCGATGTCCCCGATTAAATTTTCCCACCAGCCAAAGCAAAAGCTGATGACACTTCGGCCAGACAACCAGCAAAACCAGTCCGACAGAGATCAGCACCGTCAGAAAATACGCCAGAATCAGGTATCCCGCATAATTTCGGTAATTGCTCACCATCACCCGCCAGTTTAAGAGGAAAAAAACGCCGCTGAAAATTGCAATACTGACTTTATGCAAAATATACTGAATGGCATAGAGTCCTGTCGCCTCCGTATACCCCACCTGTTTCTTTCCGAGAAATACAACCGCAGCCACACCGGAACCGCTGCCCAGCGTGGACAGACGATAGAAGGAACAGAAAAACGCACAGTACACTGCATCCTGATAGCGGAAACGCGGGTTATAGCGCTTCGCCAGGGAATAAGTAATCCACGCCTCAATCAAATGATACGCGACGGAAACGCCTCCAATCAGCACCAGAATCCATGGCGATGTGCTCCTCACCTGCTGCCAGATATCTCTCCACGAACCGCGCAGCGTATAAATGATGATTGCAACCAGCACCACCACGAGAATTAATTTTAGCCAGAAGCTTTTATTTTTCATGATTTAGCAAAGAATTCCTTTATCTGATTCAATACAATCCCCATCAGACGAGTACGGGCCTCCACGCTGGCCCATGCAATATGCGGTGTGATTACCAGCTTTGTGCTGTCGGTAATCCTCCGCAGCGGATTATCCTCCGTCATCGGCTCCTCCCGCAAAACATCCAGGCCGGCAGCCGCGATCTCCCCGTTCTCCAACGCATACGCCAGATCTTCTTCCACAACGATAGGGCCGCGGCCCACATTGATGAAAATGGCGCTGTTTTTCATTTTCTGAAAAGCAGTCCTGTCCATGAGATCCTGCGTGTTTTCATTCAGCGGCGCATGGACAGACACAATATCCGCTGCTGTTAATAAAGTATCCAGATCAACCTGATTATATCCCTCCTGCGCCGGACTTCCCGATGTAGAATAATAGATCACCCGGCAGCCGAAGACTTTCGCGATATCCGCTACCCGCCGTCCGATATTTCCCAGTCCGATGATTCCCCAGGTCAATCCCTGAAGCTCATGAAAAACATTCGAAAAATGTGTAAATGATTCATCCGCCACATATTTGCCCGACTTCACATAATCATCGTAATAGCTCATTTTCTCCAGCAGATAGAACAAAAGAGAAAACGTATGCTGCGCCACATTCTCAGTGGAATAACCGGCGACATTCCGCCAGGCGATGCCGCGGCCTTCCAGAAAACCCTTATCCAGATTGTTCGTCCCGGTAGCCGTCACGCAGACCAGCCGCAGCCGCGGTGCGTCCCCAACCGTCTGCGCATTCACTTCCATTTTATTTACAACGATAACATCTGCCTCACGAATCCGCTCCGGCATTTCCGTTTCCCGCGTGTATCCGTATCTGGTAACATTTCCGATTTCGGAAAAACCGCTCAGGTCAATATCTGATCCGATCGAATCCGCGTCTAAAAATACAATATTCATACTCTCTTTCTTCCCTCCGGTAATCCGTGAAATTTCTGTTTTCCACCTCTTTGCGAAACCATACAAAACAATACATTTGGGATATCTTACCTCATTTTATTTAAAAATGGAAGGGTTTTCCGGGTACAGTCCGCTTCATTTCATAGTAATTTAAGAAGTATAAACAGCAAATGTTAAGAATCCCGCTCATTTTGCATCTTGCAAAATATATAGATTTTGCGTTTGCATCTTGCATCTGATTTTCATATCAGTTATACTTAACCTGAATTATTCACGGGACTACGCCATATCGGCGAAACCCCCGTGTA
>JAJPZY010000036.1 GCA_021204085.1 Clostridiales bacterium | reverse complement strand
TCAACTTATCATAGAAGATCTGATATATTTACAGAAATAAATTCACACACTCTGAATTACAGATGTGAAACGGCGCGAAGCGTTAACGATGACGTGATTTTATGTAAGGTAGAAGTTTTTGAACAGTTATTTGCAGATGGCAGCCGTCGTTTATCTTTTCTTGATCAATATAGTGGGATTTGGTGCTATGGGCATTGATAAACGAAAAGCGAAAAAGCAAAAATGGAGGATTCCGGAAGCCCGGCTTTTTCTTCTGGCGGCCATCGGGGGAAGCCTCGGCAGCTGGGCGGGGATGTATGCCTTCCGGCACAAGACGAAACATCGGAAGTTCGTGATCGGGATGCCGGCGATTCTGATCGCGCAGGTCATCTTCGGGATTTGCCTGAAATGAGTATGGACGGAGGTCGCTATTTTTCAAGGTTGGCTGAATGTCTTTTTCTCATAATGCAATACGGACGAGTTCGTCATACAGCCTGATTTGGCCCGTATGCAGTGCCAGATGCATACGGACGAACACGCAATAAAACCGGATTTAGTCCGTGCACAGCGCCGATATATACGGACGAACATGCAATAAAACCGGATTTAGTCCGTGCACAGCGCCGATATATACGGACGAACATGTCACAAAGCTTGTTTTAGTCCGTGCACAGCACCGATATATACGGGCGGACACACTATAAAAATGTTTTAGTCCGTACATAAAACGCTGTCATATGTAAATTAAAGCAACAAGATGGAGAAGAACCTTACTGTCTGTAAGGTATCTAACCCATAAATACGTTGTAGTAGAAAATGGAATTCTATTACTTGGTCTGGTTAGCGAGTGAATAGTATCCGGAGGTTATCAGGCTGCCGGAAAATATGGGTGTCACATCTTATGGTGCGAATAAAATGTAATATATACTGAAAGAAGGGGAATTACATGGATTCAATGGTGACAGTTATTATAGCCGCTTGGAGATGGATTGTCTCCTGTCTGGGCATGGTGGTGCTTGTGTGTTTTCTGGTGAGCCTGATTGTGTTTATCGCGGAGCTGATTGTGTACCGCAGAAAGAAGGGGTGATCTTATGAGGATTGCATTGATCACGGGAGCTTCCAGCGGGATGGGCAGCGTGTTTGCGCGTCAGATTGATGAGAAGGAAAAGAATATCGATGAGTTCTGGCTGATTGCCAGACGGCGGGAGCGGCTGGAAGAAGTCGCGGGGCAATTGTCCCGCCCGGCGCGGGTGATTCCCATGGATCTGACAGAGGCAGCGAGCATTGCGGAGCTTGAGAAACTGCTTAAGGAAGCGGAGGACCTGCAGGTCGGTATTTTTGTTAACTGCGCGGGCTACGGTAAAATCGGAAATTATGATCAGGTTACGCGCTACGATTCGGATCATATGATCGACTTAAACTGCAGGGCGGCGGTGGATACGACGCTGGCAGTTCTTCCATATATGAAGGCGGGAGATCGGATTTTGCAGCTCTGCTCTACCTCCTCGTTTCAGCCTGTGACGCAGCTGAATCTGTACGCGGCCAGCAAAGCATTTTTGTACAGCTATACGAGATCTTTAAGAATCGAACTGATGCCCCGGGGTATTGTCGTGACCGCAGTCTGTCCATGGTGGGTGACTGATACAGAATTTCTGCCGATTGCGCGGGATAATGAGGCAAACCCGCATCTTGAGAAATCAATCAAGGGATTCCTCTTTGCTTCAAAGAAGGAAAATGTGGTACGGAAGGCGCTGCGCGCCAGCCGGAGGGGATTTGCCGTGTCCACGCCCGGAATCATGTGTTTTTTCCATCGGATCATTGCCAAGCTGCTTCCCCGGAAGGTCCTGTTGTACGGCTGGGAAGTGCTGCGGCGGCTGGGATAAGCATGGAGTCGTTCGGAAAGAATAGTCGGCTGCTGTTTCAAAATAAATTATCTGATAATGTAAATGGGAGGATGTGCTCGGAAATATTTTAATAAAGGGCACTTATTTGTGCCCTGTTTAAAATTATTTCCGAGCACATCCTCCTCAATAAGAAAAGGGAGAATAAGCGAATATGATATATAATAATGTTCTGGAGGCCATCGGCCATACGCCCATGGTGCGTCTGAATCGAATGAATAAACCGGGAAATGCGGAGATTCTGGTAAAATTTGAGGGCCTCAATGTGGGCGGTTCCATTAAAACACGCACGGCTTACAATATGATCGAGCAGGCGGAGAAAGCCGGGCAGATCGGACCGGAGACGATCATTGTGGAACCGACCAGCGGAAACCAGGGAATCGGTCTGGCGCTTGTGGGTGCGGTGAAAGGATACCGAACCATCATCATTATGCCGGATTCCGTCAGCGAGGAACGGCGGCTTCTGGTGCGCCATTACGGTGCGGAAGTCATTCTGATTCATGATGCCGGGGATATCGGCGCCTGCATCGATGAATGTCTGCAGACGGCGCTTCGGATGGCAGAAGAAGATGAGCGGGTTTTTGTCCCTCAGCAGTTTGCGAATGAAAACAATACGAAAGTGCATCGTCATCATACGGCGTTGGAGATTATGGAGCAGGTGGCGGGGCCGATTCATGGTTTTTGTTCCGGGATCGGTACTGGCGGCACCATAACCGGTATCGGTGAAGTTTTAAAGGCGCAGAATCCGGAGATTGAAATCTGGGCGGTGGAGCCGGAGAACGCGGCGATCCTGGCCGGCGGCGATATCGGGACTCATCTGCAGATGGGAATCGGGGACGGCATCATTCCGCCGATTCTGAATCGAAATATCTACGATAATATCTACATTGTCACCGATGAGGAGGCCTTACAGACAGCCAAGGATCTGGCGAAAAAAGAGGGGATCATGTGCGGAATTTCCAGCGGCACCAACGTTGCGGCTGCATTGAAGCTGGCAGAGAAGCTGGGCGAGGGGAAAACCGTCGTTACTGTCCTCCCGGACACGGCAGAGCGGTATTTTTCCACTCCTTTGTTTGAGGAATAGCGGTATTTTTCCACTCCTTTGTTTGAGGAATAGCCGTATTTTTGTGAACATTGACCAATAATAAAAAAAATAAAAGAATGTTGTGACGAAAGAATCTTCGATTTTACCAAAGATGCAAGTTTTTCCTGAAAAATCATGGAAAAATTGAATGATTTTTCCGCTTTCGTAAGTTTCAAATTGCTCACTTTCAACGTGAATTTCCGGGATGGATAAATTTGACAAAAATTTATCACAGTGTCATAATGCCCCGTGAAAGGTAACTATAATAACTTTGGTCTTAAAAGTTGCAGAAAGGGTGATTTTTGATGAACGAAAAGCTGATTCAGTTAAAGGCGACGGATGAGGTGCAGGAGTTTGTAAAAGCGGCCTCCGCGTGTGATTTCGACATCAATCTGCAGTGTGAAAGAGCGATGGTAGATGCGAAATCCTTTCTCGGAGTGTTAAGTCTCGGGCTTTGCAAGAGACTGTTGGTCTCCTACACCGGAAGAAACTGCTGCTTTGAGCAGATCCTGAATAAGTATAAAGTTGCTTAAAATGGCGGAAGGTTTGAAACAGCCGGTATAAAGATGAGTCAGACAGGCGGCGCGAAAGGCGCCGCCTTTTTCAATGAGGATGACATTTTTATGTAATGTTTATTTGAATATTGTTTTGGTTGATGGTAAGATGGATTGCGGGATTAGTATTTTAAGGAGCCGGGAAAATGAAAAAAGAAGATATCGATCGCACCCCCGAATATATTGAATATCTTGAACGTCGAAAAAGCGTAAGGCGGCAGATGATACCGGCGGTTGTTTTTTTCGCGGCGATTGCTCTGATTATTCTGTATTCTGTCGTGCAGCATCAGCGTGAAGTTGACAGCGGAGCAGTGGATTCGACAACGTACGCACAGGAAGTAGATTATTTAGGCGCCTGCGTCGGACGGACAATCTATGAAAATACAGATGAGATAGACGACAGCTACGGCGATTACTTTTATATGGGCGCGGATTACTTTGAGGTGCGCAAGGATACCGAGTGGGGGCTTTTTAGCTATACAGGCAATCTTGTCTTTGACGGAGAGGATTTGGTGGAGACATTCTGCTTTACTGCGAGCGTGGATTCCATCACGCAGGAGGATGTCGACGCCATGGCTGAGGAGCTGACCACGGCGTTTGGGGATTATACCGAGGATGCGGACGGTGCTTATCTGTGGTATGCGGATGCGGACGGCAATCTCGGGAGCAGTACCGATATCGCGTGGATTTCCTGCGGGCTGAACGCAGACGGAATCCTTGTGATTCAGGGCAGCGCTGAGTGAACCGGGTATATATAATGATACAAGGGACAAAAGGTCGAAAATCGAATGCTGGCATTCGTATTTGCGACCTTGGGGACCGCAAAAACATGAGGAAGTAGCAAATTTGACCGGTTTTTAGTCAAATTTAGCGGATTCCGAAGTATCATATCCTTTTGTTACAGCTGTCAATATTATATGGAAAGAGAGGAGTTAGAGTATGATTTATCGAAAGTTTCAGGATTTGGAACTGTCCGCGCTGGGGCTTGGCGCGATGCGTCTGCCGACGGTCGGCGGACAGGAAGGCTGCATTGATGAGGCGGCAACCCGGGAGATGGTTGATTACGCCATGAAGAGCGGCATCAATTATTATGACACGGCTTACGGATATCATAACGGGCAGTCAGAGATTGTCATGGGTAAGATTTTAAAAGATTATCCCAGAGAAAGCTTTTATCTGGCATCCAAGTTTCCGGGTTATGATCCGACGAATATTCCGAAAGGAAAAGAAATTTTTGAGGAGCAGCTGAAAAAATGCCAGGTAGAGTATTTTGATTTTTACCTGTTTCATAATGTCAATTCTGTCAACATCGATCCGTACCTGGATGACGAGAGCAACGGCCTCTATTCATACCTGATGGAGCAGAAGCGAAACGGGCGGATTCGTCATCTTGGATTTTCGGTTCACGGGGATTATGATATCACGAAGCGTTTCCTGGAGGCCTATGGGCAGGATATTGAGTTTTGTCAGATCCAGCTTAACTGGATTGACTACGATTACCAGGAGACAAAGCGCAAGATTGAACTTCTGAATGAGTATAAGATTCCGGTCTGGGTGATGGAGCCTTTGCGCGGCGGCCGTCTTTCGACACTTCCGGAGGATTATGCTGCAAAGCTTCGCGCACTTCGTCCGAACGAGACGGTTCCCGGCTGGGCGTTCCGGTTTTTGCAGACGATTCCGACAGTGTGCGTGACCCTCTCCGGCATGTCAAATATGGAGCAGTTAAAGCAGAATATTGAGACCTTCCGGACGGATGAGCCGCTTTCCGGGACAGAGTGGGATGCGCTGATGGAGGTGCAGAAGGCGATGTTTAATGAAAAAACACTTCCCTGTACCGCCTGTCGGTATTGCACATCCTATTGCCCGAAGGAACTGGATATCCCGGCGTTGATTTCTGTATATAATGATCATGCGCTGACAAGTAATGAGCTTGTTGTGCCTGCGTGGCAGCTAGGGCCTGTGCCGGAGGAAAAGTGGCCGTCCGCATGTATCGGCTGCAGAAGCTGTGAGGCAGTCTGTCCGCAGGAGATTAAGATTTCCGAGATGATGTCGGCATTTGCGGCGGCAATTCAGAGGTAAGTAAAAAATGTAACTATTCAGAGCCAGGCTCTGAATAATTATAAAAAAAGATTGAAATTTAATGGTGAGTTGTCTATAATAATGCACGTTGAGTGTGACTGCGAATGCCGCAGAAAAACTTTGTGTGTGAAATATCAGGGCTTACAGATGTATGACAGCGATTCCCTGAAATGGAATAAAAGAATAACTCATGGAGGAAAAAGTATGTACGGAACAGAGGAAATTCGACTTGTTGACCCCGAGGTGGCGGACGCGATTGACGCGGAGTTAGACCGTCAGAATGATCATATTGAGCTGATCGCATCTGAGAACTGGGTAAGCCCGGCAGTCCGCGAGGCACAGGGCAGTGTGATGACGAATAAATACGCGGAAGGGTATCCGGCGAAGCGCTACTATGGCGGCTGCCAGTGCGTGGACGTGGTAGAGGAGCTTGCCAGAGAGCGTGCGAAGAAGCTGTTTGATGCAGAGTATGTCAACGTACAGCCGCACTCCGGCGCGCAGGCGAACATGGCGGTTCAGTTTTCTCTTTTAAAGCCCGGCGATACCGTAATGGGCATGAATCTGGATCACGGCGGACATCTGACCCACGGTTCACCGGTGAACTTTTCCGGCGTTTATTTTAATATTGTTCCTTACGGCGTAAATGACGAGGGCTTCATCGATTACGATAAGGTAGAAGAGATTGCGCTGGAGTGCAAGCCGAAGATGATCATCGCCGGTGCGAGCGCTTATGCGCGTACGATTGACTTTCCGCGGTTTCGTGAGATTGCGGACAAGGTCGGCGCATATCTGATGGTAGATATGGCGCATATCGCCGGACTGGTGGCGGCGGGGATTCATCCCAGCCCGATCCACTATGCGGATGTGGTAACAACGACGACTCATAAGACACTGCGCGGACCGAGAGGCGGCATGATTCTTGTATCCAAGGAGTCGATGGAGAAGAATAATTTTAACTTTAATAAGGCAGTTTTCCCCGGTATTCAGGGAGGCCCTCTGATGCATGTCATCGCTGCGAAGGCGGTTTGCTTTAAAGAGGCGCTGACGGATGAGTTCAAAGTTTATCAGCAGAACGTGGCGGACAATGCGCAGGCACTCTGCAAGGGTCTGTTGGATCGCGGAATCAGCATTGTTTCCGGCGGCACGGACAACCATCTGATGCTGGTAGATTTGACGCCGTTTGACCTGACCGGAAAAGCAGTGGAAAAGCTCCTTGATGAGGCACACATTACTGCAAATAAGAACACCATTCCAAATGATCCGAAGTCGCCGTTCGTGACCAGCGGCATCCGTCTCGGCACACCGTCCGTGACGTCCCGCGGCATGAATACGGAGGATATGGACCAGATCGCGGAGGCGATTGCCACAGTGATTAAGGAAGGTGAGGATGGCATCGCAAAGGCTCGGGCAATCGTCGACGGATTGACAGCGAAGTATCCGCTGAAGTAGGTACAGAATAGTATCTGTAAAGTAGATAATTAAATATTTCATAATGAAAAACGGCTCTTCCGGAAATGGGGGAGCCGTTTTTTATTTGGTATAAGCTGACGTCTTTTTTCCAATACAGGAAATTGGATATCCCGTTTAGGTTAGCGACTGAGGAAAATTGCTTTGTGATAACAATCGTTTGATAGAGATTGTAGGGGAAAATAAGTGAAAAAATGTAGGAAACATTGTAGTGTGAGATGAAAAGCGAGATTGTAGAAAAGAAAATAGTATGCTATGATTAAGCAAAACTATTTTTGAAGGAGTGAGAAACAGTGGGGGCGTATCTCAATTGCGGAAACGATGCATTTCGTATGATTCGAAATGATAATTATGTGGATAAGACAGGACTGATCGGGTATGTTAACAGCACAATTGATAAGCCCAGAAATCTGGTCTGTGTCAGCCGTCCCCGACGATTTGGCAAGTCCTACGCGGCGATGATGTTATCCGCTTATTATGACAGAAGCTGTGACTCTCATTCCCTCTTTGATGATTTGGAGATTTCCCGCGAACAAACATATGAGGAATATATTAATCGATTTGATGTGATTTATCTGGATATTACATTATTTCTTACGTTAACGGAGAGGGTGGAGGATGTTGTTTCCTGTATTCAGCAGTCTGTGATTGAGGAGCTGACGGAGGCTTTCCCCGGGTGCGTAAAAGACGGAACGGTCTCCTTGCCGGCTGCTCTTCTGAGTATTAACCAGAAAGCAGGAAATCGTTTTATGATTATTGTGGATGAATGGGATGCGCTGTTTCGTGAGGCTAAGCAGAAGGAAAACCTACAGGGGGAGTACCTTCGGCTTTTGCGTGGGTTGTTTAAAGGCGGTCCGGCTATGAAAAAGGCGGTTGCAGGCGCTTATATGACGGGCATTCTTCCAATCAAAAAATACGGGACAGAGTCAGCTCTGACGGATTCTCGGGAATTTACCATGACAGATCCCGATATGCTTGCGCCGTATGTTGGTTTTACAGAGTCAGAGGTTCGTGCATTGTGTGAAAAACACGGGATGGATTTCGGTGAGATGAAGCAGTGGTACGACGGATATTCTTTTTCTGCGCTTCAATCAGTATATAGCCCGAATTCTGTTATGACGGCCATAGAGCGCCGGGTATTTCGGAGTTACTGGAAGAAGACGGAGACATACGAATCTCTGAAAAACTATATTACAGCGAACAGGGATGGTTTAAAAGATGCTATTGTCTCTATGCTTGGAGGCATTAGTGTACAGATTGACACGGGTACTTTCCAAAATGATATGATATCTATGAAGAGCAGAGATGATATATTAACGCTGCTGATACATTTGGGGTATCTGTCTTATGACGAACAGGAGTCTACGGTTCGTATTCCGAATCTTGAAATTGCTGATGCGTTTCGAACAGCGGTAAAAGAAACGAGTTGGGCAGGTGTGTCGGAGGCGCTTGCTGAATCTGATAAATTGCTGAAATCTGCTATGGCGGGGAGTTGCTGTTGGTCGGAATTAACTATGACAGCAAAAACGGTTCGAAAAAGCATGAATGTGTGATTGAAAGATATCAATAAAAGAAAAAAAGGTTATGAAAGATTTGTGTAAGAAAATTATTGGTTTCGCCCTGATCTTCTGTCTTGCGGCATGTCTTTTGGCAGTCTGTGGTTCCTCGGATACAGACCGGCAGACATCGGTATCCTCGGCGGAAGCGGAACTCAGTGTTGAACCTGAAGCAGCAGCGGATGATGGTGCAAATACAGATGCAGAGAGCGAAGAGTCGGGGAGTGAAGAGGCAGCATTTGAGGAGAAAGTTGCCGCGAAGCTTGCTGCCCTGACTTTGGAGGAAAAGGTGGCACAGATGTTTGTCATTACTCCGGAGGCGTTGACAGGCGTGGGCACGGCAACCCGGGCGGGAAGCGCGACACAGGCAGCCATTGAAAATTATCCGGTGGGCGGTCTGGTTTATATGGCGGATAACCTGCAGAATCCGGATCAGACGGAGGAGATGCTGGCGAATACCATGTCCTATAGCCAAGATGCTTTGGAACTTCCGATTTTCCTCGCCGTTGATGAGGAAGGCGGAACGGTGGCGCGCGTGGCTTCCAACAGTGCATTTGGTGTGACAGATGTGGGAGATATGTGCGAGATCGGCGCATCCGGAGATAGCAAAGCAGCCTATGAGACAGGCAGGACGATCGGCGCTTATTTAAGCGAACTTGGTTTTAATGTTGACTTTGCGCCGGTGGCGGATGTTCTGACCAACAGTGAGAATACTGTGGTAAAGTACAGAAGCTTCGGCTCCGATGCGGGACTGGTCAGCGGGATGGTTGCACAGGAGGTCGCCGGCCTTGAGGAGGAGAATGTCCTGGCCTGCATCAAGCATTTTCCGGGTCATGGGGCGACCGGCGGAGACACCCATGACAGTGCGGTTGCGGTATATAAGACGCTGGAGGAGCTTTATGAGGCAGAGCTGATTCCTTTCGCAGATCAGATTGAGGAAGGAATTTCCATGATCATGGTGGGGCATTTTTCCCTTCCGGAGGTTACCGGGGATGATACGCCATGCTCGCTCTCGTCGGTGATTGTGACGGATCTGCTGCGCGGGGAACTGGGATATGATGGAGTCGTTATTACAGATGCCCTGAATATGAGCGCAGTCAGCGATATCTATTCTTCCGCGGAGGCCGCAGTCAAAGCGGTGGAAGCAGGCGCAGATCTCCTGTTGATGCCGGAAGATTTTCAGAGCGCATATAATGGCCTGTTGGATGCGGTAAATTCCGGGTCAATCACAGAGGAGAGAATTGATGAGTCCGTGACTCGGATTCTGAGGGTGAAGATGCAGATGGACAGTTACGTGGAATAGACCGATAAGAAATCTTTTGTTTGTTTCAAAGAGATTGCTTTGGAATAAATTCCAGTTTTAAAACCATATCCAGCCCATCCGCGAGCCTTTTTAATGTGGAGAGCGCCGGATTAGCGTTGCCTGTTTCAATTTTGCTTATGTCAGATTGGTCAATGCCTGTTTTTTCTGCTAATTGTTTTTGGGTAAGATGTCTTTCTTTTCTCGCTTCAACAATGGCATTCATAAGATTATACTCAGCTTCGGAATTTTCCCATTCCTTTCGGAATTCAGGATTCTGAAGCTGTTGGTCGAGATATTGTGTGAAATCGTCCATGTTATTTGAACCTCCTTATATAATCATTTCGGTATCGTTTGGCTTTTGTTATTTCCTGAGCCGGTGTCTTTTGCGTTTTTTTAATAAAACCGTTGATAAGTACAATCTGGTTATCAACCATAAAAAAATATAGAATTCTGGCTGTGTTACTGCCTTGCTGAATACGAAGTTCAAAAATACCGTTATCTAACGATTTAGAATAAGGTTCTCTTAGTTCGTTGCCGTGTTGCTCAAGAAGTGCGATCATTCGCAGAGCTTTTGTTCTCATTTTGATGCTGAGAGAGTTCAAAAATTCCTCAATTGGACAGAAGGAATTCTCTTTTCTGTAAAAAATGATATGGAATTCTTGCATTTATATACCTACTTTCTATAAATATAGGGGATATAAACC
>JAJPZY010000021.1 GCA_021204085.1 Clostridiales bacterium | reverse complement strand
TTGAGCCTTGGCTTAGCACTACTTTTTTAATTCAACTCCCAAAGTCAGGTTATATTAACATATGAAATTATAAAAATATATAGCTGAATGAAAATCTGCCCCGTGAAGAATCTCAGCATTTGGTTTCAAAGATATTTATTGCATATTTTTTCTTAAATTACATATGCTTTACAAACAAGGAAAAAGGGGAAATTGTGTAATGGGTTCAAAGACAAAAATTATAGTCCTTCATATGAAGGAAGTGATATACACCGTCATATTTATTGTGCTGGCAATTGTACTGGTGCTGCTTCTGATTTTTATGTTCGGCCCGGGCAGAAAAGAGCAGGAGGCAGAAGAGACGGCTGTTTATAATGCTGGCGTTTATACTTCTGCAATACAGCTGGATGGTCAGACGATAGACGTGCAGGTGGTAGTGGATGAGGATCATATTAACTCGGTTTCCCTGGTAAATCTGAACGAGACGATAGCAACCATGTATCCGCTTTTGCAGGATTCCATGGACAGCATCAGTCAGCAGATTTATGAAGAACAGTCAACGGAAAATATTTCCTACACATCTGAGAATCAGTATACCGCAGCAATGCTTCTGGATGCTGTGGAAACGGCATTAGATAAGGCAAAGTCGGAGGAAAGCGATGATTCGTCTGAGAAAGAGTGATGGATGATTCCCTGTTGAAACAGCAGAGTGCCTGTATGTTTTTTATTTTAAACAGCACAGGCACTTTTTTTTTGCCCTGAACTGTGTTATATAATAGTTGTGTTAAAAAATTAACAAAATACATAACGAGGGTGAGAATGATGTTTGCTGATGAGAATATGATCCAGATTAAGCACGAGGTACTTTATGAAGTTGCGAAGCTGGCGTTTGCCGGTGAACTGGAAGAAAAAAGAGACTTCCTGCCGGAAATGATGATCCCCGGTCCCACACCCCAGTTTCGCTGTTGTATCTATAAGGAAAGAGAGATTATCCGCCAGAGGATCCGGCTGGCGGAGGGCAAGGCGCCGGGAATGGAAGATGACGGGAATATTATTCAGGTAATCAGCGCTGCCTGCGCGGACTGTCCGATTTCTTCTTATACAGTAACGGAAAATTGTCAGAACTGTGTCGGAAAAGCCTGCATCAATGCCTGCAAATTCGGTGCTGTGCAGCCGGGCAGATACCGGTCTCATATTGATGCTTCCAAGTGTAAAGAGTGCGGAAAGTGCGCGCAGGCGTGTCCTTACAATGCAATCGCGCATCTGCAGCGGCCCTGTAAGTTCAGCTGCCCGGTGGACGCCATTACATATGATGAGAATGGTATCTCTGTTATAGATAAGGATAAATGCATCCGCTGCGGCCAGTGTATTCATCGGTGTCCGTTTGCCGCGATCGGATCCAAGACTTTTATGGTGGATGTGATCAATGCGATAAAATCAGATCGTCCGGTTTATCTTATGGCTGCTCCGGCGACGGAGGGCCAGTTCGGAAAAGATATTACGATGGCCAGTTGGAGAAAGGCGATGAAGGAGATCGGATTTGATGATTTTTATGAAGTCGGCCTGGGCGGAGACATGACTGCGGCAAGCGAGGCGGAAGAATGGGCGGAAGCCTATAAAAACGGGGAGAAGAAGATTACTTCCTGCTGCCCGGCTTTTGTTAACATGGCGCGTCTGCATTATCCGAAGGTTGCCGACTGTATTTCCACAACCGTATCTCCGATGTGTGCGGTTTCCCGAATGATCAAGTCTCAGGTGCCCGATGCAGTTACGGTCTTTGTGGGGCCGTGTCTGGCGAAGAAGTCCGAGGTTGTGGATCAGCAGATTGAGGGGAATGCGGATTACGTCCTGACCTACAGTGAATTGCACGCCATCCGCAGAGCAAAAGAAGTTTCTCTGGAACCCTGCGAAAATACGGAGCAGATGGCTTCCATTTACGGAAAACGTTTTGCAAGTTCCGGCGGGGTGACCAATGCGGTGCTGCAGAGCCTGCAGGAGATGGATGAGAATACGGATATCAAAGTCTGCCGTGCAAACGGGGCTGCAGAGTGCAAAAAGGCGCTTCTGTTTTTGAAGGCCGGACGGCTGCCGGAGGATTTTGTGGAGGGCATGGTCTGCGAGGGCGGTTGTGTCGGCGGACCGAGTTCCCGAAAAGACCAGCAGGTTTCAAGGAAGGATCGTGAGGCACTTTTAAAAGAGGCGGATGACCGTGGGATTCTTGAAAATCTGAGTCACTATCCGATGGATCAGTTTTCCATGCACCGGGCATAGTACGAGCTGGTTTTGCCGGAGACATGATATTGATGCAGGGAACGGCCGCCCGAAAACATGGGGAAGTCGTTCCGACTGGTTATACGTGGGGTAAAAAAGAAAAACGCGGGACGTTTATTTTCGTCTCGCGTTTTGTATATCTCATTTTATAATCCCCGGAATAGGAATGCTTTACAGTCCGCTCAGGTATTCGGTGATGCCGGATGTATTGATGGTGACCGTTTCAATCCCCACATTATTCTGGTACACACTGTATCCGGAATATCCCAACCAGATGACAATGGCAATGGCGGCCAATGCGCCGATGATTTTTGCGGCCATTGCGCGCTGCTTCGCTTTCTTCATCTCTTTCTGGCGGTTTTTCTTATGTTCTTTATAACGATCAACTTTTTCCTGACTCATTTTATAAAACTCCTTTGCTGTGAATATCGCCTGGTGTTCGACCGTTTTTTTTTTTAAACGGATGGAACATTCACTGTTTCTGTAGCAGTTCATCTGATTATAGCACATAGCCGGCAATGGAGTCAATTTTTTTATTACCGGTTACTATTCACAGCCGGTTGAGGTATAATCACAGTGTCGTCGTGCTGGCACGTAAGAGACTGTGATTATACCTCAATCGAGCCTGTGAAGCAGGAACTCCACCCACATAAGCAATTCCAGCACGTGTAAGCGGGCGAGTGAGCCTGCATAAGCAGGCGTGAATTGCGCATGGGGAGTGGAGGACTGTGAATAGTAACGTACCCCTTGCAACGTGCTGCCGTGTGAACACTTTTCGGTAACCTCTTCCTTTGCAAATAAAAATGTGGTATCATACCAAATAATATCTTTTTATCGGTGGGAGGTGTCAGATGAGTTACGCAGACAGGGTTTTTATTGATATGTGCAGCGATATTATTCAGAACGGAACCAGCACGGAGGGAGAAAAAGTTCGCCCGAAGTGGGAGGACGGCTCCAGCGCATACACCATCAAAAAGTTCGGAGTAGTGAATCGCTACGATCTTTCAAAGGAGTTTCCTGCGCTTACGCTGCGGCGGACGGCAATTAAGAGCTGCACGGATGAGATGTTGTGGATCTGGCAGCAGAAATCGAATAATATCCATGAACTCCACAGCCATGTATGGGATGCCTGGGCGGATGAGACCGGTTCGATCGGAAAGGCATACGGCTATCAGATGAGCGTAAAGCATCAATATAAAGAGGGGATGATGGATCAGGTGGATCGCGTAATCTATGATCTGAAGCATAATCCGTACAGCCGCAGGATCATGACGAATCTTTATGTTCATCAGGACCTCCATGAGATGAACCTTTATCCCTGCGCCTATAGCATGACGTTTAACGTAACAAAGAAGCCCGGGGAGGAGAAGCTGGTTCTGAACGCCATTTTAAACCAACGGTCGCAGGACATTCTGACAGCGAATAACTGGAATGTTTGCCAGTACGCAGTGCTGGTGCATATGCTGGCGCAGGTTTGCAACATGCAGGCGGGTGAGCTGGTGCACGTCATTGCGGATGCGCATATCTATGATCGCCATATTCCGCTTGTCAAAGAGCTGATCTCGAGAGAGCAGTATCCCGCACCGACCTTCTGGCTGAACCCGGAAGTTACGGATTTCTATAAGTTTACGCGGGATGATGTGAAACTGGTTGATTATCAGACCGGACCGCAGATCACGGATATTCCGGTCGCGGTGTAAAATCACCGTCCGATAGTATAAGGAGGCGTATCATGAACCTGATCGCAGCAGTAGATTCAAACTGGGCCATCGGCCTGAAAAATAAACTTTTGGTGCATATCCCGGATGATATGAAGTTTTTCCGGCAGACGACCACGGGCAAGGTAGTAGTTATGGGAAGAAAGACGCTGGAGAGTTTCCCGAACAGCCGTCCGCTGGCGAACCGTGTGAACATTGTCCTGACCGGCGATCCGGCGTATCGTGTGAATGGAGCGGTTATTGTACACAATATGGACGAGCTTCACGCGGAGCTTTCCAAATATCCGTCAGAAGACATATATGTCATCGGAGGCGAGAGCATTTATCGGCAGCTTGTGGATGAATGTGATGTGGCGCATATCACCAAAATTAATTATGCCTACGAAGCGGATGCTTACTTTCCGAATCTGGACGAAAAGCCGGAGTGGCGGATTACGGCAGACAGCGAAGAGCAGACCTACTTCGATCTCGAATATTATTTTTACAAATATGAAAGAATCTGAATATGTAAATGGGATATGTACATATTCCTCATAAAAGTGAATAGAGGTCAAAATGAGCAACTTTTTATTTAGTGTTAATGTGACCATCCCTATTTTTCTTGTGATGGTGGTCGGTTATTTCCTGAGGCGAATCGGGATTTTGAACGAGAATTTCGTCGACGTTTCAAACAAATTTAATTTTACGGTTACTTTGCCGGTGCTGATTTATAAGGATCTTGCCAGTGTGGACATCCTGGCGGTGTTTGATCTGAAATATGTGCTTTTTTGTGCGGTCGCAACATCTGCCGGATTCTGGGGGTCCTGGGCGATTGCAAAACTGACCTTGAAGGACAAGTCCTTAAGGGGAGCGTTTACACAGGCGTCGTTCCGCAGCAGTGCGGCTGTTATGGGACTGGCATTTATCCAGAATATTTACGGAGAATCTGCGATGGGATCACTGATGATCATCGGTGCTGTTCCGCTGTACAATATTTATTCGGTTCTTGTACTAACCTTTGAGGGAGATTACCCGGAGGGGGAGCGGGATACCGGAAAGATTAAACAGGCCTGCTTTAATATTATAAAAAATCCGATTATTATTGCCATTGTGATTGGTGTTATTGTAGCGCTGCTCGGCAATCCTTTGCCCACATTGGTTAACTCTACCGTGGAGAATATTGCCAAGATGGCTACGCCGCTGGCTTTGATCGGACTGGGTGCCGGATTTGAGGGAAGGAAAGCGTTAAAGAAGATTAAACCGACGCTGGGTGCATCCTTTATTAAGCTGGTTGCCCAAGCGGCTGTTTTCATTCCTCTGGCTGCTTACTTTGGTTTTACGGGAGAAAAAATGGTAGCGTTGACGGTCATGCTGGCCGGTCCGGCGACGCCCAGCTGCTACATAATGGCGAAAAATATGCATAATGACGGCGTTTTAACCGCCAGTATCGTGGTGGCGACGACATTGCTGGCTTCTGTGACGCTGACCGCATGGATTTTTATATTGAAAACTGTAGGATGGATCTGATGCAAACAATGAGGAAAATTAAGAGAAGAGATATGCTTGCATATCGAATTCGAAGAAGTTGACGAATATACAACACGAATAATGGAGGGCAGAGCCCGGAATTATGAGTAATGCAGCTGCGAGAGTTGCAAGGCAACGGAGCAGGTGGTTTGCATCAGTGCAGAGGAAATCAGAGAAGGGAAATAAATTATGGAAATATCAGGAACAAAATTATTTTTGCGCGCCCTTGAGGCAGAGGGAGTGGAGAAAATTTTTGCTTATCCGGGCGGGACGGTGACTGATCTTTTTGATGAGCTGTACCGCAACGGAGATATTGATATTGTGCTGCCCAGACATGAGCAGGCGCTGGTTCATGAGGCGGAAGGCTATGCACGCGAAACAGGAAGGACCGGCGTCTGTCTGGTAACCAGCGGCCCCGGTGCGACGAATACGGTGACTGCTATTGCGGACGCATTTCTGGACAGTATTCCGCTGGTTGTGTTTACCGGGCAGGTAGCTTTGGGCCTGATCGGAAATGAGGCTTTTCAGGAGGTTGATATCGTCGGAATCACGCGGCATATTACGAAATACAGCGTGACTGTCCGGGACAGAAAAAATCTCGGCAGAATTATCAAGATGGCATTTCAGATTGCGTCCACGGGAAAGCCCGGTCCGGTACTGATCGATCTGCCGAAGGATATTCAGAATGCTTACGGCCCGTCGGAGTATCCGGATCACGTGGATATCCGCGGATACAAACCGAACGAAAGTGTTCATGTGGGACAGCTGCGGAAAGCAACGAAGCTGCTAAAGAGCGCCGGGCGGCCGGTGATCCTGGCCGGCGGCGGAGTGAATATTGCGGGAGCGAATGAAGAGCTGGCACGTTTATCCGAGCTAACGCATATTCCGGTTATCACTACGGTAATGGGTAAGGGCGCAGTTCCGTCTGACCACCCGTATTACATCGGCGGGAGCGGGCTTCACGGAAAATATGCGGCAAATATAGCAATCAGTCAGTGTAACCTTCTCTTTTCCATCGGCACTCGTTTTAATGACCGTGTGACGGGTGAATTGAGTGAATTTGCACCGAAGGCAAAGATTATTCATCTGGACATCGACGCGGCGGCGATTTCCCGCAACGTGGTTGTGGATGTCCCCATTGTAGCCAATGCAAAAGCGGCGCTGGCGCAGATGGTGGAGTGGATTGAAACTGAGTGGAAAGAGCCGAAGGACACTTCGGACTGGATGAAGCAGATTAAAAAGTGGGATGCCGAGCATCCGTTGGAAATGAGGCGGGACAAAGGCATGACGCCGCAGATGATCATGGAAGGCTTAAATGAGGTCTATCCGGATGAGGTCACTTATGTGACCGATGTGGGACAGCATCAGATGTGGGCGAGCCAGTTTTTACATATGAATAAAAACAAGAAGCTGATTACTTCCGGCGGCCTGGGCACGATGGGATTTGGATTCCCGGCGGCGCTGGGGGCGAAGATGGGACATCCGGATCGCCCGGTTGTCTGCATTACCGGTGACGGCGGATTTCAGATGAATATGCAGGAGATGGCGACAGCGATTATCCAGGAACTGCCGGTTACTATTTGCCTGCTGAATAATTATTACCTTGGCATGGTGCGGCAGATGCAGCAGCTTTTCTACGGGAAACGATATTCCGCTACCTGTCTGCGCAGACGGAAGAGCTGTCCGTCCTGGTGTAAAGGCCCGAATGAGAATTGCCCTCCCTATGTGCCTGATTTTATAAAGTGGGCAGAGAGTTACGGGGCTCATGCGATGCGCGTGGAGCGGGAGGAAGATATTGTCCCCGCGCTTCTGGAGGCGAAGGCAAACACAGACGCACCGACACTGATCGAGTTTATGATCGCGGCAGAGGAACTGGTGCTGCCCATGGTGCCGGGAGGAAACCCGAATACGAAGATGATTCTGGAGTGAGAATCTTTATCAGATTACAGGGAGGAAAAGGGCATGCTGAAAAATAGATGGATAGCCCTCTATGTGGAAAATGAGGTGGGTGTTCTGGCGAAAATCGCCGGTTTATTTGCCGGGAAGTCTTATAATCTGGAGAGCCTGACCGTCGGCACTACGGAAGATGAGGGGGTTTCCCGGATGACAATCGAAAGCACCTGCGATGACCTGACGTTTGAACAGATCAAGAAACAGTTAAATCGGATGGTTGAGGTGATCAAGGTCATGGATCTGACGGACACACCGATTCATATGAAAGAAGTAATGTTTGCTAAGGTCAAAAAGTGTACAGATGAGGATAAAGCGGAGGTGTTCCGTATTGCGGATGTTTTTTCTGTCAAAGTGGTCGACATCGGGCCGGACAGTGTTTTGCTGGAGTGTATGCTGACCGAACGCAGAAATAATGAGCTGATTCGGCTGCTCAAATCGCGTTTTGTGAAGGTGGAGATTGTCCGCGGCGGCGCGGTGGCGATCGAGTCTGTCAGCACATCTTGCAGATAGGATGTGACTTGCGCATGGCGAGTGAAGGATTGTGAATCGTAACGGTAAGGCGGCATGTATACAAAATTTCGTTAAAATAGGACTAGTCAAATGCCGTGTTTTGAGGTAGAGTGTTAGTGTAGTGCATGAATGAAGACTGTGCCCTGACCTGCAAAATCGGTGTGATGATTTGAACTTACAATGTGAAAAATCAAGGAAGTGAAAATCTTTTTATTTAATAATTTTGCAGGATTCGAAGTGGAATTATTCATAAATTGAATTGCTTTACAGTTCAATGCAGTATTGCTTATAATATCAGGCAACAGTGTTATGAAAATGTGTTATTTTATAAAATATTACAGGAAAGAAGGACATCACAATGGAAAAGAAAAACATCGACTGGGGAAATCTTGATTTCGGATATCGTGAGACAGACAAACGTTTTGTTTCCATGTATACGAACGGAGCATGGGATGAGGGAAAGCTCACAGATGATCCGAACATTACAATGAACGAGTGCGCCGGTGTTCTTCAGTATGCGCAGACGGTATTTGAGGGGCTGAAGGCATATGAGACAGTAGACGGAAAGATCGTCCTGTTCCGCCCGGATCTGAACGCAAGCCGTCTGTCCGATTCCGCGAAACGGTTGGAAATGCCTGTTTATCCGGAGGATAAGTTTGTGGAAGCGGTCAAAGCGACGGTAAAAGCCAATGCGGCGTATGTTCCGCCCTACGGTACAGGTGCGACCCTTTATGTCCGCCCTTACGAATTCGGATATAATGCGGTGATCGGTGTAAAGCCTGCGGATGATTATATGTTCCGCGTATTTACCACGCCGGTGGGTCCGTATTTTAAGGGCGGTGTGAAGCCGCTGTACATCAAGATTTCTGATTTTGACCGCGCGGCGCCCCGCGGCACGGGTAATATCAAGGCCGGGCTGAACTATGCGATGAGCCTGTATCCGATCGTGACGGCTCACGAGGAGGGCTTCTCCGAGAACATGTATCTTGACCCCGGCACACGGACGAAGGTGGAAGAGACGGGCGGCGCGAACTTCCTCTTTGTCACAAAGGAAGGCAAGCTGGTTACTCCGAAGTCCGACAGCATCCTGCCGTCCATTACCCGCCGTTCCCTGATGTATGTGGCGGAGCATTATCTGGGTATGGAAGTGGAGCAGAGAGTAGTCTATAAAGAGGAACTGCCTGAGTTTGTTGAAATCGGCCTTTGCGGTACGGCGGCTGTTATTTCCCCGGTCGGCAAGATTTATGACCATGGTACTGACATCTGCGTACCCAGCGGCATGGATGAGATGGGTCCGGTACTGGCGAAGCTGCGTGCGACCCTGGTGGATATCCAGGACGGCAAGCTGGAAGCGCCGGAAGGCTGGATTCAGGTTGTGGAGTAGAGAGAGGAAGCATTCGATCCGGACAATCAAAAATATAAATTTTTCCTGCCGGCAGGTATCTATCTGCCGGCAGGAAATTTTTGCGATGCAACCGTTCGCGCGAAGTGTCGCAGAGCGACACTTATTATAGGAATTTTGCCGATATCGGAGATTAGACCGGCTTGTCTGTGTTCGGAGCAGGCATAGCCTCCCGAATCTCCTGATACCGCGCGGTGATTTCATCATAGTTTTCCCGCAGGTGCGGATACAGGCAATTCGTGCAGTCCTTTGTGCCTGTGGACAGGTAACGGAAATTTCCGCCGCACTGGTCGCCTAAAAGATAGAACGGACAGTAGCAGAACAGGCAGTTAAAGTTGTCCGGGTCTGCTCCTTTATGGCAGGGGAAATACTCACAGTCTTTGTGGGAAAAATAGCGGTAGTTTTTTGGCTTAGCGACTGCGGGGGCGGATTGTGTCTGAGCGGCATTAGTGCTGCTCAATTTGGTTTGGGCAGATTGTGTGTTTGAGGCAGTGTCGGAATTTTCTTTCCCTGCCGCTAATACTGCCGAACTCGTTTCATCATCTGCAGTATCAGAAGGAAGATTGTTGATATTTTCGGAACAGTGATTTCTCACAGCGTCATTGATATCGTGCAGAATCACTTCGCGTATCTTCCGGTTCTGTGCAATCATGATATCATAGGAACTTCCGGAAGCCGTAAGCAAAAGATGCCCGGCGTTTTCCGCATCCTCGCGACTTTCAACAGACTGAATCTTTCGCAACGGAATATCTTCAGTGATCGGTTTAAATACTCCAGGCTGCCGTAAGAAAACCCGTCTGTCCGTAAGCAGGACGAGTGTACCGGGAGCGATCTGAATCCGCCGGTGCCCTGCGGTCACGATGGAAAGGTTCGTAATATCAAGATACAACACTGTCTCATCGGCGTCTAATACGCTCTCTGTATTCTCAATCAGTTTTATTTGTTTCCCTGTAAAAGACAGGTGAAATTTCTCAATAACTGTTTTGCAGTCGTCCCTCACTGCGTTCCCTCCTATTCAGACGTTATTTATAATTCTGTAAATTGATTATTATGCAGGTGATGATTATTTTATCATAGATCATCTTATTTTGCCATGCAAGGGAAATTATTTGTCCTGCAGCAACCTGAAGAAACTTATTTTATCCGGCAGTAATATCATCTGCAGGGGTACTTTTCAATGGCTCATCCGGTATCTTTTCTTTGCATTATATGGTTGAAAATATACGCATATGTACCTGAGGTGTACGGATGAGGCCGGTAAAAGTGGCGAGCCAGTCCGTAGAGGCAGCGGAGGGATACGG
>JAJPZY010000124.1 GCA_021204085.1 Clostridiales bacterium | reverse complement strand
TCAACTTATCATAGAAGATCTGATATATTTACAGAAATAAATTCACACACTCTGCAGCAGCCTCTTTTTCTGCCTCTTCACTGATTCCGCAGAATCACCTGTCCGATTTCCATGATCCTTTCATAACACACATCAAAAAACATCCGATAGCTTTCACAGAAATAATTTTTATATACTCCGATATCCGCAAGATAATCGCGATTGCGCTGGCAGCCGCCGCGGCAGAGAAGGTAATAAGGACATTCCCGGCAGGCCGGATCCAGCGCGCAGGAGCGCGCCAGAAAGCCAATCTGTTTTCGCTTTTCATCAATGACATCAAGCCTATCATTGTTAAAATTCCCCAGTCGATATGCATCCAGCATATAAAAGTCACAGGGATAGACGCTCCCGTCTGCTTCGACGACGTTCTGTATGCCACAGGTACCTCTCTGATCGCAGGATTCCGGGATTTTTCCTATTGCGAGCCCGACATAATTCTCAAACTGCCGGATAAAAGGCTGCTTTCCCTCCTGAAGATCGACATACCAGAGTTCAAACAGATCAATCAGAAACTGTCCGTATATTTTCGGCCGCAGGGCAAAGGGTGTTTGTCCGCGTGGTTCGTCCAACGGGTCGAGACAGGCGATGTACTGCTGGTAATTCCAGCCGCGCTCGCGGTAATACGCGTAGATAGTTGGAATGTTGGATGCAATCTGGGGTGTAACAACGGTCAATATATTGTATTCCACACCGAAGTGATCCATCTGTTCGGCTGCCCTGGAGATCCGTTCAAAAGTGGGTGTCCCCGAAGCGCTATGACGCAGGGAATCGTGGATATCCTGCGTTCCGTCCACGGACAGACCCACCAGAAAATGATTGTCGCGCAGAAACCGGCACCATTCCTCATCAATCAGATATCCGTTTGTCTGCAGGGCGTTGTGCACCGTGATGTGGTTCTTGTTATATTGCTGTTGGTAAGCAACCGCTTTTTTGAAAAAATCAATGCCCCGAAGTGTGGGTTCACCGCCCTGGTAAGCATAGCTGATCATGCCTTCCGCGCGGAGCATGGTTTTTCGTATGATATTTTTTAGCGTTTTTTCGCTCATAAACCCGTAGGACGGCTGCTCGCGTTTTTTGGATTCATCACAGTAGAAGCAATAGTCACAGGACATGTTGCACAGGGAAGATGCTGGTTTCATCAGAACACTAATCGGCGGCATGGGAGATCTCCTTTTCTACATATTCTCTGAAGCATTTCATGCTTTTTGTCTGAAATTTGCTTTTGTGGCGCACAAGGTAATATTCCCGCACAAAATCGGCGTTTCGGATATGGACTTTTCGCAGGCTTTTGTCTGCCAGCTTTTCCTGCAGAAGAGATTCTGGCAGAATCAGCAGCCCCATTCCGGCCAGGCAGGCGGAGATGAGACTCTGTCCGCTGGTGCTTTCCATCACGATATTCAGATTTCCACCGGCTTCCTTTTTCATCGATTCAACCAGGTTGCGGGAACCGCTGCCTTCTTCCCGTACCAGAAGCGGTACGGAGGTGATTTCCCTGACACTGATCTCGTCTACGATGGGAAAATTGTGTGCGCAGACCGCGAGGATAACATCCTGGCAGAGCAGGTCGCAGAAAAAATACTCTGATTTTTCCGGGTAGTCGATAATACCATAGTCCAGATTATTCTGCAGGAGCGCTTCCTCAATCTGATGGGAATTATTAACCTGTGTATAGACTGGAATCTGCGGGTACTGCTTCATAAATCCGCGGATCAGCTCCGGCAGGCCGCTGGTGCCGAAGGAAACGTTAGCGCCGATCCGGATCCGGGTCATCGTGTTGATCTCGCGCAGCACATTTTTTGCCTCGTCATACTGGGCGAGGATGGAGTCCGAGTACTGTAGCAGTTGTTCGCCGGCTTCCGTGATGTAGAGCCGCCGGTTCATTCGCTCGAAGAGGCGGACACCGTAGAAACTCTCCATTTCGCGGATGGCGCTGCTGACGGCCGGCTGCGCCAGGTTCAAAGCGCCGGCCGCTTTTGTGACACTGCCTTGCCTGCAGACTTCGGAAAAAATGGAAAAATGCCTCAGCGTCATAAATATACACTCCAATTAATATAATAAAAATATTATGCATTTTATATTAACATAAGAATTGTTTTATTACAATCTCTTCTTTATCATAAAAGAGGAAAATGAATTATTTGAGTGCTTTTATCATTTGTTTCAGGGGGATTGTTTTATGAATGTACTTGTATTTCTGATCTGTTTTCTGGCTTCCTGCATCGGTTCCATCTGCGGCATCGGCGGCGGCGTGATCATCAAGCCGGTACTGGATGCGGTCGGCGTGATGGATGTATCCGCAATCAGCTTTCTTTCAGGGTGCACGGTTTTGTCTATGACCACCTATTCCCTGATCAAAAAGAAAGTGAGCGGGCAGTCCCATATTAACCGGAAGGTCAGCCTGCCGCTGGCGCTGGGAGCTGCGGTCGGCGGAATTTTGGGGAAACAGATTTTTTCTGTGATGACAGCTGCCGCGAGTGACCTGGACCGGGTGGGAAGCGTGCAGTCAGTCTGTCTGCTTCTGGTGACAGCGGGGACGCTTATCTATAATATGTTTCAGTTTCGTGTTTATACCAAAAATGTGGATTCCGCTGCGGCCTGCGTGGTGATCGGGCTTTTGCTTGGTGTGATGTCTTCTTTCCTCGGGATCGGAGGCGGGCCGGTGAACCTGGTGGTTCTGTTCTATTTCTTTTCCATGGATATCGGAACTGCGGCGGAGAATTCCATTTACATTATCTTTTTTTCACAGGTTGCAAGCCTGCTGTTTTCAATGGCGACCGGAAGTGTCCCGGAGTTCCCGTGGGGAATGCTGGTGCTGATGGTGGCGGGCGGAATCGTCGGCGGAATTGTCGGCGTTGCGACGATGAAGAAGATTTCGCTGAAGAGGGTGAATTCGTTGTTTGTGGGTCTGATGATTGTAATTATCGGTATCAGCATTTATAATGTTTTTAATTATACGATGGCGTAAGGCGATAACAGGGGAAAGCCGTAGAAGAATACACCGAATGAGGTCTGACCGGAACTGAAGCAGATGCCGGAGTAGACATATGTCCCATTTTTGAGATTGAGTTGTCCTCTTATTATAATGACAGAAAAGATTTCACTATTTACAATAATAATGAAATCTCTTTTTGATGCGCAGGGATGCGTAAGGAGTGTTAGAAACAAATTGATGTACAGAGGGGGCCGAGAAGTGAAGAAACCAAATATTATCATTTTTAATCCGGATGAGATGCGGGCGGATGCGATGGGTCATCTGGGGAACCGTGCAGCGGTTACACCGAATTTTGATGCGCTGATTTCGCACGATGCGGTGTCTTTTTCCAACGCGTACTGCCAGAATACGGTGTGTGTGCCGAGCCGCTGCAGCTTTTTTACCGGACTGTATCCTCATGTGAGGGGACACAGGACTATGAGTTATCTGCTTCATTCGGGGGAAAGCAGCTTATTTAAGGAACTGAAAGAGGCCGGATGGTATGTGTGGATGAACCGCAGAAATGACCTGATTCAGACGGATGACATGAGTCTGATGATGGAACACTGTGATGAGTTTTTTCTTGGCGGAAGCAGCGAGAAGCCGCCCGGACCGGAGAATGCCGCGGTGCGCGGGGAACCGGGAGAAAAGAATTTTTACTCGTTTTACCGCGGGCGGCTCGGTGTAGATGAGGAGGGTAAAAATTATACCTTTGACGATGAAGCGGTAGACCGGGCTGTCTCACTGATTGAAAACCATAAAGAGGATGATCAGCCGCTGTGCATCTTCCTGGGACTGTTTTACCCTCATGTGCCGTATCAGGTGGAGGAACCGTACTTTAGCGCGATAGACAGAACCCTGCTGCCGGAACGGATTCCTGTTCCGCAGAATTTAAGCAGCCATCCGAAGGCAATGCAGATGCTGAATGAAAACCTGAATCTTTGCGGTTGGAGTGAGGAAGAGTGGAATGAACTGCGTAGCTGTTACCTGGGAATGGTGATGAAGGTAGATGAGCAGTTCGGGAAAATCTGCAATGCCCTGAAAAAGGCGGGAATGTATGATGATACAGATATCTACGTACTGAGTGATCATGGGGATTTTACCGGTGATTACGGTCTGGTGGAGAAGGCGCAGAACCTTATGCCGGATTGCCTGGCGCGCGTTCCGCTGATGGTGAAGCCGCACAAGGAAGTGCAGATGGTGCCGGGAATCCGCGATGGGTTGACCGAACTGGTGGATTTTTATGCGACGGTTATGGATCTGGCCGGTGTGGAACCGGATCATACACAGTTTGGTTGCAGCTTGCGGCCGATGATTGAGAGCCCGGAAGCAGAGATTCGGGATGTCGTGTTCTGCGAGGGCGGACGAAATAAAAATGAGCGCGATCACTGTACGGAGGCAAAAAAGTCGGAGCGGACGGCGCTGTTCTGGCCGCGGTTTCTGGCGCAGGCAGATGATGTGGCGCATACCAAGGCGACTATGATACGTAGTAAACAGTACAAATATGTTGCCAGAGAATATGAGCCCGACGAATTCTATGATCTGGAAAAAGATCCGCAGGAGCTTTGCAATGTCGTTGATCGGGCGGAGTACAGAGATATTATTTTTGATATGAAGGATCGTATGTTGCGGTGGTATCAGGAAACCTGCGATATCGTGCCCTTCAGGCAGGATCCGAAGATGAGTCCGGGCTTATTGCTGGAAAATGCCAGGCAGCAGCTGTCTCCGGAAAAATTTGAAGAGTTCCGGCGTGAACTGGAACTGGGAGACAGGGACGTGGTGGCGCTGTGTGAAGCGGCGGGTGTAAGAATTATTTAGGCGCTTTTATCTGGACTGTATTGAGCGAAACTGGCTTGGCGTCATACCCATATTTTCTTTAAAAAAGCGGCAAAAGTAGCCTGTATCGTGGAAGCCGGTCTGCTGACAGATTTCATCAAGGGATAGATTTTCTGTTTTCAGCAGATCGGCTGATTTATTGAGCTTTTGCTGTTTTATTAATTCTGAAAAGTTGTGTCCGGTACCATTTTTTATGATACGCCGCATTTGCCGCTGGCTGTAGTTAAAATGATCTGAAATTTCCTGCAATGTAACAGTTGCAAAATGTTCCCGTATGTATTGGAGAATTTCCATAAGATTTTGATCTGATTCCTCGGATGAACTGATAACGATATCCTTTTCGTGATATCGAAGAATCAGAATCAGGAGCTGCGAAATGTAGGTATTGATCAGTTTTTCCCTGTAAGGAAGGCCGGAAAAATTTTCCTCGTAAATTTGCCCTATCATTTCATGAATGACAGACTCTTTTCCACAGTGAAAGAGGATAAAATCCACGGGATGTTTTGCGGAATACAGAGCATGCGAAAAAAAGTCTGACAGGACATCTCCGGGGGTGAGAAAACAGGAAAATGCCTGGTCAAAGGTGCTTCTTCGTAAGATAATATTGATCACTACAGGAGAAAAATCCTGCCGCGAATTTTCCAGTATACAGCAGGGCGTGTTCGGCGGAATAAAAATGATATCGCCTGTCGTTACTTCGTATCTCGTGTCCTGACTGATACAGAATGTGCAGGAACCGGAATAGATATATTTGATTTCCATAAAGTTATTGCTGTGCATCAGTCCGGGCAGATAAAATATTCGTCGAAATATGTTGACATCAAATCCTGACTGAATGAATGCGTCTTCCTCTGTGTTCATGCCACCCTGCGCCAGCAATTCTTCCAGTTTTGATCCCCGCAGTTGAAAATGCTTCAGAAAATCTTCCCGGTTTTGAAAAATCTGATGGTAGAGTTCCGGATGTTGTTCTGTGAGTGATTTCAGGTATAGTTCTGTCTCTGTGTAAACAGGCTCTTTAAAATCCGGGAAAGAGTGGGTGTATGGCAAATTGGTTTGTAAAAATTGATTTGATTTATCGGGCATGGCTTATCCTCCGTAAAATCATCTGATTTGTTTCTATATAATTATTATAGTAATTTCCGTTTTAGATGGCAATGGAAAAATAGATGTCCCTTTTTTGCGGTAGGAATGTCCTGAGTGTTTAATGACAGAAAAAAGCTGTTCCTTTACAATTTAAACCATAGCAGGAAAGCGGCAGGCTGGATATAAAAGTCGTTTTCTTCTAAATTTATCATGGAAACGGAGAAAGGAAAATGAAGAAAAAAGTATTGAGTGTTTTACTGGTAACAGCAATGGCTGGGACAATGCTTGCCGGATGCGGCGAAAGCGGCGGCAGCAGTGTAGACTCATCGGCTGTGAGTGCGGAAACGGAGGAGGGATATTCGACTGAAATTGATATGGATGAGGATCCGTATACCGTGGCAATTCAGGTCGTGACATTGCCGGGCTCCGATAATTCAGATAGCCTGGAAGCGCGTGAAGAGGCAATTAACGAGATCACGGTTCCGGCCATTAACTGTAAAGTGGAATTGCAGGAGGTGTGGATCAGTGAGCTTGCCAACACGACAAGTATGGGAATTGCGGGAGATGAAAAAATTGACATTGTCGCTGTGGGGACGGTGCAGCCCCTTTCCTCTATGGTTGGTTCTGAGATGCTTCTTGATCTGAATGAGGGGAACCTGCTGCAGAACAGGGGTGCCACACTTATGGAACTATTTGGGGATACGATTGAAGCCGGTAATGTCAGCGGACAGCAGCTTGCGGTTCCCGCAAAGATTTATACTGCATCTGCAAAAGGGATCTTTTATAATAAGACGATTGCGGACGAGGCTGGTGTCACCATAGCGGAATCCATTACGATGGATGAACTGGAAGAAGCACTGGCGGCTATTCATGAGTATGATTCCGGCATTTACCCCTATTATGTCGGAAGCGGAACATTAAACTATCTGTTCTGGCTCGATTCTTATGATACCTTTGGCACAGAATCTTCTTATGGCGTGATTTGGGATTCCTTCTCTGATACTACGGTAGAAAATATGTATACGTCTGAAAAATTTGAAGAATACTGTCTGCGGATGCAGAGATGGAATGAACTGGGGCTGATGCCGGGAGATCCGACAGATACTACGACGGCGCAGGATTATTTCGCTTCCCAGCAGTTGTTCAGCGCAGTGGTGTCTATCAATCCTTCTCAGGAAGTTTCCTGGTCATCCGATGATTTTGAATTGGGAGTGGCCACCCTCGTAGACGCAAATATCACAGAGAGCGATGTGACTGAATATATGTGGGGAATTGCTGCGAATTGTGAGAGACCGGATAAAGCGATGGATTTCCTCAATTTCATCTATGAAAATGCGGATGTAGCCAACATACTGATGTATGGTCTGGAAGGTGTAAATTACGAGTACGCGGAAGGTTCTGATACCGTAATTGTAACCAACGGCACATTAGATACGAACTTTTATTATGGCGGAAATACAGAGGAAATGCTGATTGAGTCTCCGGCAGGGGAAGATTATATTGAACAGTTGGAAGAACTGGAGAATAGTGCGGAGCTTTCTCCTGTTCTCGGTTACATGTTTGACGACACGGATTATCAGACAGAATCGGCAGTGATAAGTTCCACGATTTCAGAGTATCTTCCGCAGCTTCAGAATGGAATGGCGGGCAGTGAGGAAGCCACGTTGGAGTTATTGAATGAGTTTATATCTGCCCTGGAGTCAGCTGGCATCAATGATGTCATAGCAGCGAATCAGGAACAGTTGGATGCGTGGTTGGCAGAGCAGTAATTGATACGCAGAAAGTTTGTCTTTCATGTGAAATAGAAATTGAATATGTTACTGCAATGAACAGACAGAGGGAATCTCGAAAAGAGGTTCCCTCTGTCTGGTTGGCGCTTTTATTTCTCCCTTTCGGGCACACTGGAGATTTCTGCCAGCCTTATTTCAAAAGGCTTGAGAGTGCATTGATAATGCAGGCAGTTGTCTGTGGTTCTCTGGCGGGAGACCAGAACGCGCGGTGCGGAATCGAAACAAATGTTATCCAGATCTGTTCCCTCAAGGTTTGGGGCGCCGGATGAAAGCCATTCTTCATAGGCGCTGCCTTCGTCATAGTTTAAATATTGTTCCTTTATTACTACAAACCGTGAATGTAAGTCTATGATATCCAGAGTAATCGTTTGTTCCGGATACATTTGATAAAAGCTAAAGGCATTTTCTCTGGTGAATTCCTCGATCCATTCCTGCATGGGAATGTCGTAATATAGTAAAATCTGTATTTTATCTGATTTCCTGGTAATGATGTATCCGTTTCCTTTTCCTAAACAATCAGTCCCCAGCCGGGAGAGAAATTTCAGGGAATAAAAAACTGCTTTTTTTCCTCCTGCCAATGTAAAAATTCTCCGCCCTGAGCAAAACTGAGAATTTCCGAAAACAGTCAGTGTGGTGCGGTCTGAGAGTGCGTGATATCCCATGCAGTTGAAGTACTCATAGTTTTGAAGCGTAACCTGCAGCGGAAGCATTGCACCTATCATGGAATCACAGACGGGACTGATATCAAAGGAATAGTAGTATTCCATCAGATGAATGGGTATTTCTTCTGTTACCCCCAGAGCGCGCAGATCATTTCTTATATGGGACACCAGTTCGCGACAACCTACGGGTGATATATGGAAATTTTTGTGGGATTGATTTAAATCCGTATATATCAGATTGATCATATCTGGCATGCAGTTATGTTCCATACAGTATTCTAAAAAGTCCTTTTCAAAGTCAAGACCAATTTGTGTACACGTGATAGTTGGAGATCCGATTTTCATCTGCGGGAATACGGAGCGTATCGTCTGGCAGGTGCATCGATACAGCTCATAAAAAGACTCTTTTTTCCATATCTTTGTTTTATAAATCTGAATATCCGGTACCGCCCACAGTTGAACCGGACATTCAAAAAGCCAGTCGCCTGCTTTTTGATGCAGTGCAAGAAGTAACTGTCGGAGATACTCTTCCCATTCTTCCATATCCCGGGGCAGATAGATGTCATTTTTTCCAATGGAACTCTGGTTCTTTCTTATGCCTTCTTCTGTTAGAAAGGACGGTACATATCCCAGATGCAGGATAAGGCGCAGATCAAGATCCTTTGAGATTTGAAGTACCTGTTCCTGCATGAAAAAGTTATATTTCAGACGTTCTCTTTTTTTGTAAAGATTCAGAATATCTTCGAAGATAATCTGCATGTCATCCGCAAGGAACTCACGGCAGTTGATATAAGTAAAGCCGATTTCGCGCTGCAGGGTGCGGATTTCATCCTGTATTTCTTCCAGAAGTAAGTCTTTTGCGGAATAGACATTGATGTAGTTGTTTTTAGAGGCTATGTCAATCGTATGTGTCCTTTGCATACAAAAGCTTCCAAGATGCAGATGACCGGAGGTATCTGTTTGTTGGTGATCAGAGACAGAATAATATAAAAATTTATCTAAAAGGCCGTTACTTTGTATATAATGAAGATTTTGGCGGATATTTTCCGGTGAGTCCCCTTCGCTGATATTCTGGAAATCTGTGCGATATCTGGAGGGACGCATGTGATATTTCTTTTGAAAAGCCTGTTGGAAAGCTCTCGGATTTGAAAATCCGACTTTCTCGGAGATGGCGCTGATCTCAAGGCGCGTCTGAAGCAGCAGCGGCATCGCCTTTTTTAACCGCAGTTCTGTCAGATACTCGGTAAAATGAAGACCTGTATATCGAACAAACATTTTCGAAAGGTGGGATGGTGTGTAATAAAAAAGCTTTGCCAGCTCACTTAACTGCAGATTTTTACTATAGTCTCTTTCCAGGATATATAAAATTTCTCTGAATGCCTGATCCTGTTGTCCGCCGGCTATCAGATGCTGTTTTTCAGATGTATGTATCTGATTAAAATCCGGATTGCGGAATTTGCTCAGCAGTTCATACAGGCATTGATTCCAGAGACCGGAAAGCTTTATTTCATAAAAGGAGCCACCAAAGTATAATGTGTGCAGGATTTCAGAAAGAAGCGTGCGCAGGATAGAAAATGCATGTTCTTCCGTGATTTGTGCAGTGCAGCAGACAATTTCTGACTGGCAATCCTTTAAACTTGCATCCGGAATAAAAAAAAGCAGAGCATATGCATTTTCAGAATTGATTTCCACAGAAACCCCTTCACATATAAAAAGAATATCTCCGGCAGTAAGTTTATAAGAATTATTTTTGTAAATGCAGGTGATGTCTCCCTGTAAAACACAGAATAAAACATTGTTAGCATATACGCGTGTAACTGTGTCACAAAAATGAGATATACTTCCTGTGATGCCGGTATCTGACATTGTGTTCATGATTACCATTGGATAGTTCATTTGTAACTTCCTCCCCGGAACAATGTTTGTTTATCTATAAATATATCTTTTTTTGACAGATTGGGCAATAGATGCAACGGAGGATGATTTGCGCCGATTCCTGATTTTTTTATAAGGCAATACCCCCTGCGCCATATATATTTGGCACAGGGGGAATATGAATATTTTAGAAAATATGTTTGGCAGATGTATTTTACTGCGGTTTATTTAACCAGGCGTTTTCTGGCAGCAACGACAACTGCAAAGCAACCTGCTGCGAGAAGAATCAGCCAGGCTGATACCATGTTAGAGTCGCCGGTTTTTGTGGCAGAAGTACTGGTAGTGCTATTTGCAGTATTGTCGGGAGTATGAAAAAAAGTCTGTAAAAGTTTAAATGTTAGGTCTTCTATGATAA
>JAJPZY010000063.1 GCA_021204085.1 Clostridiales bacterium | reverse complement strand
CAACTTATCATAGAAGATCTGATATATTTACAGAAATAAATTCACACACTCTCTGGAACAGGTCCTTTTGTATACCGGAGGCCGTGTACGGGATGATATGACGGTGCTTGCGGCCGGGATATGGAAAAACAGTAACAAAGGTTAAGGATAAGAGAATATGCTTGAAAAGATTAAAGACTTTTCAGACAGATATGATATGCTGAAAAAAGGGAATCGTGTGGTTGCCGGTGTTTCCGGCGGGGCGGATTCGGTCTGTCTTCTTCTGGTTTTGCGTGAATTGAGCTTGGAAAAGGGATTTTTCCTGGCAGCGGTTCATGTAGACCACGGAATCCGCGGGGAGGAGAGCCGGCAGGACGCGGTTTTTACAGAACAGCTTTGCAGAGGGCTGGAAATTCCGTTTGCGCTTTATACGGTCGATGTGCCGGAATACAGCCGCAGGTCGGGACAGACGATGGAAGAGGCGGCACGGGAACTTCGCTATCGGAGTTTTGGGAAAGCCTGCTGCCGATTCCGGGCGGATAAGGTTGCTGTGGCGCATCATGCGGAGGACAGTGCGGAAACGATGCTGTTCCATCTGGCCAGAGGCACCGGAATCCGCGGCCTTGGCGGGATTGCTCCGGTGAGTATGAGGTATCTGCAGGATGGTCAGGAATCTTGTTATCAGATTATCCGCCCGCTTCTTTGCGTGACTCGTGAGGAGATAGAATCCTGGCTTACCGAACGGGGACAGGATTGGCGTACAGACAGGACGAATGCGGATGTGACGTACTCCAGAAACCGGATTCGGAGGCTGATTCTCCCGGAGATGGAAGCGATGAATGACCGTGCGGTTATTCATATGCAGAAAACCGGAGAATATCTGCGCGAGGTCAGCGATTTTCTGGATGAGGAGACCAGACAGGCCGGAAAGGGTGTCTGGGAAGAATCTGGCAGCAGCGGCGGTTTCGGGGAGATTCGTATTTTCTGTGAGCCTTTGAAGGAGATGCGTCCGCTGCTCAGAAAGCATTTGGTGCTTCAGCTTTTGGGGAGAGCGGCGGGAAGCCGGAAAGATATCTCTGCCATCCATGTGGAGCAGGTTTTGAATCTGATGCAGCAGGGGGTGGGGCGGAGAATCTGTCTGCCATACGGACTGACTGTCCGCCGGACATATGACAGTGTGCTTTTATATCGGGAATCCGGCTCGGAAGAGCCTGGGACAGATTCACTTACGGAACCCTGTGACCTGCGGATTCCGGGAGATACGGTTCTTTCGGATGGGCATTATATCCGGGCAAAATTGATTTTTATTTCAGATTTTTCGCAAAAAATTCCCAAAAAGACATATACGAAATGGTTTGATTATAATAAAATCAAGTCTACTGTTCGGCTTCGCACCCGGCAGGCGGGAGATTATCTTCAAATCAATGCGGCAGGCGGACATAAGTCGCTGAAAAGGTATTTTGTAGAGGAGAAAATCCCGGCTGACCGACGGGATGGTCTCTTCCTTCTGGCGGATGGCAGTCATGTAATCTGGGTGATCGGATACCGGATCAGCGAAGCGTACAGGGTAGACGGGCAGACAAAGAGAGTTCTGCAGGTGGAAGTACTGGATGGATCCCGGGATCATATGCAGAAAGTACAGGAGGGCACGGGTTATGGCAAAAGAAAAGATTGAAGTAATGTACAGCGAGGAGCAGGTTGATGCGCGGATTCTTGAGCTGGGAACGCAGATCAGCGAGGATCTGAAGGGAGAGCCGGTAAAGCTTGTCTGTATTTTAAAAGGGGCAAGTTTTTTTGCGTGTGAATTGGCGAAACGGCTGACGGTACCGGTTTATATGGATTTTATGTATGTTTCCAGCTACGGGAACAGTACGGAATCCTCCGGGAATGTGCGGATTACGAAAGATCTGGATGCTCCGATTGAGGGAGAGAATGTGTTGATTGTGGAGGATATTATTGATTCCGGCCGTACGCTGGATTTCCTGACACGTGAGTTTAAAAAGCGCGGCGCGACGAAAGTCATGATCTGCACACTCCTTTCTAAGCCGGATCGCCGGGAAGTGGAAGTTCCTGTAGATTACGTCGGGTATGTAATACCGGATCGGTTTGTTGTGGGCTACGGTCTGGATTATGCACAGAAGTATCGCAACCTTCCGTTTATAGGAGCGGTTGATTTCGAATAGGGTTGTCATATAAGGAGGACCGGATATTGAAGCGAAGTTACAGAGGTCTTGGGTTTTATTTATTTATCTTAATCATCATCTTTTTGGTATACCGGAGTGTAAACAGCGGCAGTCTTTCCACGGCGGAGACCTATACATGGGCACAGTTTCAAGAGGCTGTAGAGAGTGAGGAGGTTTCTTCTCTTGTCATCAGGCAGAATGAAGAAGTGCCTACCGGTGTAGTGACTGTGACGCTTAGCGATGGCACGCGGGCACAGATTGCGGTATCGGATGTCGGTGAAGTGCAGACTTATCTGGAGGAGCAGGATTTTACAGACTATACGCTGCAGGATATCCAGGGGACCGGTATTCTCGTTTCCGTTCTGCCGTCGATTATTATGCTCATTGCAGTAATCTTTATGATTGTGATGATGACAGGGCAGGCAGGAGGCGGCGGAGGCAGCAATTCCAGGATGATGAATTTCGGAAAGAGCCGTGCCAGACTGACCAATGGGGAGAACGTCAAAGTAAAGTTCAAGGATGTGGCGGGTCTTCGTGAAGAAAAAGAAGAGCTTGAGGGTATGGTTGACTTTTTAAAGGCTCCCGGAAAATATACCCGGCTGGGTGCCCGGATTCCCAAAGGCGTATTGCTGGTGGGACCTCCAGGAACGGGTAAGACGCTTATTGCGAAAGCGGTTGCCGGAGAGGCCGGAGTGCCGTTCTTTTCTATTTCCGGATCGGATTTTGTGGAAATGTTTGTCGGCGTTGGGGCTTCCCGTGTCAGAGATATGTTCGAGGAAGCGAAAAAACAGGCTCCCTGTATTGTTTTTATTGATGAGATTGACGCAGTGGGACGCCGCCGCGGGACCGGTATGGGCGGCGGACATGATGAGCGGGAACAGACATTGAATCAGCTTCTTGTGGAGATGGATGGCTTTGGCGTGAATGAGGGCATTATCGTTATTGCGGCGACAAACCGCGTAGATATTCTGGATCCGGCGCTTTTGCGGCCGGGACGCTTTGACCGGAAAGTTTACGTTGGAAAGCCGGATGTCACGGGCCGGGAGCAGATTCTGGAGGTTCATACGCAGAATAAGCCGTTGGGTGATGATGTTGACTTAAAACAGATCGCACAGACGACGGCAGGCTTTACCGGAGCGGATCTGGAAAATCTGTTAAATGAGGCGGCGATCATTGCTGCAAAAGATCAACGTGTATTTATTTCTCAGGATGATGTGAAAAAAGCCTTCATTAAGGTTGGCATCGGCGCGGAAAAAAAGAGCCGCGTGATCACGGAAAAAGAAAAGCGCATCACTGCTTACCACGAGTCCGGACACGCGATACTTTTCCATTTACTGCCGGATGTCGGTCCGGTTTACACGGTTTCCATCATTCCCACCGGCGTGGGTGCGGCCGGTTATACTATGCCGCTGCCGGAGAAGGATGAGATGTTCCATACAAAGGGACAGATGCTGCAGGAGATCATGGTTGATCTCGGCGGACGTATCGCGGAAGAGATGATCTTCGGGGATGTGACTACCGGGGCATCTCAGGATATTAAGCAGGCGACGTCTGTTGCGCGGGCCATGGTGACAAAATACGGTATGTCGGAGAAGCTTGGTCTGATTAATTATGATAATGATGACGACGAAGTGTTTATCGGCCGCGATCTGGCGCATACCAAGGCATACAGCGACGAGGTGGCGAAGCAGATTGACGAGGAAGTGAAGCATATCGTGGACGAATGCTATCAGAAGGCGAAGGAGATAATTGTTGCTCATGAGGATGTGCTGCACCGCAGCGCAGAGCTCCTTCTGGAGAAAGAGAAAATCGGGCGGGAGGAGTTTGAAAATTTGTTTTTAAACAATTCAGAACAGCAACAATAGTGGAACATAGACCATGCAGATTTATCTGCAATGGGGTATGTTGTACTATTGGGATGGGCGGAATGCCCATACAGCCTCAGACATATGACGCTGCTTTTTGCGGCATATAGCCCGTAAGGGCGGTCTGGGGCCTGATGTTCTGAATGGTAATAGAGAAATGATTTGAGGTAATTTATGAAGTACGATTCAACACAACAGTTTTACAGCATAGAGAATTATATTTTGCAGATGCGTCCGATCCTGTATAAGCACGCACTGTTTTCTGACGGAACCGCGGATTATCGGATTCCGACAGAACCAAAGCCCGGCGAGGCAGTTCGGATTCGGTTTCGGACGGACGCAAACAATGTTGATCTTGTTATCCTCTACCATGGGGAGGACAGCTATGAGATGCATCTGGCAGAGTCGGATGGTCAGTTTGATTTTTATGAGACGGAGATTCAGCTGGGTACCGAGCGTTTTTCGTATTATTTTGAGGTGATCAGCGGCGTGCTTCGCTGTTACTATGATCGTGCAGGCGTTGCGCGGGAGCCGCGGAAACAATATGAGTTTTGCATTGTGCCCGGATTTTCTACGCCGGATTGGTCAAAGGGCGCGGTCATGTATCAGATTTTTACCGATCGTTTTTACAATGGCGACCCAACCAATGATGTAAAGTCCGGAGAGTATTATTATATTAACCGCCAGACAAAGGAAGTGGATTTCTGGGAAGCACACCCGGAGGATTTTGATGTGGCGAATTTTTACGGCGGAGACCTGGAGGGCGTATATCAGAAGCTGGACTATCTCGAACAGCTCGGAGTTGAGGTGATTTACTTTAATCCGCTTTTTGTGTCTGCTTCCAGCCATAAATATGATATTCAGGATTATGATTACATTGACCCTCACTTTGGCGTCATCGTGGAGGATGGCGGTGATCTTCTCCCGGAGGGCTGTACAGACAATTCAAAAGCGGAACGCTACAAGAAGCGTGTGACCAGCCTGAAGAATCTGGAGGCCAGCAACGAGCTTTTTATTAAGCTGGTCAAAGAGGCGCACCGCAGAGGAATGCGTGTGATCCTGGATGGCGTCTTTAATCACTGCGGATCTTTTAATAAGTGGATGGACAGAGAAAAGATTTATCAGGACAGTGATGATTTTGAGCCCGGCGCTTATGAGACAGCAGACAGCCGCTATCATAATTACTTCCTTTTTAAGGATGAGACGGCATTCCCGGATAACGGAAGCTATGAGGGATGGTGGGGACTGGATACGCTGCCAAAACTGAATTATGAGGCGTCACAGGAGCTGGAAAACTACATTTTACATATCGCAAAAAAATGGGTATCTGAGCCGTACTGCGCGGACGGTTGGCGGCTGGATGTCGCTGCAGATCTGGGGCATAGTCCGGAATATAACCACAAGTTCTGGAGAAAATTCCGTGATGCAGTAAAGGAAGCCAACCCGGAAGCTCTGGTGCTGGCGGAACATTACGGTGACCCGGAAAAATGGCTGGACGGCGATCAGTGGGATACCGTTATGAACTATGACGCGTTTATGGAGCCGGTAAGCTGGTTCCTGACCGGCATGGAGAAGCACAGCAACGAATATAAAGAATATATGCTGGGGGATTTTGATAATTTTGTCAATTCCATGACACACTATATGGCGAGGTTCCTCACGCCGTCGCTGCAATGTGCGATGAACCAGCTGTCCAATCACGATCACTCCCGTTTCCTGACCCGGACCAACCATAAAGCCGGGCGTGCAGCGAAGCTGGGCTGTGAGGCGGCATCGGAGAATGTCAATAAGGCGGTTTTGAAAGAGGCGGTCACTATACAGATGACCTGGCCGGGAGCACCGACGCTTTATTACGGCGATGAGGCGGGACTGTGTGGATTTACGGATCCTGATAATCGCCGCACATATCCGTGGGGCAGTGAGGACAAAGAACTGATTCGGTTTCACAGAGATATGATTCAGATTCACAGAGAAAATGAAGCTCTTCGAACCGGATCCGTGAAATTTTTAAATGGAACCAAAAATATGCTCTGCTACGGACGGTTTAACCGGCAGCAGCAGTTTGTCGTAATTGTAAACAACGACAACTTCCCGAATACCATTGATCTTCCGGTGGATGCTGCGAATGTTCCGAGAGATTGCACGATGCAGCAGGTGATGTATACCACGGAGGAAGGACATTCCATGGTTCCGGTTGAGTATCACGTGGTAAGCGGGCATATTCAGATTACATTGCCGAAGTACTCGGCGGTTGTCCTGAAGCACGAGTAAGGAAGAGATCAAAACACGATTATGATTATATATAGATGGTATTTTGCGAGGCGGTATTTTCAGCCGGATTATTTCACATTGAGGAGGAACAAAAACGATGCAGAAGACAGCACTCGTAATTATGGCGGCCGGACTGGGTACGCGTTTTGGGGAGGGAATCAAGCAGCTGACGCCGGTTGGCCCGAGCGGGGAGATTATTATTGATTATTCGATTCATGATGCGTTGGAGGCGGGATTCAATAAGGTAGTATTTATTATACGCAAGGACCTTGAAAAAGATTTTAAGGAGGTTATCGGAAACCGGATCGAGAAATTGTGTGAGGTTGCGTATGCATTTCAGGAACTGGATCGGCTTCCGGAAGGATTTTCTGTACCGGAGGGCCGCAAAAAACCCTGGGGAACCGGACATGCGATACTGATGTGTAAGGGGATTGTCCGGGAGCCGTTTGCGGTAATCAATGCAGATGATTATTATGGAAAGGAAGCGTTTGTAAGGATCCACGAATATCTTCTGGGGCATGCGGACAGCCGTTACCATTACTGTATGGCAGGATTTGCGCTGAAGAATACGTTAAGTGAATACGGCAGTGTGACCAGAGGAATCTGTTCTGTTGATGAGGAAAATCTGCTGACGGATATCGTTGAGACGAAAAACATTATAAAGTGCACGGAAGGTGCAAAGATTGAGACTACCGGACAGGTATTGGATATGGATACGCATGTTTCCATGAACATGTGGGGCCTGACCCCTGAATTTCTGGATGTATTGGAAAAAGGATTCCGTGAGTTCCTTTCGAATCTGACGCCGGAGGATTTGACCGCAGAATATCTTCTGCCGACAATTATCGGCGGTATGATTCAGAATGGGAAAGCCCGTGTGCGAATGCTGGAGACGCAGGACCGCTGGTTTGGCGTGACTTATGCGGAGGATCGGCAGGGGGTAATGGACGCTTTTTGCCGTCTGATCGAGGATGGGGTATATCCGTCTCCGCTTAACGCTTAAAAAACTTTCACAAAAATTTTATTGTTATTTTCTATCTATTGTAGTACGATGGGTTATGTCGTTGGTAAAATACAAGGGTTAAACGATAATATCCGGGAGATACTATTCTTTGGATTTATGAGAGGATAGTAATCATAGAGGCAAAGCGGGAGAAAGTGATGGCAGGACATAAGACAAAGGCGGCGAAGCGCAAAAGAAGACGGCTGATTCTATTTGTCATAGAGATTATAATTCTGGCGCTGGTGCTGGTCGTATTATATTTTTACCAGAAGCTGAATCTTCTGGATACTTCTTATGAGGTAGACCAGACAAAAATTGCGGTAAATGAAGTAGAGGGTGAGACGCAGGAGATTTTTGAGAGCAATACGACGATTGCCATTTTCGGTCTGGATAACCGTACACAGGGTGTTTACACGACCGGGAACAGTGATGTAATTATTATCGTGAATATTGATAATGATACCAATGAGATGACCATGGTTTCCGTATACCGTGATACGTATCTCAATGTAGCTGCCGTAGATGAAGAGATGAAATTCCGTAAATGTAATTCAGCATATGCTTACGGAGGGGTTGAACAGACTATTACCATGCTGAACCGCAACCTTGATCTTGATATTGATAATTATGTCTGCGTAGATTTCGCCGCAGTGGCGGAGGCCATTGATATTCTCGGCGGGGTGGAGATTGAGATTGAATCCACGGCTGAGCTGGGATTTTTGAATGATTATATTGTTGCTACCAATAAGATTCTCGGGACCAGCTCTTCCACGATCAGTTCTGTTGGGACATATACGTTAGACGGCGTACAGGCGGTGGCTTACTCTCGAATCCGTTATACTTCCGGCGGTGATTTTAAGAGGGCCGAACGGCAGCGACGTGTCCTGTCTGCAATGCTGACGCAGGCGAAGAGCGCAACTCTTTCTCAGATTAATGAATTGCTGGATACTGTTTTCCCTGATATTCAGACAGACCTTTCGAAGCAGACATTGTTGTCTATGGCGACAGCGGTACTCAGCTATGATATGTCGAGCAGCGGCGGATTCCCGTATGACAAAGCGAATCTGACTCCGAGTGCGAGCATTGGTGATGTGGTGGTTCCCTGTGATCTTGAAAGCAATGTGATTAAGCTGCATGAGCAGCTTTTCGGTACGGAGGAGTATACACCGTCTGCGACAGTATTGGAGTATAGTGAATATCTTATTAACTCGACAGGATATACGGTAGACAGCGCGGTGGATGATGACTTCTCGGATGCGGATGATTTTACCGGCACGGAGGATACCGATTCGGAGGTTGATGAGGAATGATCAGGCTGTTTATTTGTCCGAACTGCGGATGGGTGCGGACGGTTTCCAGAAAAAGTAAGGTGGAATGCTTTAAATGCAGTGAGAAGCAGATGGTTCCATCGAAGCTTGAGTACATAAAGTTTGTTGAGATGTCTGAGAAGGAACGTAAGGATTACGTTGACAGTTGGCTGTACATTCACAGAAATAAAAAAGGGGAGGCGGCAGGATGAGGAACAGAAGGATTGCAATTGCGTTGGGACATGATGCGTTGGGAACGACACTTCCGGAACAGCAAAAGGCGGCAAAGCGTGCGGCAAAGGCTGTTGCGGATCTGGTGCAGGATGATTGTGAGGTAGTAATTACCCACAGCAACGGTCCTCAGGTCGGAATGATTCACACGGCGATGTCAGAGTTTCATCGTTTATATAAGAATTATACGGCTACGCCTATGGCGGTCTGCTCTGCGATGAGTCAGGGTTATATCGGATATGACCTGCAGCAGGCAATCCGCAGCGAACTGGTGGGACGAGGAGTGTTCCGCACGGTATCCACGCTTCTGACGCAGGTGACGGTAGATCCGTATGACGACGCATTTTATCATCCGACCAAGATTATCGGCCGTGTGATGAGTGAGGCTGAGGCTGAGGAAGAGGAGAAGAAAGGCAATCATGTTACTCCTGTGGAAGGCGGCTTCCGCAGAATCGTGCCGGCACCGACACCGATTGAGATTGTCGAACTTGATGCAATCAATGCGCTGATGGATGCCGATCAGATTGTCATCGCGGCAGGCGGCGGCGGAATTCCTGTCCTTCAGCAGGGCAAGCGTCTGAAAGGCGCCAGTGCTGTGATTGAGAAGGATCTGATCGCGGGTCTTCTGGCGGACGGGGTCAATGCCGACCGGCTGATTATTCTGACAGATGTAGAGTGCGTTTATAAGAGTTTCGGTACGGATAAACAGGAACCGCTTCATATGCTTTCCTGTGCTCAGGCGGAACAGTACAAAAAAGACGGCGAGTTTGGCGAGGGAAATATGAAGCCGAAGATCGAGACGGCGATTCGCTTTATCGGTGATTCAAATACCCGTTCCGTGCTGATCACGAGGCTTGACACGATTAAGGAAGCAATGTTGGGACAGACGGGGACTATTATAAGAAAATAATGATAAGAAAAGGAACAGCTCCTTCAACGAATTTTCGTCAAGGAGCTGTTCCTTTTTGCTTTGATTTGCAGTGCCCGGGAAACTGTTTTCACAAATTATCTCCACAGCGGGGAGGGATAAAGCCCTGCTGCGGTCATGTCGGCAAGAGCCTGAACCACCGCGGGCTTGTCCTCCTTGTATGTGATGCCGTACCACTTGTCCGGACAGGGGAGAATGTGAACGTCTGCTTTTTCCTCTGTGAGGAGTTGGGTTACAACAGACGGGAGATAGTATTCGCCTTTCAGCGGATTATTTACAAGAGCAGCATCCAGAAAGGCGGGAAAACGCTGCCAGGCTTCTGAGACAAAACTCGCGGAAAATCCCCATAGATTCATGGATACAATCGTGTCTCCGCTGATGTCTGTCCATGTTCCTCCGCTGTCTTCTGTAAAGCGGATCTTGTCACCATACATCTCAATCTGTGTGCGTTCCACAACATTTTTCAGATATCCTTCCGAATCGGCAGTGCAGATTCCGCGGGATACGGAGCCGTTTTCTGTGACGGTGTTTTTCAGAAGATATCCGGCCATACAGTAATGATATCGGGTATCATCCCGATGGGAACTGAGATAGTCATAGATAATCTGAAAACATGCGGTTCCATAGTAATCATCTGCATTGATAACGGCGAAAGGCGCGTTGATCAGATGCCGCGCCGCAAGGATCGCATGGCAGGTGCCCCAGGGCTTTTCGCGTCCGGCAGGAACGCCGTATCCTTCCGGCAGGTCGTCCAGGTCCTGATAGGCGTACGCTACTTCCATATATTCGGATATATGGTTTCCGATTTTTTCTTTAAAAATATCTTCGATTGAGTGTTTGATGATGAAAATGACTTTTTCAAAACCGGCGCGGCGGGCGTCATAGAGAGAATAATCCATAATGACTTCACCGCAGCTGCCGACGGGATCAATCTGCTTTAATCCGCCGTAACGGCTTCCCATGCCGGCGGCCATGACAACTAAGATTGGTTTATTCATGATAAAAATCTCCTGCTCCTTTAGAATATTATCCAGTATAACATGAATCGAACCCGATGCAAAATAAAAATTGCGCGAAGCTGCTTTACATAGATTCATAAGATAATTTTAAGGATACGCTGATTAAATGACCTTTAGGCCAGAAAAATCGGCTTCCAAGAC
>JAJPZY010000145.1:9037-11655 GCA_021204085.1 Clostridiales bacterium | reverse complement strand
TATTTTTAGTCCAATCCGGATGATGCTAAGCTGTCATGAATAATTCGGGATAAATGTTATTTTCTCAGAAATTTTACAATTGAAATGCGTCTCTTATCGGTTTATACTTAAAACCAAGTATGAAAGCAGTTTTTTGAAAGAAGGTTTTCTCATGGAAAAAAATGAATTCCTGCTCATCAATGATCTGGTCTATCAGCTGCACACTGCAACATCCCTGGCACAGGTACAGGATATCTTTCTGCATCGGCTGCGGGCAATCATCCCTTACAGTTACGCGAGTATTTTCACTACCCGCGAACAGGACGGCCAGATCCACCTGACCAATCCGGTCTGCAACCCGCCCTCTTTTCTCAAAGCGGAACAGCAGTATCTGGAATTGGAAGATATTGACCAGACCAACTGGATCCTGTATTCCACGGAAACCGCCCTGATTCGGGAAAGCGAACTCATCGATGACCGGCACCGTCTCTCCTCCCCGGTATACCAGAAATGCTACAGCCATTATAATATCTACGACACGCTGCAGATGAGTATTATCTATGAACACCGGGCTTACGGTGTGATCACCCTGTACCGCACACGCGAGATGGGGTCATTCTCCGCGGATGAACGGATATTTCTCCGCGCATTCAGCAAGCATCTGAATTATATCTTCCACCGCCACATCTGCGAACCACAGGCGACCGACCACTCTGCCCGGCTGGCAGAATTATCCGAAACGTATCATCTGCCCCGGCGGGAACAGGAGATTCTGGGGTACATTTTTGATGGGCAGAATAATCAGGAGATTCTGGAAATTCTTCCTATTACGGAACATACTTTACAGAAACACATTCAGAATATATATCGGAAGTTTCAGGTGACGAATCGATGGGATCTATTGAAATTTAAATGAAATTTTTCAAATGATGTTGGGAGCAACCATCTTACAGATGATAATACCGAAATCAAACCTCCGTATCCGGACAGCTCATCTCCTCAATCAGATTATGTCTATCCCAGGTAAGGGAAAAATCCAGCGCATGCCCGACGTCAACCAGACGATCCATGCCGGTGACTTCTGCTTCCGCTAACTGTTCCGTCAACTGCTTCCGGTCAATTCCATAGCCGGTCAAAGTCTGACACCTTCTGTCCAGAACCGGAAAAAGTCCGTCAGGTGTCTCCCCTTGTGCCTCAATAAAAAAACCGCCGGGAACAGTTCGTTCCCACATGTCTGCATAAAGCGTCGGCACCTGAACACGCACAATCCTGTTATTTTCTGTGCATACAGGTAAGTTTCTTTCTTCTTTCTGCTGTTTTCTTACCTCCTGTGATGTTTCAGCCTTTGTTCTTGTTTCCTGCTGTTTCCCTGCTTCCTGTAATGCTTCATGCTTTGTTCTTGCTTCCTGCGACATCTCCGCTATGCTCTCCCCGGCCCGCAGTATCTTCACATCCGGATAGCAGGCCGCCATAATCAGCGCTGCGTCCAATTTCTGCACAGCAACATAAGCCGGAACTTCATAGTTTCTCTCTTGCAGCAAACGATGCAGCGCAACCCAAAACCGCTCTTGAGCCCTGCGCACGGTAGCCTTCTCCCCCACCCAATACAAAATCCTTGGGGAAGAGCAGGCATTCTGGTCATTCAAATAAGTGTCATTATAGAAATCCTTTATCAGAAGATCCATCTCTTTCGTATCCGCCACGGTTTTCGCATCCAGAATCGCTGCGGAATACCGCGTGCCAAAACAGATATCTGTCGCTCCCGGCTTTAACCGCGCTTTTCGAATCTCAGCGATGGAAGCATCCGTTCCCCACAACACGCGCACATCGCAAATTTCAGAAAGCATCTGATTTATTTCCGCATCATGATCATATCGGCATAAAATAATTCTGCCGTCAAACTCCGGACAGGACTTCTGAATCACATTCTTCATCACTTCTATGATAACTTGTTCCTGTCGGGTTTCCTTCCGCGGAAGGCGAACAATGCACACATTCCCCGCCAACAGTCCTGCTGTTAACGAAAAAGCAAAAAGAACCGGCATGTTGGAGGATGCAAAATGCAGACTCACGCCCCGCCCGATTCGCGGTTCTTTCGGATCCACATACTCCTTTTTCATTTGCTCCAGATGTGCCCGGCGGCACCAGAACGCAAAGGACATCAAATCCGGCATCTTTTTCGACTCCGGGTGGTGTCTGAGAGAACGCGAAAGCAGATCCAGAAATTGCAGGGTTTCTTCTGCGAAAACTTCTTTGGGCTGCAGACGAATGAGTGCCTCGCACTGATCTGATGTAATCATCTCACACTGCTGTGGTGTACCCATCTCGCATTGTTGCGCTGTAATCACTTCGCACTGCCGCCGCAAAATCATCTCACACTGCTGCCACGTACCCAAAAGACACTGAATTCTCATCTTTTTCAAGCTCACAAAGATATCCTCCCTGAATTCTCACTTTTCCCCGCTCATGAAAATATCTCCTAATAAACAGTTCGAAAACCCTGAAGAAGCTATGTCTCATGATACTCGTTTTCCTGTTTCACTGTTTCTCACGGACGAATCTCGATTTCTGGTGTCTTCGTCCGTATCCTCTCTCACTCTCTACGGACTGGTTCTTAGTTTCTGTTCCCCACGTCCGTA
>JAJPZY010000145.1:0-8937 GCA_021204085.1 Clostridiales bacterium | reverse complement strand
AGTTTCTGTTCCCCACGTCCGTATGTTTGCTAACACTCTGCGAGTAATTTTATAAAAAAGTATAATACGGGCATTCCTTCCAAAAAATCCGTACACGTTTCTACTCAGTTAAAATCAACACCGAATATAACGCCCAAATCACCAAAAAATACGATTAATGCACATCGCTGCACCCCCGCAGCTCAGCATGCCTGACACGCCCCAATACTTCAAAATACACGCCTTTTCTTCCGCAGGGGCAGTCATCTATCCCCAAAATCCGCCCCACATCCTCCGTCAGAAGACTGTGACCGGGATAACTCTTCGGAACGACAGACAAAACCTGAATCAGCCCCGTCTCTCCCATTTCACAGACAGAAAAATCTTCCGGCCTGCGAATCAAAAGCGCTGAATAATCGGAACAGTGCAGATGACCGTAAGCACACTCCATAAAAATGCTTCCGCTCTGCTCTGCCATTCCATAATAATCTATCACGGTCTCTATGCCGCAAGTCTCTAAAATCCGCCGCTTATACTCCTTTTTTGATACCGCTTCATTTCCCAGCTTTTTCCATCCGCCGCCATGCACCAGAACCGCATTCGACAGATCCGGATGAATTCCTCTTCGTCCCAGTTCACACACCAGATGCTCCCATATGAGAAATGTAAATCCAAACACCAGGAACTTCTGCCTGCCAAAACGATCTAAAAAATCCAGGACGACATCCAAATCCAATGACAGATCCTCATCCCGCAATGCGTAGGTTCGATGCGTTCCGAAAAGAGAAAATCCCAGAATCGCCGCAGTCCGCGCGGAATAATGATCCCGTTTTTTCACAGTCGCCGGACAATCAATGATCAACATCGGCATCCGGCCTGCCCCGAGGAAATCTCCTCCGATACTGGCAAGGACCTGCTGCTGAAGCGTTCTGGTCTCCCCATCCAGAACAATCTGCGAGGTCTGCTGCCCGCTCGTGCCGGAGGATGTGATGACCTTGTAATCCTCCTGTTCCTCATCCAGACTGGAGAGCCGCACTTTTTTAAAAAGCGTGACCGGAAGAAACGGGATATCCTGATAATGAGTAACCTTTGAATCATCAAAATTCATCGCATCCAGCATACGACGGTATGCCGCACAATGCTCCTTATGATACCCAGTCAGCTTCAGTAGCTCTGCTGTCATATGAATATCTTTTTTTTTCAGATCATCCTGAAACGGATGCTGTCGAATCTCCATATATTTGCTCCTTCATAATATGGTGATACCCTGCTTCAAAAAAAGTGAGATAAAAAATCTTTGATTCTTATAATTGAACTTATACAACGCAAAAAATCTCTGATTCTCGTAATCGAACTTACGCACGGTCAATATAAGCATACTATGCAAATCCAGTGAAAGCTTACGCACAGCTATGGTTTTTGCGAAGTAATCTATGAATATCATCATCGGCAAAGCCGTTTGGCTCAGGTATCATATGACGCCAATTGCGCATAATTTATCTTCCCGGAATCTGTCTTCGGGATCTCATCAACCATGAAACATCGGAACCCTCTGCGGTTAATTTGCAGGATTTCCGTCAGTTCTTGTATTATTGTGGCGGATAAACGCTCATTTTCGTCCTCACAAGGTTCCCGTTTCACATAAATCTTCAGACAATCATCCTGCCCGGCACAGGCCAGTTCCACGCCGGGATGCCGTTCCCGCAAAATTTTCTCACAGGCGTCCATACTCACCCGAACACCGAAAATCTTCACAAAGCGCTTTTGTCTTCCCTCGATATAATAATACCCGTCCGCATCACGCCGGGCAAGATCTCCGGTATGCAGCACGCCCCTTCTGACATCCCCCAGCAGAAGATCCTCCCGGTTCTGCGCATAGCCCAGTGATACATTTTCCCCTTCATAAACCAATTCGCCGATCCGGTCATCCCCCTGAATTTCTTTTCCCGCTTCATCGGCAAGATAAAATTTTCCGCCGGGAATGGTTCTCCCGATACTCCCCGGTTTTTCCAGACAACGCTCCGGCGGCAGATAACTCATCCTCGCGGTCGCCTCCGTCTGTCCGTACATCACGTAAAAAGAAATTCCCTGTTCCTCTGCCCAGAGAGCGACTTCCTTTTGGAGTGTAACCGGCAGCCTGCCGCCCGCCTGCGTAATTGTCCGCAAAGAAGGCAGTTTCTTCTGAAAAAGATGAATTCTTTTTAAAATTTCATACGTATAAGGCACCCCGCCGAAGCTCGTCGCCTGCTCCTTCTCAAAAAGATCCCAGAACGCAGTCTGCACAAGACTGGCCGTCGTCATCAGGATACAGGCACCCGCCAACAAATGACTGTTTATGATCGACAATCCGTAACTGTACTGCATCGGCAGCGTGGTAATTGGCCGTTCGCTTTGGTTCAGATGCAGATATTCACAAATGGAAGCAGCATTCGCAACCAGATTCTGATAGCTAAGCCTCACCAGTTTGGGATCGCCGGTGCTCCCGGAAGTCGCCAGAAGAACCCCCAGCTCCGGATAGAGCGGATACGGCGTAAGCCCCGTCTCCCATAAGCCAAAATCGTATGTCTCATAAACCATTTTTTGCACATATTGAGGATGGGTCTTCCCCCACTCCGCAGACGCCCAGATATAAGACGGACGATAGATATCAAATAATCGTTCCAACTGCGCCTCTTTCAGTCCCTCATCCAAAAGCAGGGGCACTGCTTCGTTTCCCAGTGCCCCTGCATATCCCACCACCGATCCCGGTTCGTTTTTACACATGAAAAAAATCAGACAGCGGCCCGAAATCTTTTTCCCGATGATTTCAATCTGCCGCTGCAATTCTCCATAGGTGACCGCAATACCACCATCTGACAAAAGAGCCGGGCTGTTCTGTGGTTTTTCTGTTATATTAAAAATATCTCCCATGATTTTTCCAAAATGAACCTGATCTCGCAATCATAAATCCTATACCGCATCCGGTCACACAACCATAAATCCTCTACTGTACCTGATCACACAACCATAAATTCTCTGCCGCATCTGATCACACAAAGACATCTGATATACTGAACTTATTATATATCTACACCCATCTTCCGCAGAATCTCTATGCCCATACTGTACTTGCTGAAAGACGTGATATCAAGCGTATCAAATGTTACACCGAATTTATCCTCCAAATCTGACACCATCTCAATGTGCGCAACGGAATCCCACGCGGGAAAACAATTGTAGACCAGAACATCATCATTGAGTTCTTCATCCTTCACGCCAAGATTCATTTTTACAATCTTATTATACTTCTCCAGATTTGTCATCGTTCATGCCCCTTACGTTTTCATATGTTTTCAAATCGCAAAGTTCGCATACATTTTGAGAAATATACTCAAAATTCACTTCAACTCGAACACAACAAAGTGTTCGCTTATGAAGTGTATTTCGAGCATATTTCGCCGAATATTTTCAGAACTTTGCTCATCTCAATTCTCTACCGCGGAAACCTCCGTTCGAACTCTTCCTCCAGCTGCGCACGGAACTCAGGAGCCGCAATTGCAATCAGCTGTTTTGCGCGGTCTCTTAAGGTGCAGCCGTGCAGCTGCGCGATTCCATACTCTGTCACCACATAATTCACATCGCAGCGGGATGTCGTGACAGCCGCGCCTTCCGTGATAAAGGGAACGATCTTCGAGATCGTACCTTTCGCCGCTGTAGCCGGCATCGCCATGATTGTCCGTCCGCCCTTTGACATATTTGCTCCGCGGACAAAATCTACCTGTCCGCCAACGCCGGAAATCTGCTTTAAGCCTACAGACTCCGAGCAAACCTGCCCCATCAGGTCAACTTCCACACAGGAATTGATGGAGACCACGTTATCATTCTGGCAGATGACCCGGGGATCATTGACCCAGTCCACGGGTTTCAGTGTTACCATCGGATTATCATTGACATAATCGTACAGGCGGTCCGTACCCATCAGGAAGGTAGCCACACATTTGCCGCGCTCCACCTGTTTGCAGGCGTTGGTCACCACTCCGGCCTCCAACAGCTCTACGACGCCGTCAGAAAACATCTCGGAATGGATGCCCAGATTCTTCTTATCCTTCAGGAACAGAAGCACCGCATCCGGAATTGCTCCGATTCCAAGCTGCAGGCAATCGCCATCCTGCACCAGAGAAGCAATATTCTCTCCGATCTTCCGCTGCACTTCACCGATTTTCGGCGGTGCAAGCTGAATCAGCGGCGTGTCCTCCGCAACAATATAATCCAACTCCGAGATATGAATGAAGTTATCACCCATCACCCTCGGCATGTTCTTATTCATCTGCGCGATTTTAATTTTTGCGCATTCAGCCGCCGGCTTGGTGTAATCACAGGAAATTCCGTAAGAACAATATCCGTGCGCATCCGGCTCACTCACCTGAAGCAGGATCACGTCGACCGGCATCGTCGTCCGAAACAGCTCCGGAACCTCCGAGAAAAATACAGGTGTAAAATCGCCGCGCCCTTCCGCGATCGCATTTTTGGTAGATCCGCCGAGAAAGAGGCCGTTATGGCGAAAATGCTCTGACATCTCCGGCGCACAGTAGCCGGCTTTTCCCATGGCAACCATATGTACCACTTCGACATCTTTGTATCCGAGACGATCCGCATTGGCAACCATGGCATCTGTCAGTATCACAGGTTCGCCACAGGCGTGTGCGACCACCACGCGGTCGCCGGATTTAATATGTGCTACAGCTTCATCCGCCGTGCACAGCTTATCTGCATATTTTGTTTTCCAATCCATTTTTTTATCCTTTATGCTCATAATTATACAAGAGCCAATGAACCACGATTATGCTATATTTCACAGCAAATACAGCAATTACAGGTACCAAATCTCTTTTCCGATCAACTCCGCATGAGTCTGTCATTTTTTGCTATTATAAGACCGACATTACAACTCACAGGCGCGGGCTATCTCTGCGTCCGTCAAATCAAGCTGTCTGATCCCAAAGACAGACTATCCAAAAAACTATAGAGCCTGCCCCGGTCTTCTTCCCCGCGAACCGTAACCCTTCCGAACGTTCCGAAAGATTCCGGAACCCTTGCACATGCCGCGCTGCAGCCGCAGAGCAAAATCACCGCATCCGTATCGGTTTCCGCATTATAAATAAATGTAAGATTCGGATAGTCCCGAATCAGCCTGCGGGCAAATGCCCCTCGGTCATAACGGGGATTGCATCCGCCGCAAAACCGGATATTGACTGTCACTTCTCATGCCTCCGCTTCAGGATTTCCCGCATATCAGCAATCAGCTCATCACTGACCCCTGTTACCAGGACAACTTCCCGAAGGTCAGGAAACGCTTCCTGCAATGCCGTGTTTACTGTCTGTTCCAACGTCAGTTCCGCGGAAGGGCAGTTGCTGCAGTGCCCCTCCATGCGGACATGCAGCACATCACCTTCCAGCTTTACGACTTTGATATTGCCTTCGTGAAGAGCAAGCTCCGGACGAACCTTCTCATCCAGAACCCGCTCGATTTCCTGTATTGTCATTTTATTCCTCAATATGTGCAATCGCTTTCGCCAGCTGCTTCTTATATCCCAGATTGCCCTGTCTCTGGATCATAATCCTCTGCGCCTGCGGCGAACCCGCACCGTGCATGGATTCTGTCCGATAGCCGACCGCAGCCGTGCCGAGCGACATATTCTCAATCAGTCTCAGGATGCGCAGACGGTTCTCGGTGGAAACATCCCCCACGCCCTTCAGATATTTATCAACATACTTGCCAAGCTTCGGATCCCGGAAATCCTTCTCGGACGGAGCCGTAACCATCAGGCCTCCGGCAATATCCTCCGCCAGACGAACGATTTCATAAGGGAATCTGGTAACGTTCTGCTTGCAGACATTGGCCAGAAGCAGGTCGATCATATAGTTGCCGGCCTCTGTCGGATAACCTTCCGCGGAACATGCGATACCGCAGCAATATAAGGTCTCGTTCAAATGCATCATCTCGATCAGCTTATCCTTTACATGAGATGCCTTCTGCGCGCCATTGTACTCAGCAGCAACCGCAGCCGCGCCGATCAGGACATCGCCCACACCTACCTTGCATCCGCCGTAGGACTGACGATGATATCCGGCAAAACGCTCTACCAACATTCCGGCATACTCGGTCTCGCCGTTCAGGAAAATCCGGTCATTCGGAACAAAGACATCGTCAAAAATAGTCAGCGCTTCCACTCCGCCGAACTCCGAGTTTCCGACATCCATCGGAGAACCTTCCAGCTTTCTGGTATCGCAGGACTGGCGGCCGATAATCATAAACAAACCTTTCGTATCCAGCGGAACAGCGAAGGATACCGCATAGTCCTTATCATCCGGTCCCATGGAAATCGTAGGCATTACGATTACCTCATGAGAATTGCAGATACCGGTCTGGTGAGCCTTCGCACCGCGGACAACGATTCCATCCGGCCGACGCTCTACCACATGCAGATAAAGATCCGGATCTTCCTGCGCATGGGGCGCTTTGGAACGATCCCCCTTCGGGTCTGTCATAGCTCCATCCACCGTCAGATCATTCTCCTGGCAATAAATCATGAACTTTTTAAAATTTTCATGATAATTCGTACCATACTTCTTATCTACTTCATATGTAGTCGAATATTCCGCATTAAACGCATCCATACCGACACAGCGCTGGAAACATGCTGCCGTCTTCTGTCCGCAGAGTCTCTGCATCTTCACCTTGTTTCTCAGATCATCCGTGCTCTGATGAATGTGTGTAAAACGGTTAATCTTATTCCCGGTAAACGGAGACGTCACCGTCATCAGATCCGCATGCTCCGGATCCTGCGCCAGATCATAGGTCATGCGCACGGAATTCAAAGACGGCCGCAGAATCGGATTGTCCACCGGATTCTCCACCTTCTCGCCGAACATATAAATCTCCATGTTAATCTTGCGAATACTCTCAATATACTCTTCGCCTGTCATAAGTGCCATTGCATTCTCCTCCTTTATCGTGAAATGCCAGTTTTTTAGTTACCTGACATTATAGCCCTTGTGATGCATTTTTGCAATACTTTGTTTGATGCATTTTTGCATCACTCCAAAGGACTATGTATCACATTTTTACTCCATCAGCCCCATCTGCCTGTAACGCTGCCGTTTGCGCACAAAAGTAGAACTGTCAATGCCAAGGCTTGCCGCAGCATCACGAATATTCTGATAGCTGGAAAATGCCCGATTCATATAGAAAGCTTCCAGACGTGAAGATTCATACTTCAGATCACTGCAGATATCATGTATGGAAAACTCCGTTTCCCGCACTTCCTTTTCTGAATCACCAAAACCGGAGGAGAAACTGCCAGTCTCTGCACGGCATTCTGCGGATTGCCGCTTCACAGCCGCCGCCAAAGACCCGCCCGAATCCGCAAGAATCAGATCATCCTCTCTGAGCAGATCTCCTTCGCTGATGATCGCCGCGCGCTGCACCAGTACGCCAAGTTCCCGCACATTTCCCGGCCATTCACAGAACAGAAGACATCTGTACGCCATCTTTGAAAATCGTTTTTTACCGCCGGTGCGCCGATTATATTGCTCCACGAAATTATCAGCCATTGGAATAATATCATCCCGTCTTTCCCGCAATGGAGCAATTTCAAGTGGAAACGCCGAAAAACATTGCAGCAGCTGAGTTTCCGCCAGACCATTCTCCTGCAGCTCCTGAAAGGTGTAACGGCTGGACGCCACAAAACGCACATCCAGTCTGCGCAGGACACCATCCCCCATCACACAGGAACCGTTGCGAAGCAGCGCCAGAATCCGATCTCTCACAGAAAGCGGAATGGCCGTCAGTTCCTCCATATAGATCGTGCCCCCGTCCGCACTCTCCAGCACTCCCATCCGATACTCATGCGTCTGCGCATCTTCCTCCCCGAAAAGATACGCCGCCAGCTCTTCCCTGGGCATAACCGACCAGTCTATTCTCAAAAAAGGGAACTCGCTTCTTGCGGAATTCATGTGCATATACCGCGCCAGTGTTGCTTTTCCGACACCATCCTCGCCCGAAATCAGGATCGGCGAATCAACCAGCGAAACCTTCCGCGCCAGCCGAAGCAAACGCTCGCTTTTTTCATCAACCGCTACCACTTCCGTCTCTCCGCCAAGCTCCTGTTTAAGCCGCCGAATCTCACTTGCATATTCGCGATTCTGCGACATCACACGCCGAAGCTCCCTTCGAACAGAGTAAATCTCCGTGATTTCCCGGACAATGGTGACCACCATTATGATATGTTCTCCGTTTTCCGAACCGCCGTAAACCGGCGAACTGGTGATTACCGCGCGTTTCCCTGTACGAAAACTCTGCTCGATGGTAATGCTTTCCCCATTTTCAAGAACCGACAGAGTACCGCTGGCTGATACCACGCCACCCTCAACCAAATCGCGCATATTTTTTCCGATCATCTCCGAACGAAGTAATCCGCTGATCCGCTCATAAGCATGATTTAAATATACAGTATTCGCTTCGTTATCCGTTATGTATACGCCATCCTGACAATTTTCCAGGATGGCGTCCAGATAGTCCTGTTCCAACAGGAGCATCTGCTTCTCCTGATTCATACTCCGTAATCTCCCTTGCTGCATTTTATTTGTTGAAACCAATTCTCATATGATAAAACCATTCAACCTGATGCATTTTTACATCGCTACATTTTAGCATACAGGAGAATCATCTAAAATGCAACACTCTTTTTACTATGAAAGTGTTCTCAATATCCTGTCAGACAGGGGTGCTCGCACACCTGAATGACAGGATATCAGAGAACCTGAGCTGTATGAGCAAGTAGGGCGATTAGCCCGGATTGCGAATACGGCGACGATTGCGAGAGCTCATCGAGCGGAGCAATCGACTTTCATAGATAGTGATGACTGGAGTGTGTGAATTTATTTCTGTAAATATATCAGATCTTCTATGATAAGTTG
>JAJPZY010000038.1:6720-11751 GCA_021204085.1 Clostridiales bacterium | reverse complement strand
TTATCATAGAAGACCTAACATTTAAACTTTTACAGACTTTTTTTCATACTCCCAACCACTCCGGGTAGAAAAGACCCAAAAGCAGAAAAACGATGGTTCCCGCGATGGCAAGAAGGACACCGGTAGTTGCGGCGTTGGTTGTCATTTCGTATTCTTTTGCGCCAACACTTCGGGAAAGCAGGGCATTGATGCCCACACTGGTACCGACAGATACGGCAATCATCAGAATCTGGATCGGGTAAGCCAGTGAAGTGGCGGTTAATGCGGACTCACTGATTCGTGCCACAAAGATACTGTCCACGATATTGTACAGTGACTGTATCAGCAGCGAGAGCATCAGCGGCAGAGACATATTCATGATGAGCCGGGACATTTTCATGGTTGCCATTTTGTTTGTACTATTCATAAGTAACCTCCCTGGATTGCAGTCTTTCATCGCTTTGGCTATGTGATTTATAACCGCAAAGCATTTCCCATAACACAAAAAACGTGCAAGCCAACTGGTTTACACGTTCTTTTAAAGAAACGGTCGCATCCGTCCGTAACTTTATCATTGAAAAGATAAAAAGTCAAATAAATTGAATTTACTCCAGCTTCATATCCCCGTCCTTTACCCACCCGATTTTCTTCAGAACCATATTTATGAGCGGGCAGATGACGGCGGGGAGCACAAAGGAGATCAGGATGAGTCCAATCCAGTCCATGGCTGTGATGGATGACTTCGCGCCGCTAGCGATATCATCTACCCAGCCGGTATATACGCCGATCTGTCCGACCAACCCGCAGGTGCCCATGCCGGAGGAAACGGGAGTGCCGTTCATCTCCAGATGGAAAATACAGGTGGCGATGGGACCGGTGATGGCTGATGTCAGGATTGGGGCGATCCATATCCTGGGGTTTTTGATAATATTGCTCATCTGCAGCATGGACGTACCGATACCCTGAGAGATCAGGCCGCCGACGCGGTTTTCCTTAAAGGACATGACGGCAAAACCGACCATCTGTGCACAGCAGCCTGCCAAAGCTGCTCCGCCGGCCAGTCCGGTGAGTCCGAGCGCGGCACAGATCGCGGCGGACGAGATCGGCAAAGTCAGGGCAATGCCTACAAGAACGGAGACCAGGATTCCCATCAGGAATGGCCGCAGCGTGGTAGCGATCATGATCAGGTCGCCGACCTTCATGGTAGCCGCACCGAGGATGGGCGCCAGTCCGGCAGCCGCCAGAATGCCGACGCATACCGTAACAAGCGGCGTTACAAGAATATCAATCTTTGTTTCTTTTGATACCGCTTTTCCAACTTCTGCCGCGATGATCGCAATAAAGTAAACAGCCAGCGGACCTCCCGCTCCGCCCAGCGCATTGGAAGCGAATCCGACTGCGGCCAGCGAGAACAGTACCAGCGGCGGACTTTGCAGTGCGTAACCGATGGCGACTGCCATGGCGGGACCGCTCATTGCCGAAGCCAGACCGCCTATGGTATATTCTGTTTCGTTGACAGTGGCGACTGTCATCGTAAGAAACGGTATGTGCAGCTGCGTCCCCAGCGCGTTTAGAATTGTTCCGATCAGTAAGGTGCAGAACAGACCCTGTGCCATGGCGCTCAACGCATCAATGCCATACCGTTTCAGAGAAATCTCTATGTTTTTCCTTTTGAGGAATGCCTTAAACTTTTCCATAATCTGACTCCTGTAATATTATTTTGAGATTGGATGGTTCTGGTTTCTGAAACTATTATACAGATGTCTTGACAACTGTCAATGCATAATTTGCGCGTATAAAGATAAATAATTCATATGGCTTAAAAAGTCGGATTCAGAGGTGGATTTGGCAGGACTTGAAAAATATCTTGTACAAAACAGGTGTTAATAATTTATTATAACTACTTTACGCGGGAAAATCAGAGATTTGTGGAACGGAAGGTGGAGAAATCTGTAAATACAGATTGGAGTCATGAATAGGTGGGTAAGAATTCGAAGCAGAAACCCACAAAAACAGGAAAACCAGAAAAAATGTGGGTAGATACAGAGCAGAAGAACCCACAAAAACAGAAAAACCAGAAAAAAGTGGGTAGGCACAGAACAGAAGAGCCCACAAAAAACGGGAAAATTAGAAAAAATGTAGGTAGGAACAAAAAAACGGAGATCTGTATAAACAAGAAACACCCCGCAGCAAAGCATGATATGTGTCTGCGGGATGTTTTCTAAATTATAAGAACCGATACGTTACAGGGCACGATACTATTTGTCTGTAATCATCAGTCCGGCGGCCGAAAGCCGTTTCCGGATCATCGGTCCGAGCTTCATGGCCAGGATCATCTTGATGAGATCTCCGATGATGAAGGGGATGACGCCGGCCATCAGAGCTGCCTGGAAGCTCATATTTGCCTGTACGGCGAGCCATGCCGTTCCCATTGCGTAGCAAACGGCAGTGCCGAGGATCATTCCGACCAGGGAAAGATACCACTTGTCATAAAATTTATGGATGAAAATTCCTGCAATCAGCGCCATGGGGATAAATCCGATCAGGTATCCTCCGGTCGGGCCAAAGAGCTTTCCCGGTCCTCCGGTAAATCCGGAAAATACCGGGACGCCCACCAGCCCTATAAGAAGGTAAATCAGATAGCTGACCGTTCCTCTTTTCCACCCCAATATGTACAAGGAGAAATATATGACCAGGTTTGTCAGGGAAATCGGAACCGGTCCGATCGGGATAGACAGAGGGGCCAGCACACAGGTAACAGCGGTAATCACTCCAATCATGGCAATTTCGTAGATGCTGAATTTATTACTCTTTGTTTCAGATGAGTTCATATGTTACTCCTTTTTCATCTCTGATTCGCTTAATTCTGATTTGGATTTGCAGCAATATACAGAAACGTCTTTTTATTATAGAAGAATGCTGATTCAAGTATCTGATATTGTTGCAGCGAATCCATAGGGTTTGTTTTGCCGGTAATTATGAAACAGGTTCTTTCGTATGCTTCGACAGGTCGAAACCGAGTTCCGTAAGCATGCAGATGTCCTGTCTGGTATTGTTTCCTACCGTAGTCAGCATGTCTCCTGTGAGGGCAGCATTAACGCCGGAGGTAAAGAGGTCTCTTCCTCCGTCCGCAAAATAACTCCTGCCGGCAGCGATGCGGATATAAGCAGTAGGGTTAACATAGCGAAACATCGCCGCGGTGCGGATGATGTCCTCTTTTGTCAGCGGTGAAAGATCACCCAGCGGAGTCCCTTTTACCGGAATCAGTGCGTTCAGCGGAATAGAGGTGATCCCCAGCTCTGCCAGTGATACCGCCATATCCACGCGGTCTGCAAAGGTCTCTCCCATGCCGATGATGCCGCCGGAACAGACGGTTAGACCGGCTGCCTGCGCCTTCTTTATCTCAGCAATCTTATCCTCATAGGTATGAGTCGTGCAGATATTCGGGAAATTGCGGCGGGATGTTTCAATGTTCTCGTGATACATGGAAACACCAGCCTGTTTCAGACGGGCGAGGGCATCAGCTGTAAGAAATCCGTGTGAGGCACAGAGGCGAATTCTGCATTCCCGGTGAAGCGTCTCATAGGTTTTGATCAGCTGTTCTAACTCCGCTCCTTCCACCGTCCGCCCTGCGGTCACGATGGAATACGCATGGACGCCTGCAGCTTCTTTTTCTTTGCAGTCCTCAAGGACGGCTGCGGTATCCAGCATGCCATACTGCTCACAGTTCGTATGATTGAAAGAGGACTGTGCGCAAAACTTGCAGTTTTCCGGACACCGCCCGGATCTGCCGTTAATAATGGTGCACAGGTCTGCCTGATCTCCGCAGAGCGCCTTACGGATTGCGTCCGCTCCCGCAGAAAGGTCGGCAAGGTCGGCATTCTCAAAAACAGAGAGGTCGTCCTGTCTGCCCAGCCGTCGGCCTGCAATGATTTCATTTGCCAGTTGTTTCATAATTCAAATCTCCGTTTGAAAAGTTCATAAAATGGGATCCCCGGAGGGCTGTATTCTTATTCTCATGCGCATGCTGCGCAGGGGTGCGGACTACAGCCTTCGAGGGCATTATAGAGGAGTGTTTGCGAATTGTCAACCATAAAAATGAAAAAGTGGTTAACATTTGAAAGCGATAAGATATTTGACAGTTCCCGGGTTTCATATTAAACTCAAATGAGAATCTGGCTTGTTGTAATGTTAAAAAAGGAAATCGGTCAGGTTGTGGACTGGAGTAATATGGAGGAATAAAAAAATGATAGATTTACTTGACTCACATACACATACTTTGGCCAGCGGCCATGCATACAGCACGATGAATGATATGATCGCGGCGGCGCAGCAGAAGGGACTGTCGCTTCTTGCGCTGACCGAGCATGCGCCGGGTATGCCGGGAACCTGTTATGATGGATATTTTTATAATCTGAAAATTTTGCCAAGAAAGCGGGGACAATTATGGACACTGTTCGGGGTGGAATTAAATATCCTGAATCGAAATGGCGATGTTGATCTGGCAGAGGATGATTATAAAATGCTGGATGTGACGATCGCGAGCATCCACCCGCCCTGCTATCATGAGACAGATCCGGAAGCACACACGGAGGCATACCTGAATGTGATGCGTCAGCCGTATATCAATATTATCGGACATCCGGACGACGGCCGTTTCCCGGTGGATTACAAACAGCTGGCGGAAAGTGCAAAAGCATACCACAAGCTGTTGGAGGTAAACAGCAGTTCCTTAGCGCCGACCACCTTCCGGAAGAATGCACGGGAGAATTATCATGAAATGCTGTACTGGTGCAGGAAATATGAGACACCGGTTATTGTGAATTCGGACGCGCATGCGGATTTTCTGGTGGGAGACCACAGCCGGGCATTGGATTTGCTGGAGGATGAGCACTTCCCGCAGGAGCTGGTAGTGAATACGGATCTGGAGATGTATTTTTCTTATATAAATTATATGAGAGAAAATTAACGTATGGTGTAATATACGGACGAAGGAAGAGAAAACGTAGAGTCCGTCCGTAAGGGATGGAGTTATATACGGACTGAAACAGG
>JAJPZY010000038.1:0-6620 GCA_021204085.1 Clostridiales bacterium | reverse complement strand
TCATATACGGACTGAAACAGGGAAAATGGAGAAATCGTCCGTATGGAATAACGATACATACGGACAAAAGTGCCGGAGGGGTAATCATCGTTCGTATAGTACAAAAAGATATCTGGCTAATTCATGAAAAGTAACGGCTATTTCAATTATATTTGTATAGAATGTGGAGGATGATATCCGACGCATCTGTTATGATATCCAATAAAAATTAGGAGTTGGCTTATAGAAAGGAGCTGCGTGATGCGCCTGATTCACTGCGCGGATCTACATCTGGATTCCGGGATGACCGCGAATCTGAGCAAAGAAAAAGCGAGAGAGCGAAAGAAAGAGCTGCTGCTGACCTTTCAGCGGATGGTTGATTACGCCGCGGAAAATGAGGTGGCGGCGATTCTGATTGCCGGCGATCTGTTTGACACAAGAAATATCTCCGCGACCGCGCGCCATGCGGTGTGGGATGCAATCCTCGGCCACAGCGAGATTGTCTTTTTTTATCTGAGAGGAAATCATGATACGGAGCATTTTCTTGCGGAAAGGGAGGCGCTGCCGGAGAATTTGAAGGTGTTTGGGCCGGAGTGGGTTTCTTATCCGCTGGGAGAGTGGATTGTTGTCTCGGGGTTGGAACTTTCGGAGGAAAACGCCGGGAGTGCGTATCATTCCCTTGTGCTGCGGCCGGAGAAATTTAATATTGTCATGCTTCACGGGCAGGAGACGAAGACCGGCGCGAAGAATCGGGCGCAGGTGATCCGCCTTCGCGATCTTAAGAATAAAGGAATTGATTATCTGGCGCTTGGTCATGTGCATGCCGTAAAAGAAGGTCAGCTGGACGCCCGCAGCGTCTGGTGTTATCCGGGGTGCTTAGAAGGCCGCGGCTTTGACGAGTGCGGGGAGCATGGATTTGTCCTTCTTGATGTGGATGAAAATGCCGGAACCATGAAGCGGCAGTTTGTACCCTTTGCGAGCCGCAGACTCTGGGAGGTGCCAGTGGATATCAGCGGGTGCGAGACCCCGTCGGAAATGTTGGGAAAGATTCGCTCGGAGCTCGGGAATCAGGCAAGCGGAGGACAGGAGCGGGTTCCTTCGGAGATGAATGAACAGCTGAAAAGCAATCGGATGAATGACGGTCAGGTTTCTGGAGGTCAGACATTAAAAGACCGGAATATTAGTGGACAGACGTTCGGAGAATTTCTGTCCACAGAATCCGAAAGCAAGGAGGAGGAGTCGGGAATTCTGTCAGTGCAGCCTATGATCGCAGGCAAGGATATGGTGAAGGTCATCCTGATCGGCGAGACGGACGTGGAGACACGGATTGATCTTGAATATCTCCGCAAGTCTCTGGAACCGGAGTATTACTTTGTAAAAATATATGATGAAACAACTTTGCGGGTAGATACGGATCAGTTCTTGCTGGATGAATCCCTGAAAGGAGAATTTGTCCGCACGGTAATGGCTGCGGAGGAACTCTCCGAGGAGGATCGGGCTGCCGTAATTCGCTGCGGGTTGCGGGCGATTGCCGGGGAGGAGGTGCTCGGATGCGACTGATTTGCTGTCATATTGAGAACTTCGGAAAGCTCCATGATGTGACGGTGGAGTTTCAGCCGGGCTGCCAGATCATCTGTGAAGAAAACGGCTGGGGCAAGAGCACGCTTGCGGCATTTATCCGTGTGATGTTTTTCGGCTTTGAGGGGGAGAACCGACGGAAGAATATTGAGAATGAGCGGAAACGATACGCGCCCTGGCAGGGCGGCGGATACGGCGGCTCTCTGACGTTTGAGACCGGTGATTCTGCTTATACCGTCACTCGTATTTTCGGGGATAAAAAAATAAACGACAGTTTTGAACTTCGGGATGCGGGAACAAATCTGCTGAGCGCGGATTTTACGGAAAATCTGGGCGAAGAGCTGTTTTTGATCAACAGCGAATCCTTTATGCGGACGGTTTTTATCGGTCAGAATGACTGCGAGACCGCTGCGACGGACAGTATCAACGCCCGCATCAGCAATATTACAGACAATATGAATGATCTGGACTGCTATGAAAAGGCTTCCGGGGCGCTGCAGGAGACATTGAATAAACTGAACCCGCGGAGAAAAACCGGTGAGATTTATAAGTTGAATGATCGGGTTACGCACCTGCAGACAGAAGTCTCTCAGGGGGTTTCTCTGGAGGAGTCCATCCGAAAATATGAAGATATGGATGCAAGGGAACGGCAGCACCTTCAGGAGATCAAGACGCAGCAGGAAGCTTTGTATGAGCAGCAGCGTGAGGCGAGCCGCGAGCAGGACGCGCGGGCGAAGCGGGCGGCGTATGAGCAGATCTGCGGGAATTACGAGGAAAAAAAGACGGCGTACCTGCAGGCAGAAGCGTACTTTCCCGGAGAAATTCCCACGGAGGAAGAACTGCGCACATATATGGCAGCTTGTGATGAAATGGAACGGGCAGCGGAAGGTACAAAGATTTGCCGCCTGTCAGACGAAGAACAGGAACAGCTGCGGATACTGAAAGAAGAATTGGAGCAGTATCAGGCAGCGGATGAAGAACAGGAACAGCGACGGATACGAAAAGAAGAATCGGAGCAGTATCAGGCGGCGGACGCTGAATCGGTACAACTGACAGGGAGAGAAACTGCAGTACAGGAACAGAATCAAATTGCTGTTTTTGGGAATACGGATATCAGCGAGGAAGATTTACAATCCGGGCGAACGTCGGAGCAAACGGGGCGGAATGTTCCGAACATGCGGGAAACGAATATTAACAGGCCCCCTGCAGATGAAGAAATGAATATCAACGGGAACCCTGCGGATGAAGGAACGGATTCGTCCGTCTCTTCTCATGGAGGAAGCTATGGGCAGATCGGTGCCGGTGCGCTTTTTCTGATTGCCGGCGTAATCTTCCTGTTTTTATTTGGGAACTCCGGTCGGGGGTTAACGATTCTTGCTGCCCTGCTTGCTGTCGTAGGTACTTTGTTCCTAATTGTCGGAGTGATGACCGGACAGCGCTATATTCGGGAGGAGCAGCGCCGGAGGGAAGAACAGCTTCGACAAGAGGAAGCAAGAAGACGCGAGCGGGAGGAAGCGGAGCGCATCCGACAGGCAGAAGAGGAACGCCGCAGATGGGAAGCGGAGCAGGTCCGGCAGCGTGAGGAAGAGCGTCTGAGATGGGAGGCGGAACAAGCCCGGCAGATGGAGGAAGAGCAGCGCAGGTGGGAAGCAGAGCGTCTTGCTGCAGAGCACGCGCAAAAGAAGAACCAGTATGAGACTCTGGGAAAGAAAAATCGGGATTGTCAGGCTTACCGGGGGCAGTATGAGGAGAAAAAAGAAATATTGTCCGGGGCTTTTCAGAAAATGGGTTTTCCGTTCCCGGATAAGCCTCGCAACCGCCTGCAGACAGTCTGGCATCAGCGAATCCGGTGGCAGCAGGCGAAGCGGGATTTGGATGCCACGCTGCAAAAAAAGCAGGAATTTGAGTCGCAACAGGATATGTCTTCACTTCGGTTGATTCTTTCCCGGCAGAATGAAACGTTGCCCGGAGGAGGGCAGCTGGTTCGAGAGGAAGATTCGGATGAAAGGGATCGAAATGGATTGCCTGCGGAGCGTATGACGAAAACACCTGATGCGGATCAGAAAGGGATTTCTACTTTGGAAGAATTGAATCAACGGCAGCGACAGTTGGATCGACAGGCGGACGAGATCAAAGATCAGCTGGAAATCTATCGCTCGCAGCTGACCTCGCTTCGGGAAAAATACGACGAGTGGGTGCAGACAAAGGAGCAGTTGCAGCAGGAGAAGGATCGCTTGAAAGCGATGCGCCGGCAATACCGGCAGGTGCAGCGGGCGCAGGAGTATCTGACCACGGCGAAAGAAACTCTGACGGCCCGCTATATGGAGCCGCTGATGAACAGTTTTTCCCGCTATTATCAGACGGTGGTCGGAACGTCCGGTACGGCGGCGGACCGTTATCACATGGATGCGAATACGAAGATTACCGTTGAGGAGGAGGGCATGCAGAGGGAGACTGCGTATCTCAGCAGAGGGTATCAGGATCTCATCGGGTTGTGCCTGCGTCTGGCTCTGGTGGATGCCATGTATCAGACAGAGCGGCCGTTCCTCATTCTGGATGATCCGTTTGTGAATCTGGATGCGGAAAAAACAGCGGGCGGAATGCGGCTGCTGGAGGAGATTTCGCGGGAGTATCAGGTGATTTACTTTACGGCGAATTGATATTTTGGTATATTTAGAAATAAACAATGGTAATTAATAAAAGGGAAGGAAAATTGCATGTGTAATGAGGAGTTAAATATAGCTGTTTTACGCACATTGTGTTCAGATGAAAGAATAAGATGGTCGAGACATGCTTTAAAACGTCTGCGTGAACGAAGTATTTCTACAGATGATTTTGTAAAATGTATTATGTCCGGAAAGATTATCAGACAGTACCCTGATGATCGTCCGACTCCAAGCTGCCTTATACTTGGATGGATAACGGATATCTGTGCATTGCATGTAGTAGTGGGGTGTGATGGTGATTATATATATGCGATTACTGCTTATTATCCAGATATAAATGAATGGGAATCTGATATGGAAACAAGAAAGGAGCGATGATTTATGTGTGTGTTTTGTGGTGGAAGCTTGAAAAATGATGTGACAGATTATGTTGAGAAAATTGGCAATTACATTGTGGTAATTAAAAATGTACCCTGTGAGAAGTGCTCTCAATGTGGAGAGGAGTATTTCAGTAACAAGGTCGCAAAGAAAATTGAATTTATTTTAAATGGTATTCAAAAGATTTCCAGTGAAATCACAGTAACTGTGATTGATTATGTACATGCGGCATAAGCAATTATAATGGTGAATGTGAGCGGAATGCGGCTGCTGGAGGAGATTTCGCGGGAATATCAGGTGATTTACTTTACGGCGAAGTGAAAATTGAAAAAATTGACAGAATATATGAACATACCCAATGATATTCCTTTGATTGAGTGAGTACCGTTGGGTATGTTTATTTTTATAGCCACTTTTGCAGGAATACCCCGAATGCCTGCTTCGAGAGCGGCTTTTTATACAATGCCCGCGCAAGCAGGAAATTGATACCGCAAGCCGCGAGTACAATGACATAGGCCAGCAGGATGCAGACCGCGGGTGAGGAGGGAAGCCGGAGACTTGAGAAAATGATTTCGCCGTTCTCCAGCATTCCGTCTGAAAAGATGATTCCTGTTTCAGAAAAAAATATACCGCAGATAATTATGATCATGGATATGCGGTAATATTTGTAGGTAATCGGCCAGAAAATCAGCAGAAATGCCGTAATGATTCCGCAGATCAGGAAACTCTGGGCGATCCAGATTGAATTGCCCGGCATTTTGGCGGATGCGGTCGTTCCCAGGGCAAGCGAAAGTGTCAGGACAATCAGCGTGGGAATGCAGATGAATATGGAAAAAATACTTGTTTGAAGCTTCTTTTTCCAGGGGGAAGCCTGTGTCATCAGGGCACAGTCCATGGATAAAAGAATTTGGGCGGGCATGGCAGCAGCGCTCACGATCAGGACATCACCACACAGCTGCATCATGAGAAAAGCGAAGGTGCCGAATTCTCCGAAATTTGTCTGTGCGACGGATAATGTTGAGCCGATCTGTATAACCAGACCGAGGATGAAAAAGCTTACGCCGAGAATAAGCTGCAGGCGAAATTGATGCCCATATCCGGCAAGGCGGAATATCTTTTTCCAATTGTTTTTCATAATGTCTCCTTTCTTTCCCTGTGGAGGAGATGCTCGGGAAGCGAGCGTTTCATACAGTATCGGTTTTCTTCTATATGAAACATCATATGTCGGAGTGTCAGTATGCTGACAACGATGGCAATCACTGCCAGCAGGGGCAGCGCCCACCGGGCGGCAGGAGCATATCCTTCGTCTGTATAATTTGCAATCGTAAAGCTCATTTCACACAAAAAATAAATCAGTGCTGTAAAAAAAGCGAGAAGTTGCTGGTATGTGGCGGTTTTGATATAACGGATGAAATTCAGCATCGCGGTTATCACAATGTATATGGACAGTGTAGATGAAAACGTCCGGATCTGGCCGGTCAGCGCAAAAATGATGCAGGCATAGATCATCATCCAGACAAATCGCCGGAGCAGATCCCCGATCAGCGCATTTCGAATGGCCTGCTCCCCTCTTCCGGAGGTTCGCAGGTATTCGATGCGGGGACTGTCTTTGCCGCAGATGCCTCCGAAGATCCATCGGTCGGCCATCAGTTCCAGAAGGATGATGGACATGCAGTCTTCCGAAAACAAAAATATATAGAGGTCGGGATCATCGGCAAGCAGCGTCAGTATCACCCGCAGTATAAGGAATGCCAGAGGCAGGCAGATCACGGCTGCAATACGGTATCCTTTTGAGGTAAAAGCCAGATAGCTTCGAATTATTTTTTTCATGTATGTCTCCTGTCAACGTTGGAATCGCTGTTTCATGTCAGGCTTTTCAGTATTATTGTTATTCTATTTAAATTACCTGGTTTTTGAATTTCGACATGACTGCCACGCTGATCTGTAAGAGCGTCGGCGTCTCCACGGAGTGTGTGAATTTATTTCTGTAAATATATCAGATCTTCTATGATAAGTTGA
>JAJPZY010000106.1 GCA_021204085.1 Clostridiales bacterium | reverse complement strand
TCAACTTATCATAGAAGATCTGATATATTTACAGAAATAAATTCACACACTCCTCAGTAAGCCCCGTCGCTTTCAGCACCTCTTCCACCCGTTTCACAGGAATGATCTCCAGGTCGGTTTTTACTTCCTCTGCAACATCGTCCAGATCTTCCTTATTATCAAAGGGAATAAACACCCGACGAATCCCGGCACGCTGTGCCGCCATCAGCTTTTCCGGAAGTCCGCCGATCGGCATCACACCGCCGCGGAGGGAAATCTCTCCCGTCATAGCCACGTCTGTGGGAACTGACTTTCTCAGAGCCAGTGAAACAAGGGCTGTTGTAATCGTAATACCCGCGGAAGGGCCATCCTTGGGAACAGCGCCCGCCGGTACATGAACATGAATATTCTGTTTTTCCCATTTCTTTGTCTCACGCGGAAACATAGAGCGAACCAGCGTCATCGCAATCTGAATGGACTCTTTCATGACATCTCCCAGCTGTCCCGTCACATTGAGCTTTCCGCTTCCGTCAGTCGCCGAAGTCTCAATAAAGAGAATCTCTCCTCCGGCTCTTGTCCAGGCCAGCCCGGTCACAACGCCCGAAGGAGCTTTTTTCATCCGCTTATCGTGACGGATGCCATGTCCGTTTAAAAATTCCGGTACTTTCTTCACACCGACGGTAATGCTCTTCTGATCTCCGCGGACAAGCATCACGGCCGCATGCCTGCAGAGAACATCCAGCTGCTTTTTTAAGCCCCGAACACCGGATTCCGCTGTATATTCAGCAATTATCTTATGTATTGCCTCATCCGTCACCTTCAGGGAAGATTTCTTAATTCCCATGCTTTCCATCGCCTTCGGAAGCAGGTGCTTTCTCGCGATATGGAACTTCTCTGTCTCAGTATAACCGGGAAACTGAATGACTTCCATCCGGTTCAACAGCGGCTCCGGTATGGTATCTGTCGCGTTTGCAGTGCACACAAAAAGCACATCCGAAAGATCATACGGCACGTTCATATAATGGTCCGTAAAACTGAAATTCTGCTCCGGATCCAGAACCTCCAGCAGTGCGCTGGCCGGATCACCGTTGTACTCCCGCGCCAGCTTATCCACCTCATCCAGGACGATCACCGGATTGGAAGCGCCGCTGCGCTTTACGCCCTCCATAATTCGCCCGGGCATGGCGCCGATATAAGTTCTGCGATGCCCTCGAATCTCCGCCTCATCCCGGATGCCACCCAGACTGATCCGAACATATTCCCGGTGCAATGCACGGGCAATGCTCTGGCCGATGCTGGTCTTTCCTGTACCGGGTGCGCCGACAAACAGCAAAATCGACCCTGACTGCTGCTTCTTCAGCGCCATCACCGCAATCTGCTGAATGATGCGCTCCTTGACTTTCTCCAGGCCATAATGATCCTCATCCAGAATCTCTTCCGCTTCACTCAGGTCAATCTCCTGAGGCTCTGCCTTCTCCCACTTCAGAGAAGTGATGAAATCCAGGTAATCATAAAGCATGCCGTACTCATGGCTGTCCTTCCCCTCCTGCTTCATACGGTTCAGAACTTTCTGAGCCTCAGCTTTTGCCTCCGGATTCATCCCGGCTTCTTCAATTTTTTTCTCAAACTTACGCACGTCAGAAATATTTTCCGGATGCATTTCGTCCAGTTCCTGCTGTAAAAACGAAATCTGTTTTTTCAGCGCCGCTTCCCGATAAGCCTTTTCATTTGTCTCCTGCTGGGCAGTCGCCGCTTCCCCGCTGACCTTCATCAGCTCCAGGAATTCAAAAATCGAATGCCGGATCATCTCTGCCTCTTCACGCTGAGAACTGATATTAACAAATGCATATTTATCCTCCGGCGACAGATTCATATAAGATGAAAGCGCGCAGATAATCTCCTGCAGTGAATGCCAATGCTGAATAAATGAGCGGGCTACCGCGCCCCACTGGAAAGACTGAACAAACTTCAACAGCCTTCCGCGCGTCTCACGGTAAATCTGCCTGCGTTCCTCTTCATTCAAATCCTCGACAAGCGGTGAAATTGTGGCGGATGCAGTAATCATTCCGTCTTCCATTTCAATATCTGTAATAACTACTCGATTCATCACGCGAATACTGACATTTCCCTCATCATCCGTATTTTGAACTTTACCGATCAGCCCTTTTTCATAAAAATCCTCCGGCGACAGCTCCGGCTTCTGTTTGTTTTCCTTCTGGATCAAAAATAAGACGTCTTCTCCGTCGGGAAAATCTCCGGCTGCCATGGAGGCGATCACATCTCGTTTAAAATAGAAATTTACTCCCGGCAAAAGCAGCATATCATAAGTAGGTAAAACGATCATATCATTCCTCCTGATTGTTAGCAATCTAGTCGTTTGAGTGCTAGTAAACGTATCATATACCATTTCTTCGGATTTTGCAAGCGGAAATTGAAAGTTCCTGCATTTTCCTTTTTGGACGGATGAGACCGTTTGTCAGGAATAGGATACGTGTAAATCAGGCTACTGGCTTATTTTTCGTACTGCTTCTACTACCGCGTTTCGAAATTCGTCACTGCGTCCGGAAATGCTGTTATCTGTATATAACTCTCGTACTAACTCTTTCGTCCGCTCTACATCTTCCTTCAGGTCTCTCGCGGAGAACAGCCGGCAGCCCTCCCCGCGGATGATGATCTGTTCGAGACCGTCGGAGGTTGCCACGGTGACCGCGTATTTTTTTGCGTTTGTGTGCGCGAATTTTTCAATATACTGGTCGGCGGTCTCTGCTTCTTTTGTATACACCACATGGATGTTATGGTAATCCAGACACTCGGTGGTGTGTCCTGCGACCCGATACGCATCGAATACGACGATCAGGTTGACGCCCTTCATGGCCTGATAACTGCAGAGTTCATCCAGCAACTTTCCTCTGGCGCCGTCCATGTTGATGCGCGCCAGCTCGTTTAAGTCATCCCAGGCATAGATGATGTTGTAACCATCCACGAGGAGATATTCTTCTTTTGCCTTTTCGCGGCCGGAGAACTTTCTTTTTGAAAGATTCGCTCCATTCACATCCGTAGATTCAACAGCAGGGCGGTCGTTTTCCTCCCTGCGGAATGATTTGCTTAACGGATCTCCGGATCTGTCCGACCGGCTTCGTCTGACTACACCTTTCCGAGATGCAGAGCTTTTTCCACGATTCGCATGTGTCGCCTGTTCCAAGATAGCATCTACTTCCTCGGTTCCTAACCAAACGTCTGACACCGTGCGCGCCTGACGCTTTGCCTGATCGGCCTCCTGCTGCGGAGAAACCGAATGGGCAGACAGCGGGCTCTCCACGTGCATATACTTCCTGACCTCATACCACGGTACTATAAATCCGGAACCATGGGCGCAGAAAACGGAATCCGGCGTATTATGAATGTCCGCCTCCGGATCATAGCCGCATGCAGCTATAACGTCCTCCTCATTATGACAAACCTCATACCCACGCAGTGAAAATGACAGATGTCCGAATCCTTTCGTATAAGCGCTGACCTCCTGCTTATAATCCTGCATGGTTACCACCGGCGCATAGCCGGTAAGAATACAGTTGTCCCCTTCCCTTTCCGGCGCTTCAAAGTGTCCGTGCATTTTCTCAATATCGGTCATTGCCCGGCCGACTGCCTGCTCCGGAAGCTCCAGGCGGAAATTATAGTAGGGCTCCAATAATCGGCTGTCAGCCTCCATAAGTCCCTGGCGAACTGCACGATAGGTTGCCTTTCGAAAATCGCCGCCCTCGGTATGCTTTGGATGTGCCCGCCCGGCAATAAGCGTAATCCGCATATCCGTGATGGCGGAACCGGTCAGGACGCCGCGATGTGTCTTTTCCCCCAGATGGGTCAAAACCAGGCGCTGCCAGTTCTTATCCAGAATATCTTCACTGCAATCTGCCGCAAATTCCAATCCGCTTCCCGCCGGCAAAGGCTCCAGGAGCAGATGAACTTCCGCATAATGCCGGAGCGGCTCAAAATGTCCGACCCCCTCAACCGTATTTTGAATCGTCTCCTTATACACAATATTTGCCGGGCCAAATGTAACTTCAACACCAAAACGTTCCGAAATCAGACTGCTTAAAATTTCAATCTGTACCTCTCCCATCACCTGCACCCGAATCTCCTGCAGGCGTTCATCCCAGACAATGTGAAGCTCCGGCTGTTCTTCCTCCAGCATTCGCAGCTTTGGCAGAATAATGCCGGCATCCACGCCCTCCGGCAACCGAATCTGTCTTGAAAGCACCGGTTCGAGGACCGGCGCCCCGGTCTCCGATTCAAATCCGAATCCCTGTCCGGGATACGTTTTCGTAAGGCCGGCCACCGCACAGATCTCTCCTGCACAAACTTCCGGCACTGCCTCAAACCTATCGCCATTATAAATCCGGATCTGACTGATTTTTTCCTCCCAGACGTTCTCCCGGGCATCAGACTCAAGCCTTCGATTTGAGAGCACCTCCCTGACGCTAAGTTTCCCTCCGGTAATTTTCATATGTGTCAGACGGTTTCCCTGCGGATCCCGGGTAATCTTAAACACACGCGCGCCAAAATCCGCCGGATATACTTTTGATAATGAAAAACGGGCAAATCCCTGCAGGAACCCTTCCACACCCGTCAGTTTGAGCGCCGATCCGAAAAAACACGGAAACAGTTTTCTATCCCAGATCAATCTTTGTACCTGAGTCTCCGTCACCATTCCGGTCTCAAAGTAAGACTCCATAACTGTTTCATCACAGGCCGCGATATCTTCCATGACCGACTCCTCACAGACGATCGCCTCCTGCCGAACCGCCTTTGACGGGAAAACTGTTTTTCCTTTTGTAAAATTATCGGAGCGCATGTTGTCCGAACCCTTTGCAGGCAATACTTCGGTAAAATCCACACAGGCATTGTCCAGCTGTGTCTTTAACTCTTCCATCAGCCGCCCGCGATCCGTCCCCGGCTGATCCATTTTATTCACGAAAAGAAACACAGGCACATCGTATGTTCTCAACAAATCCCAGAGAGTACGGGTATGCCCCTGAACGCCATCCGCACCGCTGATCACCAGAATCGCGTAATCCAGAACAGAAAGCACACGTTCCATTTCCGCGGAGAAATCCACGTGTCCCGGAGTGTCCAGCAGCGTGATTTTTGTATCATTCCATACAAGTCCTGCCTGTTTTGAAAAAATCGTGATTCCCCTGGCACGTTCCAGTTGATTCGTATCCAGAAAAGCATCCTTTTTATCCACTTTTCCCAATGTCCGAATGCTTCCGGCCAGATAAAGAAGGGCCTCCGAAAGCGTTGTTTTTCCGGCGTCTACATGAGCGACAATTCCTGTCGTTATCTTCTTTTTCATGAACGAACTTCCTCTTTTTTCATTTTTCTTTCATTTTATCTTAATAAGCCTTACACAATTTGTACACATTTCATGTGTAAGATAAAAACCGTCAAAGGAAATGCCTCCGGGGACAGCTGATCACGACCTGGAAGATTACAAAACAAGGAGAAGGCAATCAACGTTTTTGGAGGCGACAAACAATTCATCTATTATTTGTAGATTTTTCATATATTTAACCTCCCTTTTTCAGCAGAAAACCCCGCATACGCGGGGTTTTCTGTTTTTTCAAAATTCTTTTCTGACACAGGGATTCAACATAAAAACCTTTATCCCCTGAATTCCTTAATTATCAGCCGCTCCGGTGCGTTTCAGTACATAGAAACCGTCATCAAAGCAGGTTACGTAGATATATCCTCTGTCGTCAACACAGCAATCCTCTGTCATCGCATTGCGCGGACCCGGCAGATCCGGGAAGAAGGAATCCTTCGGATCCTTATTCGGATTCGGCGGAATAAAGTATGCCAGCTCCTTGATATAATAAGGATCAGATACGTCAAAGATACGGAGACCTGCTGCAAAGTAGCAGCAATATACGCGGTCGCCGCGCTGCTCCAGCCAGGGCTTATTGCTCATCGGCTCATGCAAGTTGTGCGGTCCGAACGGTCCCTGACAACCAAGGTTCATTACATTGAAGTTCGGATATGGGAAATCCTCGGGGACTTCCGGATACGGGAACTCCGCGATCAATGTCGGCTTTATCGGATCGCTGACGTCAACCATGTGCAGGTTGTTCATCGCCTGCGCTTCCTTGATCGAGCCGGGCGGGAAGAACTGGAACCGCTCTCCCTCATTGGTCACCACCACAAGATCGCGGCCCGGAAGAGGAAGTGCTGTATGGGTACGCGCTCCGGCCAGATGGCTGCAGAACGCCGGCATAAACTCCAGATGTCCGATTGCTCTCGGACGGGTAACATCTGTCGTATCAAGTACATAAAGTCCGTCGCCGCAGTAACCGCAGAACATAATGCCGTCGTCGCGGCGGAATGGCGGTCCGTGCATCCAGCCCTTGTCCATGAAGGACGGAACATGTCCCGCATGGTGATCGACTGTCCTGCCGCAATAGCCGTCCACAAACTGCTCCGGAGACCACCAGTTCCCCACTTCATGAGGATTGGTCGGATCGGAGATGTCGATGATTCTCATGATCATGCCCTCAAAACGCATGCTCTCGCAGGAAAGATAAACATAAGGGCCACCGTTATACATAAAACGATGCACACCGATGGAATGCGGAACGCCGCAGTCCCAGTAACCCAGGTACTTCGGGTTCTCCGGGTCCTCTTTCAGGCTCCAGATCTGGATGCCGGCCTGACACTTCATATCCATCAGCTCGCTCTGGTTTACCAGTGCGCCGGGGCCGGAACCCGCGGTCATCGCACAGATCAGAAGATCATCCGCCACCTGAATCTTCGGGGTGGATGTCGTCGGATACTCATCCGGATCCAGAAGCTGCAGGTGCTTTACGAATCTGGTGTGGCACGGGTCTGTAATATCTGCGATCAGAACGCCGGTCTGGGTGCCGCCGAAGCAGGAACCGTAGATATAATACTTGCCTTCAGCAGTCTTGTAAACCTGCATCTGGAAAGCGCCGCTTTTCCCGTTCCAGGGGTTAAAATCAAGAACTTCCAGGTTCTTTATATAACCGTTGTTCCCGGGACCTTTGGCATAAAACATATCTGCCATAGTAAAATACCTCCTTCTTATATTTTATATTTTACATAATGCTATTGTAAGCTTTTTTCATTCATTCGTCAACGTGAAATCAAAGATGTTCTTCTTTACAGCAAAAACTCCTCAAACACTACATTACTTACATCCACGCCTCTGGGCGTCAGAAAAATGCGTCCCTCGCTCTGCGCGATCAGCCCTTCCTGCTCGAGCTTCTGAATCACCGGCCCGTAAATGCTCTCCAGCTCCTTCTGAAAACGTCCGGAGAACTTCCGGCGGGAAATCCCTTTCGTCATCCGAAGGCCGAGAAACATAAACTCTTCCATCTGTTCCTTTTGATCAAGCGGCTCCTCTTCACATCGGGCAAAGGGCATGTCCATATATTCCTGAAGCACGGAAGTATTTTTAAAACGGACATGTTTCATCAATGAAGAGGAACCCAGACCCAGACCCAGATATTCCTTCCCGGTCCAGTATCCGATATTATGCCGGCACTCATATCCCGGCCGCGCATAATTGGAAATCTCATATTTCTGATATCCTCGTGAAGACAGAATTTCTTCCGTTATCTCATACATCCTGCGCTCATCCTCTTCCGATGGAAGAAACAACGGCCGTCCTCCCCGCTCCCGTACCGCTTCATCCTCATGAAACCGCAGATAAAACGGCGTTCCCTCCTCAATGATCAGACTGTACGCGGAGATGTGCTCTGGCTTCAGCATCGTCACCTGCCGCAAAGTATCTTCCCAGCTTTTTACCGTCTGGCAGGGCAGCGCAGACATCAGATCCACGTTTATATTAGTAAAGCCGGCCTTCCTCGCCTCGTCAAAGCTTTTCAGAAAATCATCATAGGAGTGAATCCGGCCCAAAAGCTTTAATTCCTTTTCTTTTGCGGACTGAAGGCCGATGCTCAAACGGTTAATCCCAAGCGCATAAAACGCCCTTGTATTTTCTCCGTTCAGCGTGCCCGGATTGCATTCCATCGTAATTTCGGCATCTTTTTGCATATGGAACCCTCCGGATATCGCCCCCATAATCCGCGCAATCTGAATCGGTTCCAGAATGGACGGCGTTCCGCCGCCGATAAAAACACTCGAGACCTGACAGTCCGTGTACTCCGGCGCCAGCGTACAGATTTCCTCCACCAACCGGTCAACATAGGCACTCTGTATCGATGGTGCCGCCGGAGCTGACAGGAAATCACAATATTCACATTTTTTCACACAAAAAGGAATATGTACATACAATTCCAGATCACGCACAATCGTATCCCCCTCTTTTTTCTGCCTTCCCGGCCACAGCACCCCTGGCTGAATTACGTAATCATTCGAAAAATGCGTCCCATGCATTCTCGCGCCGGGCGCGGCCGCATTAGTGACAGGAAAATATATGAACTCTGTATCAGTTATCGTCCAGCTTCAGCACACTCATAAAAGCCTTCTGCGGAATTTCCACATTACCGATCTGGCGCATCCGCTTCTTTCCCTCCTTTTGCTTTTCCAGAAGCTTTTTCTTACGGGAAATATCGCCCCCGTAGCACTTCGCCAGAACATCCTTGCGCATGGCTTTTACCGTCTCTCTGGCGATGATCTTTCCTCCAACCGCCGCCTGAATCGGGATTTCAAAAAGGTGTCTCGGAATCTCCGCTTTCAGCTTCTCGCACATCTTGCGCCCGCGCTCATACGCGCTCCCGGCAAAGACGATAAAGGAAAGCGCGTCCACCTCTTCGTGATTGATCAGGATATCCAGCTTTACCAGCTCTGATCTGGCATAGCCCTTCAACTCATAATCAAAAGACGCATATCCTCTGGAACGGGACTTTAAGGCATCAAAAAAGTCATAAATAATCTCATTTAAGGGAAGGTCATATTTCAAAAGCGCGCGGGTCTCCTCCATGTACTCCATGCTGATATAAGTGCCCCGGCGCTCCTGGCAGAGATCCATGATCGCACCGATATACTCGCTGGTCACCATGATCTCCGCGCTGACCATGGGCTCCTCCATATATTCAATCTGTGTCGGTTCCGGCAGATTCGACGGGTTCGTCAGTTCGATCATCGTCCCGTCCGTCTTATACACACGGTAGACCACGCTGGGCGCCGTCGTTACCAGATCAAGATTGTATTCCCGCTCCAGCCGTTCCTGAATAATCTCCAGATGCAAAAGTCCTAAGAATCCGCAGCGGAACCCAAAGCCCAAAGCGATGGATGTCTCCGGTTCAAAAAACAGCGATGCATCATTTAACTGCAGCTTTTCTAAGGCATCCCGCAAATCCGGATACTTTGCTCCGTCCGCAGGATACATGCCGCAGTACACCATGGGATTTACCTTTTTATAACCGGGAAGGGGCTCACTGCAGGGCGTAAGCCTGTTCGTGATTGTATCGCCCACACGGGTATCACGGACATTTTTGATACTCGCCGTGATATATCCGACCATGCCGGCAGAAAGCTCCTCACAGGGAATAAACTGTCCGGGGCCGAAATATCCAACCTCCACAACATCTGCCGACGCGCCGGTCGCCATCATACGGATGGATGTGCCTGTCCGCACTGTGCCCTCCATAATCCGGCAAAAAACGATCACACCTTTATAAGAATCATAAACCGAATCAAAAATCAGCGCCTGAAGCGGCGCAGACGGATCTCCTCCCGGAGCCGGGATTTTTTTTACAATCTGTTCTAATACTTCCTCCACATTCTGACCGGTTTTTGCAGAAATCCTCGGTGCATCCTGTGCTTCAATGCCGATCACATCCTCAATTTCATTTACAACACGATCCGGATCCGCGCTCGGCAGATCAATCTTATTAATTACCGGCATGACATCCAGATCATGATCAAGCGCCAGATACACATTCGCCAGCGTCTGTGCTTCAATCCCCTGTGCCGCGTCTACGACCAGAATCGCGCCGTCGCAGGCCGCCAGACTCCGTGATACCTCATAGTTAAAATCCACATGACCGGGCGTATCAATCAGATTAAAGATATACTCCTCCCCGTCCTTCGCCTGATAAATGATGCGGACAGTCTGTGCCTTGATCGTAATGCCTCTCTCCCGCTCCAGATCCATATTATCCAGAACCTGCGCCTGCATCTCTCTGCTGGTCAGCAGTCCCGTTATCTCAATAATCCGATCTGCAAGGGTGGACTTTCCGTGATCAATATGCGCTATAATACAAAAATTTCTGATATTACTCTGGTCTGTCAAAATATATTTCCTCACTTCATAGTATCTTATCCGCTTCTTGGACTTTCATAGCAAAAGCACCTCATAATAAATAATGAAATGCTTTATTCAGCAGTCTCCGAATTAATTATACCAGATTGCGCCTTATTTTCAATATGTTTTCCGGGAAGCGCTGCTGCTTTATGGATCACCCGGGCAACTGCCTGTGACTTCGTTTCACGGATTCATGGATGCATCATTCATCCGCAGACAACACCCGGTCCAGGATCTCTGCCAGCGGCTCCATGGCATTCATGGCCTCCTCCAACGTGTTAGTCTGCGCACCCACCTCGATCAGAAGAGATTTCGGCATCAAATGCATATTATATCGGTATCCTTTCAGATAAATTTTTCGTGCAAAATCCGGATAAAGTTCCTTTGCCGCAATCTGTATCTGCAGGGAAAACGCAAGATTCTCCGTAATATAAGGATTTTCCAGATATTCGATATCTCCCATGGCGGTTGTGCGGCTCAACCCGTTAAAAAACATAATCTGCGCCATCTGCACACCCTCCTGCTCCGTGACCAGCCGCGTCCCGCTCGAAACGCCGTCCCGATGCAGGTCAATCACCACCTCAATAGAAGGATTATCCTCCAGAATTTTCTCTATGTACGGCTTTGCCACACTGTAAGCCCGATCCCGGTCGCTGTCATAGACACCGATATCATGGAGGACGGAATACCCATATGTATCCTCCAGAATTTCCGTCAGGTACGCACCTACTCCGACCACCGTTGTGGAGTAATCGTTTTCCACGGAATCACTATATCCCTCAGAGGCATGTGTATGATAAATCAAGATTTGCGGTTCCTCACCGGCATTTTCAGAAACACTGCAGTCAATTGCCAGCAATTCCGCCGCATTCAGCTGTGAACTGTTGATCGTCGTCGTGCTGTCCACGGTATAAAAATTTTGAATCAGATAGTCAAAATCATTCAGTTTTTCCAGCGATACCGCTGCGACAGTATTAGCACTGCTCTCCTCCTCATCCGCATTATCTTCAGCTTTCCCGGCAGCCGCCTCATCCGCCACATCGTCAGCCGATCCATTTTCACCCGCAGACACATTCTGCTCCAGGATCTTTTCGTAGGTCAGACTGCTTTCCGACCGGGTTTCATAGAGTTCCTCTGAATCCTCATAATACTCCACCGCTGCCTCCTCATAAAGATTCGGCGAAATCTGCCGCAGTATCATGCTGCAGAGCTGATAACTCAGTTTTCTTGTTTCTAATCCGCTGCGTAATGAATTAAAAAAAAGGATAGCCGGTAGCAGGATAAGAATTCCCATCAAAAAAGTAATTCTCACCTTTACGTATCTTTCTCTTTTCCGCCGTCTTTTTGTCACTCGCATCATCGCTTTGAAACGCCCCATATCTAAGATATGAAGCTTTCTCCGAACTTATGCTCAAAATACAAATACCGGCAAAAACCATAACTGTGTAATTCTCATAATCATGTATGATCACAGCCTATACGGCAGTCAAACTGCCAAGCGTAATATTGATTCCCTCCGAAATCATATAACTCATCTGTTTGATCTGGGCATCAATATCCTTTGATGTGACAAACATCTGGTTTAACTGAGGGGGCAGAATTTTCCTGGTCAGTTCCAGATGTTGAATCTCCTCCAGCTTTTTCCCGGAACCGTCTCGCTCCGCCGTTGCATTATCTGCGGATATTTCGTGAAGGAAATCTCCAATCGAATCCTGAATGATCGTTGCAGCCTCCACAACCGTCGGAATCCCAATCACAATAACGGGCACCCCCAAAGATTTTTCCGTAAGGCTGTGCCGATAGTTTCCGATACCCGAGCCCGGGCAAACACCGGTATCTGTAATCTGTATCGTCCGGCAGAGCCGTTTCAGGCTTCTGGCCACAAGCGAGTCAATTGCAATCAGATAATCCGGCTTTACCTGACGAATCACACCAGCAAGAATCTCCCTTGTTTCCATACCTGTCTGAGCCATAACCCCCGGGGCAACCGCACAAAGCGAGGTAACATCTCCGCCTTCAAAGGCCAGATTACCGTACTCCTTCAGAATATGTCTGGTAATACACAGATTATCCACCACCTGCGGACCCAATGCGTCCGGCGTCACACTGCGATTTCCCAACCCGGCCGCCAGAACCGTCTGCACCTCTTTTTTCTCCGGAATCAGCCGATGCAGTAATTCCGCTATTTTTTCGGAAATCTCCCGGTGATAATCTGCCGCCTCCTCTGCCATCCGCGGTGCTTCCAGCGTAATATAAGTTCCCTTCGGTTTTCCCAAAGACTTTCCTGCATTTTCCGTTTCAATGCAAACGGTTGTAACTTTTATGCACTCGTTCTCATACTCTTCTTCATGAACAGAGATTCCGTGAGACAGTCCCTGCTGACCGCAAACCCGCTCCGTCTCCTCTACTGCCAGATCAGTTCTTACATCAAACATAGATTCCACACTCCTTTTTACAGGGATAGTATGGTTCAAAATTCATACAATATAACAAAATGCGGCAGAAGAATTCCATAAAATTTTGCGGAATCACTATTGACAATTCTCCCCCTCCGCCTTATAATACATTAGTATGTTTGCATTAGAACGTCCGTGTCCGGCTTTAATGAAACGATTATGATTATTCTCTTGCAGGGGAGGTGTACAGATTGGCTAATATTAAATCAGCAAAGAAAAGGATTTTAGTTGCTCAGAACAGAACAGACCGCAATAAGGCCATCCGTTCTGCGGTGAAGACTTCCATTAAAAAGGTAGAAGCAGCCGTTGCAGCAAATGATAAAGAGGCCGCCGAGGCAGCCCTGACCGCCGCTACTTCTAAAATCAACAAAGCTGCGTCCAAAGGCGTTTACCATAAGAATAATGCTTCCCGGAAAGTTGCCCGCTTAGCTAAGATGGTAAACAGTATCGCGTAGTTTTTGATTTTATATGAACGAATTTTCAAACCCCTGCAGACCGTCATCCTGCGGGGGTTTTTTATGTCACAGAAACACCTTGTTGTAATGTGTTAAAGTATTGGTTTTCCTATAATATTATGAAAATATTGACAGGATATCTTAACTGCTGTATCGGATAATATACAACTCCACAGCAAGACGGTCTGTAATCTGACCGGTCTTAATCTCTTCCTCTGTCTGTACACCGTCCTGCACAGCTGCGCGAAGCTGGCCTGCAGAAAACCTTCTCGCCTGACCGACATATTTACGAACAGCAAACTCCGGCACACCCGCCTTCTCTGCCATATCCCTGTAGTCAAAACCCCGGTCTGCCAGCTCTTTTAGCTGCATCAGAATCTGAAATTGCCTTGTCACCAGAAAAAGAATCCGCATGGGCGCCTCTTTCAGCATCAGGAGATCATCATATAATTCCAAAGCCCGCCTCTGCTGTTTTCCGGCAATCGCATCTACCATTTCAAAAATGCGGTTTGAAACCGGGTTAACACAGACCGCTTCTACATCCTCTGCACCGATCACATCCTGATCCATACAATAGCAGAGCAGTTTTTCCAGTTCCCGGTCAATCACCTCCATATCGTCTCCGGTCTTACTTAAGAACAGTTCCATCACCGGGCGGGTAATCTTCTTCCCCTCTTTTTTCAAACGGCCGAGAATCCACTGCATCAGCACATTTTCTTTTTGCCTCTGAAATTCCACCGCACGGCCGATTTTTTTTACCTGCTTAAACAACTTGTTTCGTTTATCTACTTCTGTTTCCGCAAAGACAAAATACGTGCTCTCCGGAATTTCTTCCATATAGGAAACCAGTTCCTCCGGCGCTTTTTTAAAAAATCCGCTTCCGTCAATAAAGATGCATCGATGATCTGCAAAAAAAGGCATGGTTTCCGCCAGGTCAATCAGCTGCTTCGGGTCAATGGCTTTCCCCCAAAAAAAAGCGGTGTTCATCGTATCGTCCCCATCGGACAGGGCGTCACGCAACTTGTCCCGGTATTGATGCAGAAGATAAGTCTCCTCCCCGTAAAGAAGGTAAACATGCTTAAATTGTCTGGTTTTGATATCTTCTATAATGGTTTTCATGAAAACCATTATACAACAGCGAATTGCCAAACTACAAGATTTTTATTGATACATATTCAATCTCCACACTCCGCGCTCGCAGGAAAACGTAATCTGTCCGCTCTCCTGTGTCTGCAAAATGTCGCACCCGACCTCTCCCAGCCGTTCCAGAGTCTCCGCGTGCGGGTGGCCGTAGCTGTTTCCTTCTCCGCATGAAATAACAGCATACTCCGGCGACACCGCCTTCAGGAACTCTTCACAGGAAGAGTATTTGGAACCATGATGAGCGACCTTCAGCACATCAACATCGCCAAGAAGCCCCCGCTCCAGAAGCAGCTGCTCCTGCTCCTCCCCAAGATCTCCGGTGAAAAGAATCGACATCTCGTCTTTTTCAAACAGCCATACCTGTGATAAATCATTGCTATCCTCACTGGTGTCCTCCGCAGTCGGATAGATGCATGTCATGTCACAGTCGCTAAGGCGAATCGCGTCTCTCGCCTCCACGTAAACAATCTCCGTACCGTTCTCTGCAGCCGCCGTTGTAAGAGATTCCCAGGTCTCATCCCGGGGCATAGATTGTGAAAACAGGAGATACTCCACCGGGTAACCATCCTCCAGCAATTCCAGTAATCCGAAATAATGATCGGAATCGGAGTGTGTCAAAATCCAGACATCCACTTTTCGCACACCATGATATTTCAGAAACGGCTCAATTCGATACTCACCCACCTCATTTACGGAACTGCTCCCTTCGTCAATCATGACATGTGTCCCTGCACCATCTGTCAGGTAGATACCGTCTCCCTGTCCAACGTCGAGAAAAGAAATCGTGCAGGCCTCCCTCTTTGGTATAAAAAGAATCCAGGCCAAAATGAATATGGGAATCAGCCTGTAAATCCTGACAACACAGGAAATTGGAAAATCCCTTTTTCGGTTCCCAAATATACAACATTCACTTTTCCTGAAATTCTCCTTTTGATTCCTGTTTTCTGACTTTACCTCCCGTTTCGACAATGTCTGCCTCCTGTCATCACATGTTAAAATTTTACGCATCTTCTTCAAAAGATACGTACGTTCCTCCCGGAATTCCTTTTCATACAGATACCACAAACAGGCACTCACCAGTATTCCATAATATAACAGCATCACCCATACCAACGGTTTCCCCGTAATCACCTCGCTGCACGGCAGCAGGCTTACCAGACCGATCGCTTTCTTATAAAGCAGGAGAATGAAATGACAGACGACCAGAATCCACTTGGAAAGTCTCGGCCAAAATAATCCCGTGATACCGCCGAGCAGACCGAATCCCAACAGCCAACTGCACAGCGGAATCACCAACAGGTTTAAAAATAACGCATAGATTGGCACTTCATAATATAACCATGCGGTAAGCGGCATAAGAAATAATTGCAGGAACGCCCCGAACAGGAGATTTTCCACCAGCTTTCCCTTTATCTTTGTTCCAATTTTCTCTCCTTTTACCACATCATTTTTCGTTCCTGTATGCTTCTCCTTACGCTTACATTTTGAAAAACGAACTCTTCCCTCTTTCTCAACTTGTTCTTCCCGAAATTTCGCCATCACTCTTTCGGAGAGCACAATCGCCGCCATTGCCAGGAAGGAAAATTCAAAACCACTCTGATACAGTTCCATAGGGTTTGCAGCCAAAATTACCAGTGCGGCCAAAGCCAGCGCATTCAGCATATCATACGCTCTCCCCAGAACTTCCGCTCCCATCAGAATCAGGTACATAATCAGCGCACGCCGTGCAGAAACACCCATGCCGCTCATGATCACAAAACACAGAACAGCCATACTTCCGACTCCGGCTGCCGCCGGATACGGCCAGCGAAGCTTTCGTAAAAACCGAAAAATTCCCATGCCCAATATAGAAATATGCATGCCCGAAATCGCCAGAATATGAGAAATGCCGGCATCCTGATACAGGTCTTTCACTTCCTGATCCAGCAAACCCTTATTGCCGGTTACCAGCGTTGAAAGAACGCCCGCATCATATTCATTCAGTTCCGCGTCGAACACAGCCGATATTCTTTTTTGTACCTGATACAGGCATTCCCGGAAACTGAACTCCGGTTCATTTTGAATGGAAATCGTATCTGGAAAAATACGAAATGAAATGTTTTTGTATTGATAATAATCAGCCAGATCAAAATTCCCGTCATTGACCGCATGGGAAAATGCTTCCGCCTCCCCGCATACCATCACCGAAGAACCGATAGGAATCTCATCTGTTTCATAATAGATAAGAACTTTTTTATATTCTGTTCTCAGATAATAAAGATAACTGTCAGATTTACACTCTTTCTGATATATAGTACCACAAATTTCTGTATCTGCCCCATATGTAATCTCTTTCTGAACCTGCAGATAGCTTAGATCCTGATATCTGCAAAGAAAAAATGCTGTGCAGGCAGTAACCGCCGAAAGCAAAGCGGCAATTATCACCTCCGTTCTGTTCCTTCCGGTAAGAAGAAGGAACGCCAGCGACATGCCAAGGACAATAAGCAGCGCCCACCAGACATCTTCTTTTCTGACATAAAGAATAATTCCGAAGAGAAATGACAATACAGGCAAACAGACCAGTCTTTTATTTTCCAGTATCAAGCAACCCCTCCTTCTCCGACTGTTCTTCCTGGTCAACATCAACTTCTTCTACTTCCTGCGTGACGAGATCCGAGTCTGCCGTGTAAAACTCCTGCAGAGACAAATCCTGGCGATACACTATATTGTTTTCTCCATTCACTGCAATCTGCACCGTATCAACGGTTGACAGTTCAGAGAGAGAATTGACGATGGAATAAATTACCACTTCCTCCTGAATATCATAATTTTGGCTCAGAAAATTTTCATCCAGATTCACCATACAGGCTCCGTCGAGTACAGATACCCCGATCAGACCGGTATTGTCCGGAATTGCGGACTGCGCATTGTCCGACACCGGCCCTTTCAGAAGCTGCTCCATAACCAGCTTTTCTGCAGAAATGTTACTGGAATAGTAATGAACATGCTGCGTCTCACTGACCAGACTGGTACCGTCCAATGAAGCAAAATACAAAGTCAGGTCTGCCACCTGAATATCATTCAGCTCCTCCCCCGGATTATCCACAAAAGAATCGAGCGTCATGACACCGACCACGCTTCCATTTGCATCACAAAGCGGCTCATTATCCACAAAGAAGGAAACCCCCGTAATCCCCGTAATCTGCAGCATTGTCTCCACAATAGCTTCTCTGCAAAGAGCTTCCTGTACCACATCCATCTGCGAATAATATGCATTAAAGTACAGGTTCAGCCTGTTTTCACTGTATTCATACCGGTCCAGTTCTACCTTTTCCGGATATAACTTCTGATACTCGACACGATCTGTCCCCTCATCAATCAGAGCAAGAAATTCCTCAATCAGCCCTTCTGTGTCATCCGCTTCTGTTTCCGGTTCGTAACCCACCAGTTCAAGCCCGGTATTGTCCTGATTCAGATAATAAATATAATACTCAGATGTTTCCGCCTTTCTATTGCCGCAACCAATAACAAGGCACGAAAAAACCGCCGCCAGAACGATAAAGTATAAAAAAATATGTCTGTGATTTCGATGTTCAATATTATAGATATTCAATAGATTCCCTCCCAAAAACAGCGATGCTGTCTGGTGCTGCTACTTTCTTCTGCCTCGCGAATCACCCACCGCATAGGTCAGAGGAATCCGCACTGTGAATACAGTACCCTCTCCGGGAACACTTTCCACATTAATCGAACCACGATGCAGGATTACTGCATTTCTGGTAATTGCCAGACCCAGACCTGTTCCTCCGATCTCGTTAGAATGAGACTTATCCACCCGATAAAACCTTTCAAAAATACGATCCAGCGAATCTTCCGGAATTCCAATTCCATTATCCTCCACCCTGACAGTAAAACTCTGATGATCCGCATCCAGCGTGACATGAACCCAGCCTTCCGGCCGGTTATACTTTATCGCATTCTCAATCAGATTTGACAGAGCCAGCGTCAGCTTCACTTCATCAATATCAGCTGTTACCGGACGAATACTCTCGAGAACAAGATCCACATTTTGCTTGCGGGCAATTGGCCGAAGCCTCTTCATAATCAGCTCCAACAGATCATTCAAATTTGCCTGTTCAATATTCAAATCCGGAGAAGTCCTGTCCATTTTTACCAGAGACAGCAGGTCATTGATAATCTGATTCTCCCGATCGATCTCCGCACCGATATCTGCCATAAATTCCCGATAAACCTCTACAGGCGCACACTCCTGCATAATCAGGGAATCCGCCAATACCTTCATAGATGTCAGAGGCGTTTTCAGTTCATGTGATACATTTGACACAAACTCCTGGCGGGACTGATCCAGAATCTGAAGGCGCTTCAGCATATCAGCGCAGGCCGAGGAAATCATCTCTGTCTCAGAATACGTTGTTACACTTTCAAAATCATTTTCATATCCATCCTTAACATCATAAATCGACTTGGTCAGACGCTTCAGTGGCTTCGTCAGATGCGTGGTAACAAACAGAGCTGCAACAATAATCGCCACATCCAGAATCAGACCGATTAGTAAAAACCATTGTCTGAGGTAATCCAGGTTCAACTCTATACTATCTGTAGAAACGCTGATCAGCATTACACCAACTGTTTCCAGAGAACCCGCATCCACAATAGGAATCACCACTTCAATATAATGATATTTATCATCATATGTGTGCTGAGTTTCTCCCTGAAAAGCAAGAATGACATCTTCTGTCAAAATCATCTTCCCCAGATCCATGTCATAGCTGTCATCAACAATACGAAATGTCTGGTCAATCAATATAATGCGGCCGTCATAGATGGTAGACATCTGATCCAGCTGCACGGAGATAGATTCTGAACTGCCGGTATTCAAATAATCTGTTGAAGCGATCTGTGTCGCCAGCAGCTTTGCCTGACTGGTAATCTCAGCGTCACGAACAGAGACGGCACGGTTTTCATATGCATATAAAAGACCCGCCCTCAGTACAAAACCGGGGGCGATTCCAAACACAAGCAATAATAAAAAAATACGAAATCTCAGACTTTTTAAAAATTCGACTACTTTTTTCAAGCTGACTCCCTCTATCTATCAGAATGATAAAAATATCCCACACCCCATTTTGTGTGAATATATTTCGGGTCGCTGGGATTCTCCTCCACCTTCTCCCTGAGTCTGCGCACATGGACATCCACAGTACGAAAATCTCCGGGGTACTCATATCCCCAGACAAGATTCAGAAGACGTTCTCTGCTGTATACTTTATTCGGCGTCTTGACCAGCAGCTCCATCAGATCAAACTCCTTGGCAGTCAGTTTGATCTCCTTTCCGCGGATAAACAGGCGTCGGCTGTCGCAGTCGATCTTCAGATCGCCGTCGATAACGAGGTTCGGATTCTGAATTTCCTTTGTATGCGCTGTCCTGCGCATGATCGCCTTGATTCTGGCCTTCACCTCCAGAATATTAAACGGCTTTGTAATGTAATCGTCTGCCCCGTATTCCAGGCCGAGAATCTTGTCCATATCCTCCCCTTTGGCTGTCAGCATGATAATCGGTACATCGGAGAATTCACGAATCGTCTGGCAAACCTCCAAACCACTCATCTTCGGAAGCATGATATCAAGCAAAATAATATCGTATTCCTTCCCGCGCACCATCTCCAGCGCTTCTTCTCCGTCATACGCACAATCCACCTCCATCCCTTCCTGCATCAGGCTGAAGCGGATTCCCTTTACAATCAGTTTCTCATCATCAACAACCAAAACCTGTCTCGCCATTTTGTCACGTACGGTCCTTTCTCCGATATAACATAACTGCTTTATTCCGCATAACGTAACTGCCTGTGCGCTCACACAGTTATATCTCATATCTGTCCGAAGACCGGGCAATTACAGCTATACGGTAATCTCGTCTTTTATTTTGTTGTATGTTGCCTCCGCAATCCCATCAACCTGCATAATCTCCTCAATACTCTGAAAAGAACCATGCTCCTCACGGTAAGCGACAATAGCGGCTGCCTTCATTTCCCCGATACCGTTTAATACGGTAAGTTCGTCTGCGGTGGCCGTGTTGATATTCACTTTTCCGGCCGATTCTTCTGCCTGCGCCGCAGCTTCTGCAGTTTCCGATCCGATCTCAGCCGCAGCCTCACTCTCCTCCACCGTCGGTATATAGACCATCTCTCCGTCTTCAACAGTCTGCGCCAGATTCACGCTCCGCTCATCTGCATCCTCCGATAAGCCGCCGGCCAGCTCTACTAACCGGTAGATGCGCTCGCCTTCCTCCAGTTCATAAACGCCCGGACTGTTCACTGCCCCGCAAATATAAACAAAGACCACAGAAGCAGCCGGATCTTCATCTCCGGACGTTATCGCCGGATCTGCGTTTGAAGACTCCTCTTCTCCCGCTGCGGACTCAGCCTGTGCTGCTCCATCCCCCGAAGAAATCTCTTCTTCCGCCGATTCGTCATTCTGCAGAATCAGATCCGGTTCCGCGCTACAGGCGGATAAAAACATCGCCGAAGCAGTCAATATCGATATCATCCATCTCTTCATCCAATGCATCCCTTTCATGTATGGATGTAAAGTTCTGACACCTTACATCAATTTTAGCATTCTGAAAAAATATTACAACCCTATTAATAAATTTTTAAAAAAGATAAGCTTTGGACGGTATCTTAGCATACCAGCCAAAGCTTATCTATACTCAAATATTTTTTCGTGAAATACAGAGGATTTTATAAAATTTTCTTTGTCAGAGTCCAACAGAAAACAGGCCTGAAATTTGTGCTGTTTTTCCATTTAGATTCGTAAAATCGTTTACTTTCATATTTCAAAATTCCAGAACTTACGCGCTTCTCTCCCACTGAAAAATAATCACTCCGACGATGGCGGCCGCCATACCGATCAGCTTCTGCACAGACCAGTCTGCTTTTTCCGTACCGAAAAGGCCGGCCAGTTCGATCAGATAAGCACTGATCATCTGTGCAACAACGATAAACAGTACCGCCTGTGCCGGCCCCATGAGATCCATGCTTTTTACCACAGTCATCGTAATAAAAGCACCGATTACGCCTCCTAAAAGCACATATTTCGGCCGAAAATCAAACAACAGAGCAAAAGAACTCCGATCCACAGCACCCCAAACTGCAAGACAAACAGCCAAAGCCGTCATCTGTACCCAGGTGTTCGCCACCCAGAGACTGCTATGCTCTGTCACATTCGTATTGAACACTCCCTGCACACTCATCAGAACTCCCGACATTACAGCAATCAAAATTCCCATCATGGCTTATCATCCTTCAATCTATCGTCTCCGTTTCGTCCATACCCGGACGATGGCTCTTTTCCCGAACCGATACAGATATCGGTTCGGAAGACTTTATACCGTAAGGATACCCCCTTATGCTGTAATTATTCAATAAACATTATGCCATAGAGAATCATTCGGAAGAACTGCGCAATTTCCGCCGAGTCTGATCAGTAATTCATCAGGCCGGTATCAAACGAACTGTCAGAATGAAGCCAGCACCGTATCCAGCTTTTCAACCATTTCATCTACATGCTGCTTTTCAATGATAAGCGGCGGCACAAAGCGAACGACATTACTTCCTGCCGTGATCACAAGCAGCCCCTCGTCCAATGCCCTTGCTGCAACCTGTCCCACAGGAACCTCCATCTCAAGTCCCTGCATCAGGCCTAAGCCTCTGCGGTCAATGATAAAAGAATATTTATCCTTCAGCCTCTCAAGTGCAAGTTCCAAATATAAAGCAATCTCATTGACATGCGCTACAATGTTATTTTTCTCAAAAATATCAAAAACCGTACTGACAGCCGCACCTACCAGAGGATTGCCGCCGTATGTCGTGCCGTGATCCCCCGGCACCAGAGACTGATTCGCCACATGCTGCGTCATCATAAAAGCTCCAACCGGGACACCGCAGCCAAGAGCTTTCGCCACCGTCATGATATCCGGTTTCACGCCGTACTGCTGCCATGCAAACATCGCGCCTGTCCGCCCCATGCCACACTGGATCTCATCGAGGATCAGCAGAATATCCCGCTCATCGCAAATCTCCCGGACTCCCATCAGAAAAGCCGGATCCGCCGGGTAAATACCGCCCTCCCCCTGAACGGTTTCCATAATGATTGCGCAGGTTTTATCCGTAATCTGCTCTTTTACGCTGTCCAGATTATTAAATTTCGCAAAACGGATGCCCGGAATCAGCGGTTCAAACGGCTCCTGGTAATGCTTTGTCCCGGTTACAGACAAAGCGCCGAGACTCCTGCCATGGAAGGAATGCTCCATCGCAATCACCTCATGCCCCGCGTGTCCGTCTCTGGAATACGCATACTTTTTCGCTGCTTTCAACGCTCCCTCAATTGCCTCGGTTCCGCTGTTCGTAAAAAAAATCCGATCCATGTCAGCAGCTGCCAGCGCCTTTTGCGCCGCTTCCGAAATCGGAACGTTGTAATACAGGTTTGAGGTATGAACCAGTTTCCCGACCTGCTCCTTTAAAGCATTCTCATATTCCTGATTGCCGTATCCTAAAGCACAAACCGCAATCCCGGCTGCAAAATCCAGATATTTTTTCCCATCGGTATCATAAAGATAAACACCCTCACCTTTCTCTAACACTACCGGAAACCGGTTATAGGTATGCAAAAGCGCATGTTCCGCCCCACTCATATAATCTTCTTTATTCATGATAATAACGAACCTCACTTTCGTTTAAGATTGCTGTTCCGATTCCCTTGTTGGTAAAGATTTCCAAAAGCAGGCAGTGCGCCAGACGGCCATCCAGAATATGCACTCTGGAAACACCGTTTTTCACCGCGTTTATGCAATTTCCAAGCTTCGGCAACATACCGCCTACCACATAACCGCTCTGCAAAAGTTCCTCTGCCTCCGTAACCGTCAGCTCGGAAATCAGCGTAGACGGGTCATCGGGATCCCGGCGTACTCCTTCGATATCCGTCAGAAACGCCAGTTTTTCAGCGTTTACCGCGCTTGCAATCGCACAGGCCGCATCGTCCGCATTAATATTGTAAGTCCGGAAGGAATCATCCAGCCCGATGGGGCAGACGATCGGCAGGAAATCTTTCTCCAACAGGTCAAAAAGAATCTTCGGATCTACGTCCGTGATCTCACCGACAAAGCCGATATCTTCACCGTTTGAATATTTTTTCTTAACCTTCAAAAGGCCGCCGTCTTTGCCGCTGATACTTACCGCACGAACACCGAGACTCTCAACCAGAGAAACCAGGGATTTTCCCACTTTTCCGAGAACCATTTCGGCAATCTCCATCGTCTCCGCATCCGTTTTTCGAAGTCCATTGATAAACACGGGGTCAATCCCTGACTTTTCTACCCACCGATTGATTTCTTTTCCGCCGCCGTGGACGATAATCGGTTTAAAACCAACCAGCTTTAAAAGTGTTACGTCCTGAATCACGCTCTTTTTCAGTTTCTCATCCAGCATTGCGCTCCCGCCATATTTTACTACTATAATACGACGATTAAAACGCTGAATATAAGGAAGCGCTTCAATCAGCACCTCCGCCTTAGCTTTTAATTCATCAATTCTGTCTGCCATATATCCTCCTTACGAACGATAGTCCGCATTAATTTTAATATAGTCATAACTGAGGTCGCAGCCCCAGGCCGTCGCCTCGGCATCACCCATCTTCATATCCGCAATAACCGTAACTGCGGGTTCAGATAAGATTCGGGTCGCCTCCTCTTCACTGTAATCAACTGCAACGCCGTCTTTAAATATCAGCAGCTTCCCTGCCGCACTTTCAAAATGCAGCTCCACCTGTTCCGGGTCAAACTGTGCGCCGGAGTACCCAAGTGCGCAGAGGATTCGGCCGAAGTTCGCATCATGTCCGAAGATCATCGCCTTTGTCAGGCTGGAGCATACCACGGATTTGCTTAAAATCTTCGCGTCCTTCTTTGTCCGTGCATGAATCACTTTCACCTCAAACAGTGCGGTGGCGCCCTCGCCGTCTCCGGCCATCATCTTCGCAAGCTCCGTATTTACAAAACGAAGTGCTTTGCAGAATTCTTCATAGTCCGCATTTTTTTCCGTGATCTCTGCATTGCCCGCCATGCCGTTTGCAAGCAAAAGCACAGTATCGTTCGTGGAAGTATCCCCGTCAACCGAAATCATATTATAGGTGTCGGGAATATCTGCACGCAGCGCCTCAAAAAGGAGTTCTTCCGAAATTGCCAGGTCCGTCGTAAGAAACGCCAGCATGGTACACATATTTGGATGAATCATTCCGGAACCCTTGCACATACCGCCAAGCGTCACGGTTTTACCGTCAACTTCAAACTGAACCGCCACCTCTTTCTCATGGGTGTCCGTCGTCATGATTGCTTTCGCCGCTGCATTGCCCGCTTCCAGGCTCCCGTTAAGCATTGGAGCCATAGTCTGCACCCCTGTACGAATCCGATCGATTGGAAGCTGCATGCCGATCACGCCGGTGGACGCCACCAGCACCTGATTGGCAGGGACACCGATCGTTTTCTCGACCTCCGCGGACGTCTCCTGGCAGTACCTGAGGCCCTCCTCACCGGTGCAGGCATTCGCGATACCGGAATTGACCACCACAACCTGCGCCTGTCCGACTTCCTCTGTAATTCGCCGGTCCCAGAGTACCGGCGCTGCCTTCACCACGTTCGTCGTAAATGTTCCTGCCGCCCGGCATGGCTTCTCACTGTAGATTATCGCCATGTCCGTCCGATCTTTATATTTAATCCCGGCTGCCGTCGCCGCCGCCAGAAAACCTTTCGCGGCCGTAACGCCGCCCTGAATTTTTTCCATAACTATTATCCTCTTCCTTTCCCTTTTATCGAAACCATTCTCTAAATGCCCCGCTTTCATTCCCTCAGCAAAGTGTGCACTCTGCCGTGCCCCGTTTGAAATCATTTCCGTACACGCCTCTCCAAAAACTTTGCAAACGGAGCAACTCCACTACTCATTAAAGCGCGTAATATTCTCTTCATTTAATACAAATTCATAACGGTTCGCATCGGATCGTCTCGTCCACCCAAAACCATTCCAGAATTGGTTGCCGATCTCATTGCTTTTAAATGCGATTAAACTGACCTTATTGATTTTCTCATCCTGGAGTGCCCGCATGGCAGCCGTCGCCATCTGCTTTCCGATACCGCGTCGGCGATACCGCTCATCCACACAGACATGATAAAAGCATCCGGTCCGCCCGTCATGCCCGCAGAGGATGGAACCGATAATCTGCCCATCCAGCTCTGCCACTACGCTGGTCGTCGGATTGCGCCTCAGAAAACGCGCCGTACCCTCGCGGGAATCATCGATGCTGCGGAGGCCGAATCCGCGGATGGTCTTCCAGAGGGCGTAGACGCCGTCATAATCTTCAATTGTCATCGGACGAATGAAAACATCCATCTGTAAAACCTCCATAGTTATACGGACGGTTCTTTCAGGTGGTTTCGATATGATTTCAGGCAACCGGGGCAACGCTTCGCCAAACTAATCGCTAACTACGACTAAGACGCTCAGGAATGCCTTCGCGCCTAAGGCTTCGTATACGACTCTGCTAAGCTCAATGTTCGCCGACGGCTCCATTTCGCTAAGCACCGCATGCATACATGAAAGCAACCAATCAGCGTTCGTCGATGACTGCTTTGCATAAGTTCGACTACAGAAATCAGAGATTTCCTGTCTCACTTATCCGCTTCTTGGGCTTTCATTGTAACCGATGGATTTCGTCTCAGCTAAAACCGCCCCTACAAAGTTGCCTGAAATCATATCAAAACCACCTGGAAGAACCTGACCGAACTTCACTGACTGTTCTCTGACTGTTCTGCAAAAAATTTATAAGGCTCTGACTATCACCGACACCCGAAATATCCAAATATTCACCAATAATGTATATTTATGCACGCATCTACAAATATATTAATTCTAATTTATAACAATATATCAATAACAGAAAATTCATTACCGCGCAAATAAGAAAATACCTTTTCCATAATATCACACTCTTTTAAATAATCAACTCTTTTTTTCTCTTACATACACATTTTCGCAATTTATGTATTTTTATTAGTTTTTTATTTATATTTTTTCACTTGAAAGGCAGGTTTCAATGTAGTATAATCTCCGATAAAGGCGAATTTGTAATTGATTCAGAACCAGGCAAATTTGTAGGAATGCAGTGTCGGATGCTTGCATCCGTAAGCTGTTTTTCGTACAAATTCATCTGGCGAGAACGCGACAGTGAGGAAATGCGCAGCATTTTCGAACCTGATTCTGAATAGTTACGATTTTTTAAAAGATAACAGGAAAGGATACATCTATTATGAAAGAAAAAGTAATTCTTGCGTATTCCGGCGGATTGGATACTACCGCCATCATCCCGTGGCTGAAGGAGAACTATGATTACGAGGTAATCTGCTGCTGCGTAGACTGCGGACAGGAATCTGAACTGGACGGTCTTGAGGAGAGAGCCGCTTATTCCGGCGCTTCCAAATTATATATTGAGGACATCACCGATGAGTTCTGCGACGATTACATCGTTCCCTGCGTACAGGCAGGCGCTGTATATGAGAACAAATATCTCCTCGGCACTTCCATGGCTCGTCCGGGCATCGCGAAAAAGCTGGTTGAGATCGCACGGAAGGAAGGCGCGACAGCAATCTGCCACGGTGCAACCGGAAAGGGCAACGATCAGATCCGCTTCGAGCTGGGAATTAAAGCGCTTGCTCCCGACCTGAAGATCATTGCTGCATGGCGTGACGACAAATGGACGATGGACAGCCGTGAATCTGAGATTGAGTACTGCAAAGCTCACGGCATCGACCTGCCGTTCTCCGCAGATCAGAGCTATAGCCGTGACCGCAACCTGTGGCACATCAGCCATGAGGGTCTGGAGCTCGAGGATCCGGCCAATGAACCGAATTATGATCACCTTCTTGTTCTGGGTGTGACACCCGAAAAGGCTCCCGATGAGGGCGAATATGTCACCATGACTTTTGAAGCTGGTGTTCCGAAGTCCGTCAACGGCAAAGAAATGAAAGTTTCCGATATCATCCGCGAGTTGAACCGTCTCGGCGGCAAACACGGCATCGGTATTGTTGATATCGTGGAGAACCGTGTGGTCGGCATGAAATCCCGCGGCGTCTACGAGACTCCCGGCGGCACCATCCTCATGGAAGCTCATGACCAGTTGGAAGAGCTGGTGTTAGATCGCGCCACCATGGATACCAAGAAAGACATGGGTAACCTCATGGCGCAGATCGTATACGAAGGAAAATGGTTTACACCTCTGCGTGAGGCTGTACAGGCATTTGTGGAATCCACTCAGAAGTATGTGACCGGTACCGTAAAGTTCAAACTTTACAAAGGCAATATCATTAAGGCCGGCACCACATCACCCTACTCTCTGTACAGTGAATCTCTGGCAAGCTTCACTACCGGCGATCTCTATGATCACCACGATGCCGAGGGCTTCATCACACTCTTCGGCCTGCCGTTAAAAGTACGCGCCATGAAGATGGCAGAGCTCGAGAAAGCCGAGCAGTAAAAATACATAATCAGCGATTATCCCGAATTATATTTCACCGTGGACTGCAATATCATACGCAGCCCGCGGTTTTCTTATTCGCACGGATAACAGTCAGAAGGAAATCATATAATGTTTTCCTTATAACAGAAAAACCTGCCATTTTCATGACAGGTTCTCTCACTAGTTATATTTTCTTTTTCTAGCTGCTTCGGATTTCTTTTTGCGTTTTACGCTCGGCTTCTCGTAATGCTCTCTCTTACGAATCTCCTGCTGAATACCGGCCTTCGCACAGTTTCTCTTAAATCTGCGTAAAGCGCTGTCCAAGCTCTCGTTCTCTTTCACGATTACATTCGACATAGAAACACTCCTAACCTCCCTCCAGCTGCATATTGTGCCTATTCGCAACTGTGTCCCTTCACAGTCACGCCTATCCAACTGTTTGGGTAATATTCACTGCATCGATACTCATTATAGCATGGATTTGCCATCCGTCAAGCAAAATTTCAGCAAAAATAGCACAACAAAAACAAAAACAGCGCAACTTTTCAGAGAAAGCTGCGCCATTTTGATTCGGTTTTCATGCTGAGCTGCCTGACGGCCTGCCCGCAAACAAATCTTTTACACCTAAATGAACATCGGGATAAAGTAAAGTCCCAGGCAAACAATGACGATCCAGAATACGCAGATGAATGCCATGAATCCCCATACATCCTTCAACTTCATTCCTACTACAGACAGCGCCGGAATGACATACAGCGGCTGCAACAGGTTGGTGCACTCGTCGCCGTAAACAAAAGCGTTCAGGCAGTTTACAAGATTGGTACCCTCGATGGACTTCGCTGCTTCTACGATCAACGGACCCTGTACGGTAAACTGACCGCCCTGAGACGGGATGAACAGGTTTACAACTGCTGCAGACAGGAAGCTGAAGATCGGCATTGTACGAGCGTTTGCAACAGATACGATTGCGTTTACGAGTGCCTCACCGAGACCACCCTCTACATACATCATACCCATGATCGCGCCGTAGAACGGGAACTGGAGCATGATATCCGTCGCCAGATGCATGCTGTCCGCGTGCGCCTCAATCCAGGAATGAGGCTGCGGGAACAGGAAGCAGTTGACGCCGACAAAACAGAAAATAACCAGATTCATGTTCAGGCTGGGCAGTATGCCGTTTGTGATAAATGTCCAGATGACATAGATAAAGATTGCCGCGCCGACGATGTACATAATCGGTCTGCAGGTGTTCATCTTCTCTGCCGGGGTCTCTGCTTTCTCATGGCTCTGATAATCCTTCGGAATCGCATCCGCCTCTGTCGCGATATCGCCGAGTTCTACGAGTTCCTTCTCACCCGGCTGTGTAAGTAAAACGATTGCTACAAACACAACTGCAAGGATAACCCACAAAATGATATTCATCGGATTGTAGCAGGTCTCAGCAACGCTCATGGACTCACCGACGATCTCCGCGTAGGAACTTCCCTCTGTCGCCAGAGTGGAGTACAGAGTCGCGGATGGCCCAAGACACTGGCCGAGGATCATGCAGGAATAGCCGCCGGCCACCATCATCGGAAAATGCAGGCCTTTGATCTTCTTCGCCAGATGCATTGCAAGAATCGGAGTAACGATTGTGCAGAACGCCCAGTTCAGCATGGACGATACATAACCGAACGCCATGAGCAGAATCAGGGCTGCAATACGCGTATGTACCAGTGTCGCCAGCTTATCCAGCAACCTGGCAACCTGAGGGCTGCGGGCGCAGGTCGCACACACGACAACCATCAGGCCCATCTGGAACGCAAGTGTGAACTGGCTGCTCAGACCGTCCCACCATGCGATCAGCAGTTCCAACGGTCCCTTGCCACAGAACAGTGACAGAACAAATACTACAATTGTCAGGATTACACAGAATACGAACGAATCAGGAATTATTTTTCAGCAGCAAAATTGAAATGCTTACTGAGCCGCCACAAAACGGTTCCTTTTTCTCTTCTAATTTCTTTTGCATTCATAACTTTTAACCTCTCATAACTTTTCCCTATTTTATTTTCCATACAGCATCTTGATCAGATACTCATTCAAACCGGAGTTGATCTCTGCGATCTCTTCCTCTGTATAAGACATAAAGCCGGTCTTCACGCCGTCCTTGGTCTCCGCGCGGAAGCCAAGCTCACCCTTCTCAAGCATTTCGCCGAGCAGCGGGGAAGCCTCATGTCTGTCTTCCAGATCAGCCAGAACATAGTTGTGAATGTTATAAGTCAGCTGTGTTCCGACCATATCGGAATTCACAAGCGGAGGCAGGTACGGGAGACGAAGGCCGAAGCTGTACTTGCAGGCGTCGTCTACCGTCTTCGCGTCAGCGATTCCTCTCTCAACGATGGAGATTGCTTCACGCCACAGCGCATGCTGCATACGGTTTGCGATAAATCCCGGAACATCCTTCTTGCACAGAACCGGCTTCTTGCCTGCTCTTGTCAAAACATCCATCACGGTATCGGCAACTTCATCGCTCGTCGCATCGGTCTTAACGACCTCTACCAGCGGAATCAAGAATCCCGGATTCCAGAAATGGGTGCCGACAACTCTATCTTTATGTGCGCACTTTGAGAAAATCTCTGTCGGGCTCATAACGGAGGTGTTCGTGCAGAAAATGCAGTCATCCGCTACGATCTCTTCCAGCTGTGTGAACAGATCCTGCTTCATCTGCATGTCTTCCAGAACTGCTTCCACAACCAGATCTGCATCCTTCACATCGTTGATATCCTGTGTAAAACTGACCTTCGCGACAACATCATCAACATCCTGCTCGGTCACGATCTCTTTCTCGACCAGAAGCTTCATGTTGCTGCGAATCTTCGCTGCCACATCAACCGGGAACTTATCATAAACAATGATGCTCACATCGCCGAGACCGGCCATGACCTGAGCAATCGCGCTGCCCATCATGCCGCCGCCGCAGATCGTAATGTTTTTAACTTCTTTCATTTTTCATTATCCTTCCTTTCATGCATATTTTTTGTTGCATAATTCCGTAAACCTGGGCAAAACTCACATCAGCCCCGACCTCCTCTCGATAGAATTAAAAAATTTCCACAATGCAGGGTTCCGCCCGAGTAAACTCATAGTCTATTTTACCACAAAATCAAAGAGTAACAAGTGCAAATTCGAAAAAAGAATTAATATCGCAAAAAAAGAATTAATAAAAACAAAACAAGAATTAATAAAAATTAAAAAATATAAACAGCCACCTCACTGTCAACCAAACTGGGTAACAGCAAGATGGCTGATTCTTTATCATCATGATGTTGGAGTCAAAAGCCTTTACAGATGATGATACCCACGGATTGCTCCGCAAAAACCGCTCCCGCAATCCTCATCATCATTTTATGCCTCGCCGGGCATCTTCCATGCGTCATGATCCGTATGTAACAGCTCATGAGACTTATGGGAAAGCGGCTCCTCAAAATAATCCTTATATGCCTGAATGACAGAGGGATTCTCATGGGAGAAACGCAGCGGATTGTTGCGATCCAGCTCATAGAGCTGCGCCCCGCGGACGTCCGCCATCTCCACGCCGTCGTGAATCGGCTGTCCGCCGCCGCCGGCACAGCCGCCGGGGCAGGCCATAATCTCTACGAAATGATAATCCGCCTCGCCGGAACGGCACTTCTCAATCAGCTTTCTGGCATTTCCGAGACCGTGTGCAACGGCAGCCTTCACCTTGATGCCCGCAATCTCGATCTCCGCTTCCCTGATGCCCTCCATGCCGCGAACCACTTTAAAGGCATCCGGATCCGGATTGTGTCCTTCCAGAACATAGGAAGCAGTACGAAGCGCAGCCTCCATAACTCCGCCGGTCGCACCGAAAATCACGGCCGCGCCGGTACCGACGCCGAGCGGCATATCAAACTCTTCCTCCGGCAGAAGCTCGGGAATGATCATTTCCGCCTTGATAATCCGGTCAAGTTCGCGTGTCGTCAGAGCCAGATCCACATCCTGTCCGGCGCCCGCATCATTCATCACCGGAATCGCACATTCATGCTTTTTCGCCATGCACGGCATAATTGATGCGCAGAAGATCCGGGACGGATCCACGTCCAGAAGCTTTGCATAATAAGACTTCACCACCGCGCCGAACATCTGCTGGGGCGACTTCGCCGTCGACAGGTTCGGCGTCATATCCGGATACTGGGATTTCAGGAACCGCACCCAGCCGGGACAGCAGGAGGTAAACATCGGCCACTGGTAATCGTCCGGATGCTGCATCCGCTCAATGAACTCCGTTCCCTCCTCCATAATCGTCAGATCTGCCGAGAAATTTGTATCAAAGACATAGTCAGCACCAAGAAGACGAACCGCTGCGGCCATGCGCTTTTCGGTCGCCATCTGCTTCGGCAGCCCGATTCCTTCGCCCCAGGCTGCACGGACAGCCGGCGCGATCTGCACAACCACGATCTTCTCCGGATCACGGATTGCATCCATAAAAATCTCGCAGTCATCTCTTTCATAAAGGGCGCCAACCGGGCAGTGCGTCACACACTGGCCGCAGACGGCACAATCAGTCTCCTCAATCTTTTTGTTGTCACCGACATTCACGCTGGTACGCTTTCCGGTGTTTACCATATCCCAGATCCCAAGGCTCTGAACCTTTTCACAGATCTGGACGCAGCGCATGCACTTAATACACTTGTCGGTATCACGGATCAGCGGGAAATCCGGGTTCCATGGCTTCTTTTCCGGCGTCCGCGGGAAACGCAGATGTCCGATATTCAGCGTATTCGCCACTTCCTGAAGCGTACAGTTTCCGCTCCGTGTACAGGAAGTACAGTCCGTGTTATGCTGGGAGAGGATAAACTCTACATTCATCCGTCTCGCATGCTGCACTTTTTTGCTGTTGGTGATGACTTCCATGCCTTCCTGCACTTTTGTATTGCAGGCAGCTACCAGGGTATCCTTACCCTTTAACTCTACGGAACAGACACGACAGGCTCCGATCTCATTGATATCCTTCAGATAACAGAGCGTCGGAATCTTGATACCGACCATAGCGGCCGCCTCAAGAATCGTCGTCCCCTCTTTAACCTGTACTTCTTTATTATTAATCTTTAAATTTACCATATCTCCTGACGACCTCCTCTCAGCACACTGCATCCATGATGATCGCAGCGCAGGCACCGGCTGGCCTCATTGAGTGCTTCCTCTTCACTCATCGGCAGTTCCACACCGTCAAAGCTCAGCTTACGTGTGCAGGCTTCCACTTCACGAATGTTTACTCTTCCGCTGGCTACCTTGTCATTGAGCATAGGCTCCGGGATCTTCACATCGCAGGTAACCATATGATGGCCGCCCAGATACTCATCAATATTTGCCGCAGCAACCTTACCGCCCTCGATAGAACGAATCACCGTCGCTGCTCCGAGGACACATTCACCGCCGGCAAAAATACCGTCCATTGCAACCGCGCCGGACTTATCGGCAACGATCTTTCCGCGGTTTACAGGCATACCAAATTCAGCAAACGGTCCGGACACGATATCCTGTCCGACTGCGACCAGAACAATATCGCAGGCCATCCGCTCTTCAGGCTTATTCGCATTGTGCGGAGCAGGACGTCCGTTCTTCACCTGACCAATGACCTGAGGCTGTACCCAGAGAGCAACCGCTTTTCCTTCATCATCCGCCTCAATCCGCATCGGTGCATTGAGTGTTACCATCTCCACGCCCTCAGCGAGTGCGCTCTCGACTTCTGCGGGAAGCGCCGTCATATCCTCCTGCCGTCTCCGGTAAACCACCTTCACCGAAGCTGCATGGCAGCGGATTGCCGTTCTTGCGCAGTCCATCGCAACGTTGCCGCCGCCAACTACGATAATATCCTTTCCGATATAATCCGGATAGTTGTCATCTCCGATCTCCCGAAGCATCTTGACAGCCGAAACTACATTCTCACTGTCCTCACCCTCGATTCGAAGCTTTTTATCTGTGTGCGCACCGATCGCCACATAAACAGCGTCATACTCCTCATGAAGCTGCTTCATCTCTTCTGCGCCGATTTTTGCCTCTGTCTTCACCTCAATGCCGGTTGAAAGAATGGCGTCCAGATCCTGCTGGAGACGCTCTCTCGGGAAGCGGTAATTCGGAATACCATAGCGAAGCATACCGCCCAGCTGTTTCTTCTCCTCAAATACCGTGCACTGATGTCCCATCAGCTGCAGGAAATAAGCTGCCGTCAGACCGCTCGGTCCGCTGCCGACCACAGCCACTCTCTTACCCGTAGACGGATTGCACGGCGGTGTGGGAACAGAATCTGCCGAAGCGTGATCCACCACGAAGCGCTTTAAGCCGCGGATATTGACCGCATCATCAATCATCCTGCGGCGGCATCTCTTCTCACAGGGATGCTCACAGATCAGTGCGCAGGCGGTAGGGAACGGATTGTCCTTGCGGATCAGGCGAATTGCATCGTCCGCCCTTCCCTCTGCCGCCAAAGCAATATAACCCGGCACATCCACATTCGCGGGACAGAGCGTAACGCAGGGAATCGGCTGTTCGAAGGAACCGGAACAGGCATGCTTCTGTATATGTGAAAGATAGTCCTCCTCAAATCCTTCCAAACCTTTCAGCACCATATTCGCCGCCTCAAAGCCGATGGCGCAGTCTGCGGACACACGAATATTTTCTGCGGTCTCGCGAATCAAATCCAGCGTGTCCATCGTAGCTCTGTCATCCAGGACATCCTCCAGAAGCTGTGCAAGCCTCCCCAATCCGACACGGCAGGGTACACACTTGCCGCAGCTCTGAGCATGACAGACCTGCAAAATCGCAAGCTGCTGCTCCACCGCACAGACCCCGGGTGGGTTCGCCGCGATGCGCGAGGCGACCTGCAGGCGCAGATCCTCGCCGGCTTTGCGCATCTTACCGGTCTCAACCACTGATAATCTGCTCATAGTAAACTCCTCCTCCTTAATAGATATAATTATATTGTAATAATCCGAAAATCAATCGAGCATACAGAATCAATGACACCCTTATCGTTCCCGCCTTATCATTTTTAAAATAAATGGCCGGCGTACAAATACGTCGGCCCTTATCTTTAAAATAAGATTGTTTTCGAATACGTACAATTTATGTTATCATACATTCGACATAATCACAAGTCAATTTTTCAAATGACAGGATATTTTTTGCTAATCAACAGTCAAAAAAATGTTATAACTGCTCCGCCAGCGTCTCCTTTGCCGCAGCCAGGGCGTCAGGGATACCGGCCGGGTTCTTTCCGCCGGCCTGCGCCATATTCGGACGGCCGCCTCCGCCTCCGCCAACTTTCTTTGCCGCCGCCTTGATCAGATTGCCCGCATGAGCGCCCTGCTTCATCGCTCCGTCTGTCGCCATAGCCATCAGGCTGACCTTTCCGCCGTTCTCACTCGCCAGAAGGATCACGCCCTCGCCCAGCTTCTCTTTCAGCTGATCCCCAAGATCACGCAAACCGTTCATATCTACGCCGGGAACACTGGCAGCCAGAAGCTTCACGCCCTTGACCTCAACAACCTGATCCATCACGTCGCCCATGGAGGACTGTGCGATCCGGCTCTTTAAAGATTCATTTTCAGACTGCAGTGTCTTAATCTCCGCCTGCATATGCGCAATCTTCGCCACCAGATCCGCCGGAGCTGCCTTCGCCGCTTTCGCCGCCTCTGCCAGCTCATTTTCTATATTTTTATAATACGCAAACACATTGGCGCCGGTCAGGGCCTCAATCCGACGGACGCCTGCCGCCACGCCGCCCTCCGATACGATCTTAAACGCCGTAATATCCGCTGTGTTCGCCACATGGGTACCGCCGCAGAATTCTTTTGAAAAATCCCCCATCGAAACCACGCGGACCGTCTCCCCGTACTTTTCACCGAAGAGCGCCATTGCGCCGGTCTTCCTGGCTTCCTCCACCGTCATGACATCCGTGCAAACGGGGATCCCCTCCGCAATCTTCTCATTGACAATGGCTTCTACTTTTGCAAGCTCGTCCTCCGTCATCGCCTGGAAGTGCGAAAAATCAAACCGTGTGCGGTCTGCATCCTGATAGGAACCTGCCTGCTCCACGTGGGTGCCGAGCACCTCACGCAGCGCCTTCTGAAGCAAATGCGTTGCGGAATGATTCTTGCAGGTCGCCGTACGCCGTTTACGGTCAACAGTAAGCGTCACCGTATCTCCGGATTTGATCAGACCCGAAGTCATCCGTCCGACATGACCGACACGCCCGCCCGCGAGCTTCACGGTATCCGTAACTTCAAACGAACCGTCCGCCGTGGAGATCACTCCGTGATCGCCGATCTGTCCGCCCATGGTAGCATAAAAAGGCGTGCGGTCCGTGATAATCGTTCCCTGATCTCCGTCAGCAAGAACCTCAATAATCTCGTCTTCTTCTCCATCCGCCGCGTTCTTCACGAGAACCATCACTTTCCCCTGATCATCCAGACGGTCATAGCCGGTAAACACAGAAGTGATCGCCGGATCAATCTCATCATACACGGTCGCCTCATGTCCGGTGTAATTCGTAGTCTTCCGGCTGCTGCGGGCCATCTGCCGCTGATTCTCCATGGCAGCTTTGAATCCGTCCGCATCATAAGTAAATCCTTTTTCCGCCAGAATCTCCTCCGTCAGGTCAACCGGGAATCCGTACGTGTCATATAATTTGAACGCATTTTCTCCGGAGAGAACCTTCTTACCGGCCTGCGTCATCTCCTCTTCCATATCCGCAAGGATTGCAAGACCCAGATCCAGCGTCTTCGCAAAACGCTCTTCCTCCTGCGTCAGAACCTTCAGGATAAAATCTTTTTTCTCGTCCAGTTCCGGGTAGCCGTCCTTGCTCTCATGAATGACCGTCATCGCCACATCCGCCAGGAACGTCCCCTCGATGCCCAGCATCCGGCCGTGACGGGCCGCACGGCGGATAATCCGGCGCAGCACGTATCCTCTGCCCTCGTTTGAAGGCATGATTCCGTCAGAAACCATAAATGTCGAAGAACGGATATGATCGGTAATCACACGGATGGAAACATCATCCAGCGCATCCATATGATATTTTTTGCCGGAAAGCTCGCAGATCTTATCGCGGATCGCCTTCATGGTATCGATATCAAAGACAGAGTCCACATCCTGCATCACTACGGCAAGACGCTCCAGCCCCATGCCGGTGTCGATATTCTTATTCTCCAGCTCGGTATAGCCGCCTTTTCCGTCGCCGTCAAACTGCGTAAAAACATTATTCCAGACTTCCATATAGCGGTCGCAGTCGCAGCCCACCTTACAATCCGGCGATCCGCAGCCATACTTTTCGCCGCGGTCATAATAAATCTCCGAACAGGGACCGCAGGGACCTGCGCCGTGCTCCCAGAAGTTATCGCACTCCCCAGTCTCAGGATCACGGTAAAAACGGGTAATCTTCTCCGCCGGAACGCCGACTTCCTTCGTCCAAATTTCAAAAGCCTCCTCATCCTCACCGTAAATGGACGGGTACAGCCGCTCCGGATCCATACCCAGCGTCTCTGTCAGAAACTCCCAGGACCAGGCAATCGCCTCATGCTTAAAATAATCTCCAAACGAGAAATTGCCCAGCATCTCAAAAAAGGTCAGATGACGCGCGGTCTTTCCCACATTCTCGATATCGCCGGTGCGAACACACTTCTGGCAGGTGGTCACCCTCCGCTTCGGCGGAATCTCCGCTCCGGTAAAGTACGGCTTTAAGGGCGCCATCCCCGCATTGATCAGAAGCAGGCTGTTGTCATTATGCGGAATCAGAGAAAAACTTTTCATCGCCAGATGATCTTTGCTCTTAAAAAAATCCAGATACATCCGGCGTAACTCATTCACTCCATATGCTTTCACGATCTGTTCCTCCGTTATATTTTAAAAATAAATTTTATCTCGCAGAAAAATATAGTATCATAGAATTCTTATGTTTACAAGATATTATCATCTTTAAGCTATTCACAAAAATGCAAAACAAGGCTACATTTCAACAAAAAATCCCTTCACCTCATCACATCCTCCAGGAGCTCATCCCCGTCTGCCGCCGTCGTAGCCAGCCGGTCGCAGCGCTCATTTTCCGGGTGCCCGTCATGCCCCTTCACCCAGTGCCAGGTAACCTCATGCGGCTCCATCGCTGCCAGCAGCCGCTTCCACAAGTCAATATTTTTTACCGGGGACTTGTCCGCTTTCTTCCAGCCGCGCTTCATCCACCCGTAAATCCAGTGCTGATTAAAGGCATCCGTCAGATATTTCGAATCTGAGTACAGTTCAACCTGACAGGGCTTTTTTAAGACCTCCAACCCGGCAATCGCTGCCATAAGCTCCATGCGGTTGTTGGTCGTTTTTTCGTATCCGGCGCTGAGTTCTTTTTCATGTAAGGTACCCGCTTCGTCCGTAAACTGCAGGACCGCACCGTACCCGCCGGGGCCGTCCGGGTTGCCGCGGGCCGCGCCGTCAGTATAAATTGTCACTTTCATGGTTCTCTCCCGTCTTGATACTGATATATCCTTACAACTGATGATACCTACGGATTGCTCCGTAAAAATCACCGCTGTGCATAAGTTCGATTACGGAAATCTAAGATATCCTATCTCTCTTATCTCGCAATCCTCATCATCACTTCATCCCCCGGATAATCCGGTTCGCTTCTTTATAGATATCCTCCGGCTCCGCCCCTATATGAAATTTCCCGTCTTCATAGAGAATCCTTCCGTTCACCATCGTCAGCTTTACATTCTGCTTCCCGCCGCCGTAAACCAGATTTTTCACAATATTGTTTTCCGGCTGCATATTCGGCTGTTTCAGGTCAATCAAAATCAGATCCGCCTTCTTTCCCGCCGCCAGCCGGTCACAGTCCGAAAGATTCATCGCCTTCGCGCCGCCGGTCGTCGCCATATAAAGGATACGGTCTGCGCTGATGCACTCCGCGTCCATCTCCCGCACTTTCGCCAGCGTGGAAGCCAGATACATCTCCTTAAACATATCCAGGCTGTTATTGCTGGCCGGGCCGTCCGTGCCGATTGCCAAATTGATTCCCTCATCGTAAAACCGCTTCAACGGCGCAATGCCGCTGGCCAGCTTTAAATTGGACGCCGGACAGGTTACCGCCGTCAGTCCCCGTTTCTTAAAGATTTCAAAATCCTGATCATCAAAATACACGCAGTGAAAACCACCGCCGCCGTATTCATACATTCCAAGCTCGTCCGTAATCTGCGTCGGTGTCTTCCCGTATCTCTCCACACACTCTGCGACTTCCTTCGCCGTCTCAGAATTGTGCATGTACAAAGGAGACTTATACTTCTGCGCCAGCTTTGCAATACCCTGCATCATTTCCATCTTCGTCGTGTATTCAGCGTGAAATCCGATGAAAAAAGTTGTCAGGTCACTGGTTTCATTTACTTTTAAATAATTCTCCTCCACCACACCGAGGTCGCCGCCAAAACTATTGACGCCGGACACCTGTACCGCCCGGAATCCGCAGTCCGCCGCCACCTGTGCGTAAACAGGCGGAAAATAACACATATCAAAACTGGTGGTAATCCCGCCGGTCAGGTATTCCATAATCCCCAGCACTTCCAACGGGCGGATATTCTCCGTATCCAGCTGGTCCTCCTTCGGGAAACACATCTGATAGAGCCACTCCTGCAGCGGCAAGTCATCCGCATAAGAGCGCAAAAACGTCATATAAGTGTGCGCATGTGCGTTCTTAAAACCGGGCATCAGAAGATTCCCGCCGCAGTCAATCTCCCTTTCCCAGAGGATCATATGCATACCCAGGCTCTCCAGGATCCGGTCCGGCTGCGCGCCATCGCCCGCATAGAGAATCCGGTCGCCCGACACCCATAACTCGCCGGAGACGATCTCGAAATCCTCACTGTCATTCAAAGTCAATATTCTGGCGTTATAAAATCTGATATTCATGTATACTTCTTTCTCCTTTAGTAAAAATCTCCATACAGTCACGAGAGAACTTTTCTCAATCCCCGGATGCAGGTGTACACAAAACTTTTGGAAAACCCGCTCCAACCCCTTCGCCTCATGTGTGCGCAAAACATTTTAAACGAAGGCACTTTCCCGTGCCTGAGTTAAAATTGTTTTGTGTACACATGCAATTCAACGTAAATCGGGTTCTCCTATGCATTAATCACTTTTGATATTTCGAGAACACTCTCCGTCACCAGTTTCTGAAACAGCGGCGCCACCCGATCCGCTGACTCCTGCACCTCCGCATGTGTCAGCGGCCGCTTTGAAATTCCCGCCGCAAGATTCGAAATACAGGAAATGCCGCAGACCTTCATTCCCATATGATTCGCCGCAATTGCTTCACAGGCCGTGCTCATACCCACAGCATCCGCGCCGATTGCCTTGCACATACGAATCTCCGCCGGCGATTCATAATTCGGTCCGGTCAGTTGAATATAGACCCCCTCCTTTAAGGAAATCCCCAATCGTTTTGCCGCATTCCTCACCGCATTTTGAAGCAGCTCGTCATAGATATGGCTCATATCCGGGAACCGCACGCCAAGCCCGTCCAAATTCGGACCAACCAGCGGCGAGGGCACAAAATCCGAAATCTGATCCGTAATCAGCATCAGGTCTCCCGCCTGCATTCCCTCCTGAATTCCGCCGGAAGCATTCGTCAGCAGTAAAGCCTTTGCACCGAGAAGTCCCATCAGTCTTGTCGGCAGAACCACATCCGACATAGGATATCCTTCATAATAGTGAACTCTCCCCTGCATGATTACCACCGGAATATCCTGCACATACCCGAACACAAACCTCCCGGCGTGTCCCAGAACCGTCGACACCGGGAAGTCCTCAATCTCATGATAATCAATCACCTGTTTCGTCTGAATATGCTCCGCATAATCGCCCAGACCGGAGCCTAAAACAATCGCTATCTCCGGGTGAAAATCCGTTTTCGCACGCACACTTTCATAACACCTCATCAGTTTATCATATACTTCGCTCATGGAAATTTCCTCCTGTTCGTTGGATAATATCTTAACATAAGAAACGAAATGACTCAATTGCATATTTCTTCGTTTGCATATCTCTATATTCTGCATCGTCTTATATCATCGCTGGATGTACGGTCAGGATGCGACAGATGCCGTCAACATATTTTCAGGCAACTTTGTAGGGGTGTTTTTCACTCATCTGTCACATCCTTCCGCCAACTTAAAACACTAGATGATGATGCACACCAGCCCGCCATTGCTGTCATTGACAATCTTCTGCATCGTGTCCTGCAGTTTCATCTGGCTCTCCTCATCCATCATCGTAATCTTGCGGCGAATGCCATCCTCCACCAGCTCTCCGACCGATTTCCCGAAAATCTTCGTCTTCCACAGGCCATCCGCGTCGCCCTGATTTTCTTTAATATAATCAATAAGATCCTGCGCCTGTTCTTCGCTGCCGATGATCGGCGCGATCTCCGTCTCAATAGTTGCCCGTATCATATGAATGGAGGGCGAACTCGCCCTGACTTTAACGCCATATTTATTTCCGTGTTTCATCAAAACAGGTTCCTCGACGGAGATTTCACTCATGGAAGGAGATACTACTCCGTATCCTGTACTGTGTACACTGTCCAGAGCCGCCTCTACCTGCTCATACTTCTGTTTCTGTTTTGCCATATCCCGAAAAATCGAAATCATCTCATATTCATCACGAATCGGCACGCCGGTCAGCTCACTCAGATTCTCATAATATAAATATTCCCCCACCCTCATGCGAAACCGCGCACTCCCCATAGACAGATCAATCTGTTCTGCCTTTACTTCCGCAATTTCCTCGTGTTCCGATTTCCACTCCAGATCAACAATATCCTTCATCCGATCAGCAACTTTCAAAAGCCTCACGGTCTCCTCGATGGCCGCTCTTTTTACCGGATGCTCCGGTGCAAGCATCTCCACCCATCCGGGCAGCCAGAACTCCATTTTATCCACCGGAAACTCATAAATCACCTGTCGGAGTATCTTCTGAATATCTTCAATTTTCATCTGTTCACAGTTTACTGGAAGAACGGAAGCCTGATATTTTTCCCGAAGTCTGTTCACCAGATCAGCAGTCTGTTCGCTATAGGGCTTCGGTGTATTTAAAAGAATAACAAACGGCTTGCCGATCGCTTTCAGTTCTGCGATTGTCCGCTCCTCCGCCGGCAGATAGCTTTCCCTCGGAATATCCGTAAAACTTCCATCCGTGGTCACCACTACTCCTATCGTTGAATGATCTCGAATGACTTTCTGGGTTCCTACCATGGCAGCCTTTGCAAACGGAATCTCATACTCATACCAGGGCGTTTTAACCATCCGTTCTTTTCCGTCTTCCATATGTCCGTTTACGCCGTCAATCAGAAAACCGACACAATCAATCAAGCGGACGCGAACCGGAAGGTTTTCCTCCAGCATCACCTCCACCGCGTCTTTCGGAATAAACTTCGGCTCAGTCGTCATAATCGTCCTTCCCTGCGCCGACTGAGGAAGCTCATCCACCGTCCGTTTCTTTTCTTCCCCCTCTTCCATCCGCGAAAGAACCATCAGATCCATGAAACGTTTGATAAATGTTGATTTTCCGGTTCGTACCGGGCCGACCACCCCCACATAGATCTCCCCTCCGGTTCTCGCGGCTATATTCTGATAAACACTGGTATCCGGCATATATAACGCATCCTCCCTGATTTATTTTGATAAAAAAGTCCGCCGCATAAAAATGCCGGCTGTACTCTTTTCTACATTTCTATGAGAGAATAAACGCACTTAGAACTGCCGGTGATCAGAAAAAAAACGGTTCTTTTCCATTTTTTGTAATTAGAAATTTTTATTGTTTAAAAGAAAATAATGATTGCCAAACAGTATCTGACCTGATACAATATGTTTGGTTGGTTACCATTTCGATACTTAATAACCTTACGCACAGTAAGAAACTATTTTGTCAGTTACTTACATTTTTCATTGAAAATTAAGGAGGTGTCATCTTTAAGTGGAAGCAGTAAATCCTTATCATTTCGTAACAAACTGCATTTCCGGCAAATGGAAAATGACGTTATTACATCATATTCATCACTATGGAAAGATTCGTTTTAATGAGACAAAAAAGACGTTAAAGGTCAGCGAAAAAGTGCTCAGTCAACAGCTGAAAGAACTGACCAGAGACGGACTGGTGGAGCGCATCCAGTACAATACCATTCCCTTAAAAGTCGAGTACATCCTGACTCCTCTGGGCGAAGACCTGATTCCCGCACTGGATATCCTCTATGTATGGAGTATCCGGCGGTTAAACGACCTGAACCTGCCCATCGACCCGGATGCTTTTAAGGTTCACACAGAGAAAAAATATCACGAGCAGTTACAGGATATCATGGATGAATATATGCAAAACAAAATCAGCTGACTGCTGACTCACAGAAAGCGGCGTGTCCGATACAGACACACCGCTTTTCCTATTTCTGTTTATCATCTCTATGACAATACGCATCACTCTGATACAGTTATTCACAATCATGCGATCCATGAAATACTGTATTCTCTGTTCTTTATTTCCCCGCTGTCGCAGCTGCAGCCAGCACCAGAGAAAGATACTTCTCCTTTGCGGAAGAACCTCTGGAAGTCATAACAATCGGCACCTGTGCGCCAACGATAAATCCGGCCATATTGCCGCCCGCAATTACTGTGATGGACTTTCCGAGGATATTCCCCACCTGAATATTCGGAACCAGAATAACATCTGCGTCGCCGGCTACCGGGCTGTCAAATCCCTTGATGTCAGCAATCTCTTTGCTGAGCGCGATATCCAGTGAAATCGGTCCCTCTACGATGCAGTCCTTAATCTCTCCGTTTAAATTCATCTGCTTCAGCGCATCCGCCTCAACGGTCTCCGGCATCTTCGGATTCACTTTTTCTACAGCCGCCACGCAGGCAACCTTCGGATTCTCATATCCGAGAGCCTTCAGTGTCTCAACCGTGTTGACAATAATATCCTTCTTCTGCTCCAGCGTCGGATATGTCATCATACCGCCGTCTGTAGTAACGATCAGCTTGTGGTAGTTCGGAATCTCATCCAGCACAAAGTGGGACATCACACGCCCGGTTCCGAGTCCGGTCTCCTTATTTACAACCGGCTTTAAGATCTGAGCAGTCTCCATCTTGCCCTTCATAATGAAGTCGCCCTTACCTTCATGAACCAGTGCAACCGCCTTCTGCGCCGCTTCGTTTACATCCGCAACATCATAGATATCCTCTTCCGCAACCGCAAGGCCGATCTCAGCCGCGATCTCCGTGATTTTTGCCTTCTCACCAACCAGAACCGGAACAACGATACCTTCATCTACCGCTTCTTTGATCGCCTCAAGCGTATGAGCATCGCCCGCCGCTGCAACAATTACCCTCTTCGGCTCCGGGAAACTCTTTACTTTCTCCACCAGAACATCAAAATTTGTCAATACCATTGGAATCTCCTCCTTCACCCTGAAAAAATAATCTATTGTGGTTTTATCACAATCGTATTCATCACCCGCCGGTTTTTCGCAAAACCAACGTCAGCCGTCAGGCTCCCTTATTCTTGACCATCTCCATATTCTTCAGAATATACTCTCTGGACCAGAGCTGGTGCTCCTCCAAAGCATCGCAGACTCTTGTAAAATCGCCGGCCAGCACCGCCTCGTGAATCCGCTCAAAATATACAATACCGGAATGATACTGTCCGCCGCTTCCGCCCTGCTCACGCGGAATAGCAAAAAGGGAATGCAGGATGCTGTCCAGACCGTTTATGGACGACACTCCGGCAAGAAGCCGGTCATTGTCCGCATTCTTATAAAAGACATCCAGAATATCCTTGATACACCTGCAGCTGTCTACAACATTCGTCGAATGGCGATACTCCTCGATATATTGCTCAATCTCATCCGCCATCGCCTGAATGTTCCCGCTGCGAAGCGCGTTGCGTGCAGCAACAATCTCATAAGCGTAAGACAGCTCCTGTATCTGACGGACATCATCCGGAGTGAAATCAATCACCCTCGCCCCGACATTATTCTCAAACTCAATCAGCCCGTCATTCAGCAGACGATTCAGCGCCTCGCGCACCGGTGTAGAACTCACACCATATTCTTCCTGCAGTTTGCTGACATTCAGCTTACTGCCAAACGGAATCTCAAGCGTAATAATCCGCTCACGCAGCTTCTCATAAACCTGATCTACCAACGATAATCTTCTGATCACTTCCATCTCTTATCCTGCCTTTTGAGATTTTAAAAATATCACATTTTGCATAATGTCAAAAACATAATCTATGATTATTATGCTACAGGATTTTTTGATTTGCAACAGAGAATTCTACTCCACCTCAAAGTAATCATTATCGTCCAACTGACGCGCGCCTTCTTTTTCATATACACCGGCAACCTGACACTCCGGACAATAGCCAAACTTGTCGCCGAACTCCGGCATCACATCCAGAGCGTATTCAAACTTCAGTCCGCATTTCGGGCAGTAATAATACATGTACAACGCTCCCCACGTCATAAGAAACCTCCTTGTAAATCGAGTATGAGGCAATTTTTACCTCATATTCGCCTCGCATGGTGTGCGGACAGCATAGCTGTCAAACTCCTTACGCACCCCTGTGCAACAAACAGATGCCGGATACCGCAAAGGGTATCCGGCATAAGATACTGTCGATGAATTTGTTTAGTTCTTCGGTGCAAGACCAAGCATCTCACGAGCCTCAGCCGGAGTAGCAACTTCATTGCCATACTCTTTGATGACACGAACTGCTCTCTCTACGAACTGACGGTTGCTGTCAGCAAGCTGCCCCTTCGCATACATAACATTGTCTTCCATACCAACACGGATATGTCCGCCAAGTGCTACTGCACCATAAAGCATCTCCATTGCACTGTGGCCAACGCCGAAGCAGGACCATGTGAAATTGCCTTTGCCAACCAGTTCTTCTGCTGTCTCCTTCATGAAGATCAGGTTCTTCATCGTGCCGGCGATACCATTCGCACAGCCCATGCAGAACTGGAAATGTACCGGAGTCTTTAAAACCCCTTTCTTGATATAATAAGCAGCATTGCCGATCATACCGGGATCAAAAGCCTCAATCTCAGGCTTGGTGTTGGTCTCCTGGAAAAGGAGTCCGCAATCTGTCAGGAACTTCGGAGAGTTGATGAACAGTCCGCTGTTTAACCAGTTCATGGAACCGCAGTCATAGGAAGCCATCTCCGGCTTCAGATCCTTCACGTGCTGTACACGGATGTCGTCATCTGCATGGATATCACCGGATGTGGTCATGTTGATTACAATATCGCACTCCGGATATCTCTCATTCAGAAGCTTCACTGTCTCAGCAAACTTTGCCGGATCCATAACGCCATTGCCTTCGTCGTCTCTCATATGAATATGAGCAATCGCAGCGCCCGCTTTCCAGCAGTCATAGATGTCATCCGCGATCTCTGACGGAGTCATCGGTACATTCGGGTTGTTCTCTTTCTTCGGCCATGCACCAGTGGTGGCAACCGTGATAATTGTCTTCTTCGCCATTTGGGTTCTCCTTACTTTCTCTGATTATTAAATAGCCGGATCCGCTGCAAACTTCTCATAGTCATCGAAACCGAAATGCTCTCTGTCCTGAGCGCCTGTGCCGCAGTACAGATATGTTCTCTCCGGAACATCATTGATGTCGTCCTCATCGATACGTGCTACGCAGCGAGCCATGGAACCATCACCCATGTACCAGCGAAGCGGGAAGCAGAAGAACTCGAACTCTTTGCCGCAAACCTTCTCAAGGTCGCCGCCCAGGTTCTCAACGCCTACGATGCCGTGACCAAGCATGGTCTTGTGGCAAGGCTCCCAGGTACCCCAGTTGCCGATCGCCTCAAGCGGTCCGTAGAACTCCTCATAAGCTTCCTCACCGTAATACTTCACATAATACTCTTTCTCGAACGGAGCATAAGCTTCCTCACCGAACTCCTCGATGAACTCCTCGATAATCGGTCTGCCGGATGCGCCGAGAAGGTTCATTCTGGTCATACCGTTGTTGCCCATCGCGGTGTGAAGCGGATGATCCAGAGCCTGCATATCCATAGCAACGCACTTTACGCCGTGCTTTACAAACCAGATACCAGCGGAACGGCCTGTACCGCAGGAATAATGATAATACTCTTTGGAATCATCAAACTTCAGATGCATACCTGTGCAGAGGCAAAGCACCTTATCCTTTAAATAATCAGAATCCGGGTCAATGCCCATGTTGCGGCAAGCCTTGTCAAGATGCTCTGCTGTGATCAGCTCCCAACGCTTTACAAAGTGAAGATCCAGACATACTGCATCGCCTGTGTAAGCGTCAACCGGCATCTCATGTGTATAACGAGCTCTTCTGCCGTCAAACTCGCGCTCCATTACGTGACGCGGAGCATCACAATGTGTACCTGTATGCATGGTGCAGCCGATGTACTGAGTCAAAACGCCGCCCTTTGCCATGGAATGCTTGCTGTCGATCACCGGTTTGTCAAAATAAGGCCAACGCGGAATCTCAGCGCTGAAAGGATGAGTAAGGTCTACCCAGATTTTCTTTCCCATTGTTCATTACCTCCTGTAATAAATGAATTGTTGATATTATTTCACACACCGGACGCCGGGGATGGGCATCCGGTGCTGTAAACAAAAATGATTATGATTAGCAGACCAAATATCCGCCGGAGCAGTCATAGTTGCCGCCGGTCATAAACTTGGACGCGTCAGAAGCAAGGTAAATAGCCATTCCAACGAAATCATCCGGCTCGCCGAGACGTCCGATCGGCTGTCTCTTCAAGAAGTTCTTATAAACTTCAGATTCCGGATCAAACATCCACTCAGTCAGCTCGCTGCGGAATACAGTCGGAAGAATGGAGTTTACACGAATGCCATACTTCGCGGTAAGATCGCAGGCCATAGAGGAAATCATCAGATCCGCGCCGCCCTTGGATGTGCAGTATCCGGTATAGCCAGCCATACCGCGCTTGGAACGCTGGGAAGTAACAACAACGATCGCGCCGCCCTTGCCCTGAGCCACCATCTGATGAGCCACATACTTCAGAACGATATATACGGATTTGCAGTCAGCATCCATGATGTACTGCCAATCCTCTACAGACTGATCCAGAATATTCTGCGGCTTGTTGTATCCGTGAGCAATCGCCAGAATATTGATCTCGCCATATGTATCAACGGTAGTCTTGATCAGAGCCTCAACCTGATCAACCTGAGCGGGATCAGCGACTGCATATGCGCAATCGATGTCCTCGGACTTGAACTCGTCAACCAGAGCCTCAAGCTTCTTCGCATTACGGCCGGTCAGCATAACTTTCGCGCCTGCATACCCGTAAGCTTTTGCAATTGTCTTGCCGAGAGCGCCTGTAGCACCAGTAACCAGAGCAACTTTGCCTTCGATGGAGAACATATTATCAACATAAGACTTCTCCAGATTAACTAACTTTCCCATTGTCAAAATCCTCCTTGTAAATATAGAAATATTTATTTCATCATCGCCGGGCAGCGACTGAAATCATAAGAAAAATCGACGAAAAAACGCATGAAAACGCCTTTGTTTAAATTCATCATTCTCAGTATAAAACATCATGGTTTTTTATGCAATACATACAAAAATGTTATTAAGTAACCTCATGGTAACCCCCTTGCCTTCCGGGTCAAATCTTACAAGAAAAGCATTGAAAAAAAGTGTTTTTCGGTCAAAATAATTGATTTCTTTTTTTACAGGGTGTATACTGTTCATTGAAAAAAAATTAAGAAAGGTGGTTTTTTTTATGGCAGGCTATAAAATTACCAAAAAAGACGAGTACTATACTTACACTGCTCCGGGACATTCAGAGTGCAAATTATGCAGACTTCATGATCCCGCAGATGTCGACGGCGGCCAGCTGATCAACGGACTTTCCCACTTCCTTCCGAGCGGCGGCGGCACAGAGATGGGTAAAAACCCTTCAGAATCCATCTACTATATCATCGAAGGCACCATGCTTTTCAAAGGTGAAGATGGCGTTGAGACAGTTCTGAACGCAGGCGACAGTGTTCATATCGCTTCCAACTACGGCAAGTGTGTAAAGAATATCGGACCGACAACAGCTCAGATGCTTGTAATTCTTCTGCCTCCGGCAAAGTAAAATACATCTGTTTATTCGATTTCATTCAAACGGATACACAAAATGCCGGGATACCTGTTTTATGCAGTCGGGGCAGCGCCCCTGTACAGCTGTATAAAACAGGTATCCCGGCATTTTTTATATCATAGGAAAGACCTTGCTTTTGTAAATTGTTAAAGTGCGTGATTTC